>CAXSGT010000248.1:0-4300 GCA_964236835.1 uncultured Polaromonas sp.
GTGTGGGCGCAGGTCAAGTCGGTGGCGCTGGTGGCGTAGCGCCTGGCTTTGGATGCAAATCCATTTTTGGTTCGCCGTGACAGATTGAAAGATATTTTTAAGGACGAATATGACCAAAATAGGATGGGATGGGTGAGGTCTGCCGCCGCAATGCCGGTCGTGGCCCGTATGTGCGCGCAAACCCCGGCGCTGCGGCTCTATGCGGCGGGAAGTCTGCGCGAGGCGCTGACCGACGTGGCGCAACAGTTCGAGGCGCAGGGCGGCGGCAAGGTGGCGCTGACTTTTGGCGCGTTGGGCGAGCCGGCGCAGGCGCCACGGCTTCGGCCAGGCCTGAAAGAGAACTCGCGATGTCCATGCGTGCATTCATCTCGGCCATAAGCTGGCTTGTCGCGCTGTCGGTTCAGGGAGCGTGGGCGCAAACCGCGCCGCTGGAGATCACTGGCGAGGTGCGGCAGCCTTTGACTCTCAGCCGGACCGAACTGCTGGCGCTCAGGCGCCGCGACTATGCCGGCCAGCGTACCGTGGCGCAGGACGGCAAGGAAACCCAAATTGCGATTCGCTACCAGGGCGTTCCGCTCGGGGCCGCGCCATGTGCGCTGGCTGACGCGCATCGAGGTGCGGCTGCCCGTGGCGCGCTGATGCTGGCACCTTCCCATTTCATCGTCCCGGGCCGTTTTTATATGTCAAATTGGCCGTTTACGATTATCTAGCAAGCGTGAGCAGCTATCAAAATAATAGTATCAGCGCTTTTGGCCTCACTCCAGCGACAAGCTGAGCCGGCTTTCAAAGCGCCGCGCCTGTCCGGTCAGCGGGTCGGTAAAGGCTATCGACTTCGCCAGCAGCCGCAGCGGCAGCGCGAAATCATCGTCCGGCGTCACTTCGACCGGCGGGTACATCCGGTCGTTGCGGATCGGAATTCCCAGCGCGCTCATGTGGACGCGCAGCTGGTGCTTCTTGCCGGTGACGGGGCTCAAGGCGTATCGCGCCAGGCCGCCTTTTATTTCCAGCACGTCAATGGATGTCTCGCTGTTCGGCTCGCCGGCAACTTCGCGCTGCCGGAAAAACGGCTCGTCCTGGACGATCCGGGTTTTTCGCGTCGCCGGAAACCGCAGTCCCGCGCGCCACGGGGCAATCGCTTCATAGTGCTTGCCGACCTCGTGCCGCCGGAACAGCGCCTGGTAGGCGTCGCGTTCCTTGGGATTGATTGAAAACAGCACCAGGCCGGCGGTTTCGCGGTCGATGCGGTGAATCGGCGTCAAGCAGTCGATTTCGAGCAGGTTTTTCAGCCGCACCAGCAGCGTTTCCTGCAGGTAACGGCCCGAAGGCGTGACCGGCAGGAAGTGCGGCTTGTCGGCCACCACCAGATGCGCGTCCTGAAAAAGAACGGCGGCTTCGAAAGGTATTCGTGGCTCGACTGCCAGCGCGCGGTAGTAATACAGACGCGTGTGAGCCCGGTACGGCCGCTGCGCCGTCACCAGGCCGCCGAACTCATCGACGACCAGCCCGTCAGCCATGCGCTGCAGCCACGTTTGCCGGGTGATGGCGGGGAAGCGCTGGACGAGGAAGTCGGTAAAGGTCGGCCAGTCGCCCGCCGGCAAGCCGACGCAGCTTGGGGACACGCCGTCGCGCGTCGCGCAGGGCAGCGGCCTGCTTTGCTTGCTCGCAATCGGTAAAAGGGAATTGGTGACCAGCTTGGACTCTTTCATGCGTTGTCTGAATATCTTATGCTGCTGCTTTAAGCCTTCCCGATAAGAATATGTTGCAGCTCGATATCACATGGGACCCGGTCAAGGCGCAATCCAATATCGCCAAGCATAAAGGCGTGACGTTCATGCAGGCGGCCACGGTGCTGCTCGACGCGCTGGCGTTGACGTTATTCGACGCCACGCACAGCGAATTCGAGGATCGGTGGTTTACGCTAGGCATGTCCAGCGATGGCAAGTTGCTGGCGGTGTCCC
The DNA here is from genome assembly GCA_964236835.1 of uncultured Polaromonas sp. GTDB lineage: Bacteria > Pseudomonadota > Gammaproteobacteria > Burkholderiales > Burkholderiaceae_C > Polaromonas. The sequence continues at coordinate 1,959 of CAXSGT010000248.1, forward strand.
ACACCTACCAGCACAGCAGTGCGACCGATGTAAAACTGCGCATAATTTCAGCGCGCGAAGCTACAAAACGCGAACGCCAGCAGTATGAAAACGAGCCTCGCCAGGTAAATACCATGAATACCAAAATCGTAACTGACGAGAACGACATGCCCGCCGAGATTGATTTCTCCGGCGCCAGGCGCGGCCAGTTTTTCAAGGCCGATGCGCAGCTAAATCTGCCGGTGTATCTGGAGCAGCAGGTACACACCACCCTTGCCGCACTCGCCAGCGCCAAGGGGGTTGATCTTTCAGCACTGATCAACGATTTGCTTAAAAAAGATATCGAACTCATCGAAATGGCGCGGTAGCCCTGCGGCATTGGCAATCCATCCAAACCTGAGCTTTTGCAGTTGCGATTTCGACAGGCCGCCTGGTCTAGGCAGCGCCACTAAAGACGGCTAAAAACCAGGTCCCACACGCCGTGGCCGAGCTTGAGGCCGCGGTTTTCGAACTTGGTCAGCGGGCGGTAGTCAGGCTTGGGCGCATAGCCGCCGCCGGCCGCGTCCGCCGTGTTTTTCAGCAGCGGCTCGGCGGCCAACACCTCGAGAATCTGCTCGGCATACGGCTGCCAGTCGGTTGCAGAGTGCAGATAGCCGCCGGGCGTCAAGCGCGCCGCCAGCTTGGCAACCAGCGGCGGCTGGATCAGCCGGCGCTTGTGGTGCCTGGCTTTGTGCCAGGGGTCAGGAAAAAAGATGTGAATGCCGGCGAGGCTGGCTGGCGGCAGCATGTGGTCCAGCACCTCGACCGCGTCGTGCTGAACGATGCGGATATTGGTCAGGCCGTGTTCGTCGATGCGCTTGAGTAGCGCGCCGACGCCCGGCGTATGCACTTCGCAGCAGAGGAAATTCGTCTCCGGCATCAGCGCGGCGATATCCGCCGTGGCTTCGCCCATGCCGAAGCCGATTTCCAGGATGACCGGCGCCGCGCGCCCGTAAACGGCGTCGAACTCCATCGCTATTGCAGTGTAGGGCAACAAAAAGCGCGGGCCGACATCGGCAAACGCCTTGGCCTGGCCGGCGGTGGTGCGGCCAGTGCGGCGCACGAAACTGCGAATGGCGCGCGGCTGCGAAAGTGAGGAGTCGGTCACTAGGCGATTTTAGGGCCCGGCCCGCTGATGCGGCGCCGCCAGCGCACCGCCGATGCGAACCGCTTGCCTTGGGCAATGGGGTCAGCCAATGCGAACGGCATCGCGCCACTGACCCACCCACGCCGCCAGCGCATCGGCGATTTCACCGGTTTGCGGCCGCAGGCCCAGCATACCCGCGGCACGGTTCAACGCTTCGAGCGGCTGCGACAAGTCCAGCGCCAGCGCGCCGTTTTGTTTGGACAGCTTTTCGCCGTTCGCGCCCAGCACCAGCGGCGTGTGCAGGTAGCGCGGCGTCGGCAGCCCCAACGCGCGCTGCAGCAGGATTTGCCGCGCCGTGTTGTCGGCCAGGTCTGCGCCGCGCACCACATCGGTGACGCCCTGAGCCGCGTCATCGACGACCACCGCCAACTGATAGGCCCATAGAGCGTCGGCCCGCTTGAGCACGAAGTCGCCGACCTCACGGCCGACATTCTGGCGTTGATCGCCGAGCCGGCGGTCATGCCAGGCCACTTCGCCGTCCCGGCAGGCCATCGGTGTATTTGCTACTGATTCAATAGCTAAGTTTTCCCGTCCAGTATGCGTAAACGCCGTATTTGACGCATTTTTTTCGGTCAGGAAACGCCACGCCCGCGCGGCGCGGCCGTTGAGGCCCTTGCGGCAAGTACCCGGATAGACAAGTTCGCCGTGCCTTAGCCGCGGCTGGCCGGACGCGACCAATGCACGGGCGATGTCCTGCCGGGTGCAGCCACAGGAATACGCCAGGCCCGCGGCGGCAAGCCGGTCAAGCGCCTGGTAGTACAAAGCTCCGCGCTGCGACTGGTAAGCCGGTGGCTCGTCGGGGAGCAAGCCACACGCCGCCAGCTGTTCAAGAATGGTCTGATCGGCGCCCGCGACACAGCGCGGCATGTCGATGTCTTCGATGCGAACCAGCCAGCTGCCAGCCTGCGCGCGCGCATCGAGCCAGCTCGCCAGCGCCGCGACCAGCGAGCCGGCATGCAGCGGACCGGTGGGCGAGGGCGCAAACCTCCCCCGGTATGTGGCCCCCACGCTCCCCACTGCGTGTGGTTCGCTGCCCCCCGAGGGGGCCACTGCGCCTGCGGCCCGGCCAAGCCGGCGCCGCGGCCCTGGCTGGTGGGAGAGTATCGCCCCCACGCTTGTCAATGCGTGTGGTTCGCTGCCCCCCGAGGGGGCCGCTGCGCCTGCGGCCCGGCCAAGC
>CAXSGT010000249.1:0-4257 GCA_964236835.1 uncultured Polaromonas sp.
AACTCATCGCGCTGCCCGCCAGGTAGAGGCGGTAGGCGCGCAGGATTTTTTCGGCGTGCTGCAAGCCGCCGTCGGCGGCCAGCACGGCGCGCGCTTCGTCGAGCTTCGCTTCGAGCGCGTCGGACCAGTCCCAGAGCGTTCGGGCATAGTGCGGCCGCAAACTCTCGGTATCGACCATTTCCAGCCCGGAGCGCGCCAGGTGCGCCAAGACGGCGCTGATGTGCAGCAGCTCGCCGCCGGGAAAAATGTATTTCTCGATGAAGTCGCCCATGCCTGCGCCGAGCTGCCGGTTTTCCAGCCCGCCGGCGGTGATGCCGTGGTTCATCGCGAGCCCGCCGGGGGCCAGCAGCCGCATGACCTTGTCGAAGTAGGCGCTCATGTTGGCCTGCCCGACATGCTCGAACATGCCGACCGACGCTATTTTGTCGAACGGCAGGTCTTCCGGCAGGTCGCGGTAGTCGCGCAGCTCGATGCGAACGCGCCCGCCCAGGCCTTTGTCCTCGATCAGCTTTTGCACATAGGCGCGCTGGTTTTTCGACAGCGTGATGCCCGTGGCATCGACGCCGTAGTGCTCTGCCGCCCACAGCAGCAGCGCGCCCCAGCCGGCGCCGATGTCCAGAAAGCGCTCGCCGGGCTGCAGCAGCAGCTTGCGGCAGATATGGTCGAGCTTGGCTTCCTGCGCCTGCGCTAGCGTCATGCCGCCTGCCGGGTAATAGGCGCACGAATAGACCCGGCGCGGGTCCAGCCAGAGCGCGTAAAACGCGTCCGACACGTCGTAGTGAAACTCGATCTGCTCGGCGTCTTTTGTCGGCGTGTGCGAGGCGAGCGACCTGACTCGCTTCAGCAGGCCAGGCCACCAGCTGTTGTCGCTGTCGAGCGGGTTGCCGCGAAGCAGCTTGGCCATCTCGCGCATGACATCGCGCATCTTGCCTTCGAGCTGCAGCTTGCCCTCGACATAATCCTCGGCCAGCGCGCCGATGCGGCCGGCCTTGAGCCAGGCAATGCTCGACCAGCTGGAAAACGACAGCTTGACCGGGGCGTCGGGCGCGCCGAATTGCTGGCCCTGCGGCAGCCGCAGCGCGATGTCGGCGGGCAGGCGCGGCAGCTTCGATGGGCCACCCTGCGTCAGGGGACGGAACATTGGCAACTCCTTTCAATGCCAAATCAGTCTAGCCCGGCTGAAATTTTTTCACCATCACCCGAAATTGTGTTACCAGACGTGTCCTTTTCAGGTATCCGCATTCAACGCGGCGAGCTCGTCGGCATCAAAGCCCGCCGCGCGCCGCGCTTCGAGGTTCAGCGGGCCTTTTAGCCGCGGCGCGCCGTATTGCCGGGCGAGCGCCGCATAGGCGGCGACCGGCTCCAGGCCGCGTTGGCCGCAGAGGTGGCGAAACCAGTGGTTGCCGATTGCGACATGCCCGACTTCGTCGCGCAGGATGATGTCCAGGATCGCCACGGCCTCGAGCGCATCGGGCGTGCCGACCTTGCGCAGCTTGGCCTGCATCGGCGGTGTCGCATCGAGCCCGCGCGCTTCGAGCGTGCGCGGCACCAGCGCCATGCGCGCCAGCACGTCGCCTTCGGTTTTTTGCGTCATGTCCCACAGCCCGGTGTGCGCCGGAAAATCGCCGTAGCCATAACCCATGCTGTTGAGCAGGCCCTGCAGCAGGCTGAAATGCCGCGCTTCTTCGGCCGCCACCCGCAGCCAGTCAAGGTAATACGCGCGCGGCATGCCGGCAAAGCGCCAGACGGCGTCGAGCGCCAGATTGATGGCGTTGAACTCGATGTGCGTGACGGCATGCAGCAGCGCGGCCAGACCCGCGGCGGTGAACGGCGAGCGCTTGGGCATGGCCAGGTGGGGGCGCAGGTGTGGCCGCGCAGGCCGGCCGGGCAGGCCGGGAGGCGCTTGAAAGCTTTCCTCGGTCGCTATTAAAAGAGTAGCTGCCTGGCCATACAGGGAGTGCGTAAATAGCACTTTTCGTTGTGAATCCGGCATTCGCAGCGCCTGCAGGGCGAGCTGGCGCAGTTCGGGTGCGAAGGGCAGGGCGGTCATCGCCGGATTGTCGGCGATGGGCGTCAGGCTCAGGGCTGTCCACGCGGCGCCCTGCCTACAATCAAAAGCTTGTACCCACCACCCAAATCGAGGACGCCATGGCCATCTACCAGCTCGACGATCTAATACCCGACCTCCACGACACCGCCTGGGTCGCAGGCAGCGCGCAAGTCATCGGCAACGTGACGCTGGCCGAGGGCAGCAGCGTCTGGTTCGGCGTCGTGATCCGAGGCGACAGCGAAGCCATCACCATCGGCGTCGGCTCCAACATCCAAGACGGCAGCGTGCTGCATGCCGACGAAGGCGTGCCGCTGGTGATCGGCGAGAACGTGACGATCGGCCACCAGGTCATGCTGCATGGCTGCACCATCGGCGACGGCTCGCTCATCGGCATCCAGGCGGTCGTGCTCAATGGCGCGAAGATCGGTAAAAACTGCCTGGTCGGCGCCGGCTCGCTCGTCACCGAAGGCAAGGAGTTTCCCGACGGCAGCATGATCCTGGGCAGCCCGGCCAAAGCGGTGCGCCAGCTCTCGCCCGAGCAGATCGAGGGTTTAAAAAACGCCGGCCGGCACTATGTGAAGAATGCCCGGCGCTTTGAGGCCGGGCTAAAGAAGTTAGCCTGAACAACACCAAAAGCATGACCCTACCAAACCACACACAAGCCAGCAGCGGCTTCTCCTCCCCACCAGCAGGGGCCGCGGAACCGGCTTCGCCGGGCCGCAGGCGCAGCGCCCCCCCGGGGGGCAGCGCAGTACGCGCAGCGACAAGCGTGGAGGCCTAAATTCTCCACAAATTCATCTTCGACGGCCTGCCAGTGCGCGGCATGATCGTGCGCCTGACCGACGCCTGGCGGGAAATCCTCAAGCGCCGGCACGTCGCCGGCGGCTACCCAGCCGAAGTGCTGCGCCTGCTCGGTGAAATGACCGCGGCCGGCGCGCTGATGCAAAGCAGCATCAGCTTCGACGGCGCTCTGATTTTGCAGATTTTCGGCGATGGACCGGTCAAGCTCGCGGTCGCCGAAGTGCAGCCCGACCTGAGCCTGCGCGCCACCGCCACCGTCACCGGCGCGGTCGAGCCGGGCAGCTCGCTGAGCCAGCTCGTCAACCTGAACAACGAGGGGCGCTGCGCCATCACGCTCGACCCGAAAAACAAGTTTCCGGGGCAGCAGCCCTACCAGGGCGTGGTGCCGCTGTTCGGCGACCGGCATGAAAAAATCGAAAACCTGGGCGAGGTGCTCGAGCACTACATGCTGCAAAGCGAGCAGCTCGACACCCGATTGATTCTGGCCGCCGACGACCAGGTGGCGGCCGGCCTCCTGATCCAGCGCCTGCCGGTGAAAGGCCAGGGCAACCTGGAAGGCCAGACCGACCGGCAAGCCAATGAGGACCAGATCGGCGTGAACGAAGACTATCAGCGCATCGCCCTTTTGGCCTCGACGCTCAAGCGCGAGGAACTCCTGAGCCTGGATGTCGATACGATCTTGCGCCGGCTGTTCTGGGAGGAGCCGCTCACGCGCTTCGCGCCGCTGGCGCCGAGCTTTGCCTGCAGCTGCTCACGTGGGCGCGTCGGCAACATGCTGCGCGGGCTGGGAAGCGCGGAAATCGAAAGCATCGTCGCCGAGCGCGGCAAGGTCAATGTGGCGTGCGAGTTTTGCGGCGCGCAATACGAGTTCGACCCGGTCGATGCGGCGCAGATTTTTACCCGCCCGATCCAGCAGCAGCCGCCGACCTCGACCGTGCAGTAGTAGCGCCGGCGTTGTGGCGTGTCAGGGCGTGATCTGCACGAACATTTCATTGGGCTTGACCATGCCGAGCTCGCTTCTGGCCTTTTCCTCGACCATTTCCAGCCCTTCCTGCAGGTCTTTTACTTCGGCGGCGAGCTGGTCGTTGCCGGCCTGGGCCAGGGCGTTCTTCGCCAGCTGGCCGTCGAGCCGGCGCTGCATGTCGCGCACCGCCGGAATGCTGCCTTTGCCGCGCCAGAGCTGCGCCTGGAACAACCCCAGCAGCAGCGCCAGAACGACCGGAAGAAACAGGCGATTGAGCATGTGCCGATGACCGCGAAAGCTGTTGATTAACGCTGGCGCAGGTTGTAGAACGCCGCGCGGCCCGGATAGGTCGCGACGTCGCCCAGGTCTTCCTCGATGCGCAGCAGTTGGTTGTACTTGGCCATGCGGTCCGAGCGCGACAGCGAGCCGGTCTTGATCTGGC
>CAXSGT010000250.1:0-4193 GCA_964236835.1 uncultured Polaromonas sp.
TCAGCAAATACTTCACCGCCGACCTGCGGCTGCGCTGGCAGGTCAACAAGGTCGTGACGGCGGCGTTCGGCATCGAAAATCTGAACAACTACAAGTACTGGAACTTTCATCCATATCCGCAGCGCAGCTACGTGGCCGAGCTGAAGTTCGATCTTTGAGCCTTTTTTTGTTAGCTCATCCCTTTTGAAAGACGCACCATGAAAATTATCAATGCTACTAAAATCATAGCTGTCAGCGCAGTCTGCATGCTCGCAATGCCGGCTTTTGCACAAAGTGTCAAGCAAACCGGGCCGGTTCAGGTGCACGGCGCCTGGGTGCGTGCGACGGTCGCGGGCCAGACAAGCACCGGCGCTTTCATGCGTATCACTGCCAGGTCGGCGACGCGCCTGATCGGCGTCTCGTCGCCGGTGGCCGGCGTCGCCGAAGTGCATGAAATGAAAATGAACGGCAACGTCATGACCATGCGCGAGGCGCGGGTGATCGACTTGCCCGCCGGCAAGCCGGTGGACTTCAAGTCCGGCGGTTATCACCTCATGCTGATGGATTTGAAACAGCCGCTGCCGGCGGGAAGCACGGTCCCGCTGACGCTTAAGCTCAAGGATGCTGGCGGGGTTGAGAGCAGCGTGGAGATGACGGTGCCGGTTGCCAAGGCGGCGCCTGCGGCTACTGCGCCAGGCGCTGTTCATTCGCACTAAAAATAATCGTCATTTTCACGCCGATGCAAATCGTCTTGAGAGGCTGTTGACGGATATTCCGTCCGGTATTAAAACTTGACGTTGTACGGTATTACCGTACATAATAAGACCCTATGAAAACCCATGCGCATTGAAAGCATCCGCCATAAAGGCCTGCGCCTGCTCTATGAAGAAAACAATGCAAAGGGCGTTCAGACTTCGACGGTGGACAAGCTTCGCAAACTGCTTTTTGCCATGGAAACCGCTGCCAGGCTGGATGATTTAGCGGTTTTCCCCGGCTGGAGGCTGCACTCCTTGAAGGGCGACCTCCAAGGATTCTGGAGCCTGACGGTAAGTGGCAATTGGAGAATGATTTTTCAGTACGAAGAATCAACCAATACTGCCAGCATTTTGGATTTGATTGACTATCACTAGGAGACCTTATGCCCATGCAAAACCCACCGCATCCGGGCGACTTGATCCGCACCGAGATCATTGAACCGCTGGGCCTGACCGTGTCCGCGGCTGCCGAGGCGCTGGGTGTACGCCGCGCCACCTTGTCCGACCTGGTGAATGCGAACGCGTCCCTGACTCCGGAAATGGCGTTAAGAATCGAAAAAGCCTTCGGGCCAAAAATGGACCATCTTTTAAGAATGCAACTCGCCTATGACGTGGCGCGGGTTCGCAGGCATTCCGATCAGATTCAGGTATCCCGTTACACACCAGCATAGGCATCGTCTTTCGCTGGTTACGCACAGATGCGCGAGCGCCACCTTACGGTCAGGTCCATCCGGCGCAATGGATTCCTCCATACAGTTATAAAATTGGCTCCGCGCCCCCCTAGCCTGAGTGAGCAGCTATAAAAAACATAGCCGTTCTGATTCCCGCCGCCGTCATCAGCAGCGAGCCCGCCACATGCAGAAGGGCGGTGACTGCGGCCAGGCCGTAGCGCTCGTGCATCAAATACGCCACGACCTCGGCCGAATACTTTGAAAAGGTCCGCCGCCCGCCGAGAAAACCGGTGATCAGCAGCAGCCGCCAGACCGGGTCAATCTGCGGCATGGCCTGGAAAACGGCGATGCAAACGCCGATCAGGTAGCCGCCGATGAGGTTGGCGGCCAGCGTACCCCAGGGGATCATGCCGCCAGGCGAGAGCCAGAGCCCCAGACCCCAGCGGGAAAGCGCGCCGAGCGAGGCGCCCACACAGATTGCAACCACAGACAGCATGGCAGGCATTTTGCCCGGTACGACGGCGCTGTCTGAAATGGCTACCCTCAGTGGAAAAAGGACTGCCTGACGCGCAATGTCGCGGCAGAATGGCTTTGGGCCGGCGTTCGGTCGGCATTGCCCACGCTCTTGATGACGAGGTAGTAAAAAAGATGGCGCAAGAAGATATCGCCAGACGCTGGCAGTTCTGGATCGACCGCGGCGGCACCTTCACCGACATCGTCGCGAGAAAGCCCGATGGCTCGCTGGCGACGCACAAGCTGCTGAGCGACAACCCGGAGCAGTACCGCGACGCGGCGATCGCCGGCATCCGCCGCCTGCTGGGGCTGAAGATGGGCGAGGCCATCCGGGCGGATGTGGTCGGGTGCGTGAAGATGGGAACGACGGTCGCGACCAACGCGCTGCTGGAGCGCAAGGGCGAGCCGACATTGCTGGTCACGACGCGCGGCTTTCGCGACGCGCTGCGCATCGCCTACCAGAACCGGCCCCGGCTGTTCGACCGCAACATCGTGCTGCCCGAGCTGCTCCACAGCGCCGTGGTCGAAGCGCGGGAGCGCGTCGGCGCGCACGGCGAGGTGTTGCAGCCACTCGACGAAGCGCTATTGAAAACAGAGCTGCTTGCGCAATACCAGCAAGGGCTGCGAAGCGTTGCGATCGTTTTTATGCACGGCTGGCGCCATACCGCGCATGAAAAAGCCGCCGGCCAAATCGCCCGCGAGATCGGCTTTACGCAGATCAGCACATCGCATGAAACCAGCCCGATGATGAAGTTCGTCAGCCGGGGCGACACCACCGTCGTCGATGCCTACCTGTCGCCGATCCTGCGCCGGTACGTCGATCAGATCGCCGGCGAAATGCCGGGCGTGAAGCTGTTTTTCATGCAGTCGTCGGGCGGCTTGAGCGACGCGCATGCGTTCCAGGGGAAGGACGCCATTCTGAGCGGGCCGGCGGGCGGCATCGTCGGCATGGCGCGGACGGCGGCGATGGCGGGCATCGACAAGGTGATCGGCTTCGACATGGGCGGCACCTCGACCGACGTGTCGCATTACGCCGGCGAGTTCGAGCGCGAGTTCGAGACCCAGGTGGCGGGCGTGCGCATGCGCGCGCCGATGATGAGCATCCATACCGTGGCGAGCGGCGGCGGCTCGATCCTGAAATTCGATGGCGAGCGCTTTCGCGTCGGCCCGCAAAGTGCTGGCGCCAATCCGGGGCCGGCAAGCTACCGGCGCGGCGGACCGCTGACGGTGACCGATGCGAATGTCATGGTCGGCAAATTGCAGCCGCGCTGGTTTCCCAGGGTGTTCGGGCCGAACGGTAACGAGCCGCTGAGCCTGGAAGCGGCGCGGTCAGGATTCGACAAGTTGGCGCAAAAAGCCGGCCGCAGCGCCGAGGCCGTCGCCGAAGGCTTTATCGACATCGCGGTGCAGCAGATGGCCAACGCGATCAAGAAAATTTCGGTCGCGCGCGGCTACGACGTGACGCGCTACACGCTGCAGTGCTTCGGCGGCGCCGGCGGCCAGCACGCCTGCCGGGTCGCCGACGCGCTGGGAATGACGCGCGTCTTCGTGCATCCGCTGGCGGGAGTGCTAAGCGCCTACGGCATGGGCTTGGCCGACCAGCACGTGATTCGCGAGCAGGCGATCGAACTCGGGCTCGATAGCGCCGCGCTGCCGGAAATCGCCGGCACGCTGGACCAGCTCGCGGCTGCGGCTGAAGCGGAGCTGCGGCGCCAGCACGCCGGCGCGGGTGCCATCACCACCCACCGGCGCATTCATGTGCGCTATGAGGGCAGCGACTCGGCGCTAATCGTCCCGTTTGGCAGTCTGGCGCGGATTGAAGCTGGCTTCGAGTCCGCTTACAAGCAGCGCTTTGCATTCCTGATGCGGGGCAAAGGCCTAGTCGTCGAGGCGGTCTCGGTCGAGGCCATCGTCTTGATCGACGTGCCTGCCGAGCGGCGCCACGCGGTTCACAAACCACGCGAAGCGCCGCGCCGCGACACCGTCCGCATGTATTCCGGCGGTTGCTGGATTGACACAGCTTTGATCGTTCGGGAAGACCTGCGGCCGGGCGACGTCATCGCCGGCCCGGCGATCATCGCCGAGAAGAATGCGACCACCGTGGTCGAGCCCGGCTGGCAAGCGAACCTGACGACGTTCGACCATCTGGCGCTTTCCAGGCGGGTGCCGCGTGCTATGGAATTCGCAGCAGGAACGCGCGTCGATCCGGTGCTGCTGGAAGTGTTCAACAACCTGTTCATGAACATCGCCGAGCAGATGGGGCTGCAGCTGCAGA
>CAXSGT010000251.1:0-4142 GCA_964236835.1 uncultured Polaromonas sp.
CGGCGACAACGGCTCGGGCATGCATGTGCATCAGTCGATCTGGAAGGACGGCAAGAACCTGTTCGCCGGCGACGGCTATGCCGGCTTGTCCGACTTCGCGCTGTTCTACATCGGCGGCATCATCAAGCACGCCCGGGCGCTGAACGCGATCACCAATCCCGGCACCAACAGCTACAAGCGGCTGGTTCCCGGCTATGAGGCGCCGGTCAAGCTGGCGTATTCGGCGAAAAACCGCTCGGCTTCGATACGCATTCCTTATGTGGCCAATCCCAAGGCTCGCCGCATCGAGGCGCGCTTTCCCGATCCGTTGATGAACCCCTACCTCGGATTCGCGGCGCTGATGATGGCCGGCCTCGACGGCGTCGAAAACAAGATCCATCCGGGCGAGGCCGCCACCAAGGACTTGTACCACCTGCCGCCCGAGGAAGATGCAAAAGTCCCAACCGTCTGCCACAGCCTTGACCAAGCATTGGAGGCGCTCGACGCCGGCCGCGGCTTTTTGACCAAGGGCGGTGTGTTCAGCGACACCATGCTCGACGCCTACATCGAGCTTAAAATGGGCGAAGTCACGCGCTTGCGCCAGGCAACGCATCCGATCGAGTTCGAGATGTATTACTCGCTGTAATCAATTCAGCAGGGTTTTAGTCGTTCACTTTCAAAGGTGAACAGATTTTTAAAAAAAGGACGGCACCGGCTGTCCTTTTTTATGCCTATACCAAGGATATATGCAAGGAATCTTGCATTTTTTTAGCTTTGCAGCATACTCATAGACGCTCTTGTTCCGGGCAGAATGCTTTTCAAGCGTGTCCAGGCAATGGCAACTCCTTATGAAAAACACCTTATCGATCTCCCTGTTGTCACTTTTGCTGTTTGGCAATGGCGTCTGGGCGCAACAAATTTACCGCTGTGCCGATGGCCCAGGCGGCACGCCCGAATACATCAATAACGCCAAGGATGCCCAGTCTCGCGGCTGCAAAGTGGTCGTTGGCGGAAACGTGACCGTGGTGCAGGGAACGCCTGCTGCGAAACCTCCTCCACGCTTTGTCACGGCGCCGATTTCGGGCGCTCCGCGCAGCGAAGGCAGTGTCGAGCAGCGCGCCCGCGACAGTGATTCACGCATTATTTTGCAGTCGGAGTTGAAAAAATCCGAAACCAGGCTGTCCGAACAACTCAAGGAATACAACAACGGCGAGCCTGAAAAGCAGGGCATCGAAGGGCGGAACTATCAGCGTTACCTCGATCGGGTGGCCGAACTCAAAGAGGGCATTGCCCGCACCCAAAGCGATATCGCAGGCTTGAAGCGCGAAATTTCACGTTTGCCGGTGGCCAACTGAGCTGGGTTGACGTGGCTTTTACGCGAAAATGGACGGTTTGAAAAAACCATCCACCACCCGCCTCTCATCGGCCTCGCCAATTTCGGCGATTCCGCGCTTTCAGGCCTTCGACCTCTTGGCCACACTGGTTGCGGTGGTGCGCACCGATGGCCGCGTGGTGTTCGCCAACGCGGCGCTGGAAGACGCGCTCGGCACCTCGCGCCGGACTATCGAAGGCTCACAGCTTTCAGAGTGCTTTACCGAGCCGCATATCCTCAAGCATGCGCTGGAAGGCGCGGGCAGCAATGAATTCGCCGCGCTGCGCTACGATGCCTGGCTCAAGCGCCTGAACCACGAGCCGATGCCGGTGCATGTGGTAGTCGCCCAGACCGATACGCCGGGCGAGGCGATCGTCGAATTGCTGCCGCTCGAGCAGCAGGCCAAGCAAGACCGCGAAGAGCGGCTGATGGACCAGGCGCAGGCGAACAAGGAGTTGATCCGCAACCTGGCGCACGAAATCAAGAATCCGCTGGGCGGCATTCGCGGCGCGGCGCAGCTGCTGCAGATGGACATCAGCAAAGACCTGACCGAATACACCCAGGTCATCATCCATGAAGCCGACCGGCTGCAGACGCTGGTGGACCGGCTGCTGGCGCCGCACCGGCGCCCGCATCTGGTTGGCGATGTGAACATTCACGAGGTCTGCGAACGTGTGCGCTCGCTGATCCTGGCCGAATTTCCCAAAGGGCTGCGGGTGGTGCGCGACTATGACACCTCGATTCCCGACTTTCGCGGCGACCGCGAGCAGTTGATCCAGGCGGTGCTCAACATCGCCCACAACGCCTCCCAGGTGCTGGCCGAGCGTATCGCCTGCGGCGATGCGCGGCTTACCTTTCGCACCCGGATCGCCCGGCAGGTCACCTTCGGCAAGCAGCGCTACCGCCTGGCACTGGAATTGCATGTGATCGACAATGGACCGGGCGTGCCGGACTCGATCAAAGACCGGATTTTCTATCCCCTGGTGTCGGGGCGGGAAGGCGGGTCCGGACTGGGGCTGACATTGGCGCAAACTTTTGTCCAGCAACACCACGGTTTGATCGAGTGCGACAGCCGGCCAGGCCAGACCGACTTCAAGCTGCTGATACCGTTGCCTTGAGGGTGGCCGGCATTCATCAAGGCGACAAGCGCGCAGCAAAGGACAAGGACACATGAAGCCGATCTGGATTGTTGACGATGACCAGTCGATCCGGTTTGTTCTGGAAAAAGCTTTGCTGCGGGAAAACCTGCCGACGCGCAGCTTCACCAGCCCGCGCGACGTGCTGGCGGCGCTGGACACCGCCTGCGAAGCCGACGGGCCGCAAATCATGGTCAGCGACATCCGCATGCCCGGCGGCTCGGGGCTGGATCTGCTGGAAAAGGTCAAGGCGAAGCTGCCCGGCCTGCCGGTCATCATCATGACGGCGTTTTCCGACCTCGACAGCGCCGTCTCGGCCTTCCAGGGCGGCGCGTTCGAGTACCTGCCCAAGCCGTTCGACCTGCACAAGGCGGTCGAGCTGATTCGCCGCGCCGTTGAGGAAAGCCAGCGCGAGGAAGTGGCTGAAGAGCGCATGGCCGCGGCGCCCGAGATGCTGGGCCAAGCGCCGGCCATGCAGGACGTGTTTCGCGCCATCGGCCGGCTGAGCCAGAGCATGGTGACGGTGATGATTACCGGCGAGTCGGGCTCGGGCAAGGAACTGGTGGCGCGCGCGCTGCACAAGCACTCGCCGCGCGCCAACGCGCCGTTCATCGCCATCAACACCGCGGCCATTCCGAAGGACTTGCTCGAAAGCGAGCTGTTCGGCCACGAGCGCGGCGCATTCACCGGCGCGCAGACGCTGCGGCGCGGCCGCTTCGAGCAGGCCGACGGCGGCACGCTGTTCCTCGATGAGATCGGCGACATGCCGTTCGACCTGCAGACGCGCTTGCTCAGGGTGCTGAGCGACGGCAATTTCTACCGCGTCGGCGGCCACAACGCCGTCAAGGCCAATGTGCGCGTGATCGCGGCGACGCACCAGGACCTGGAGCAGCGTGTCAAGGAAGGCAGCTTTCGCGAGGACCTGTTTCATCGCCTGAACGTGATCCGGCTGCGGCTTCCGGCGTTGCGCGAGCGGCGCGAGGATGTGTCGATGCTGACGCGGCATTTCCTGCAGCAAAGCGCCAGCCAGCTCGGCGTCGAGCCGAAGCGGATTTCGGACGCGGCGCTGCAGCAGCTGAGCTATTTCGGTTTTCCCGGCAATGTGCGCCAGCTGGAGAACATTTGCCACTGGCTGACCGTCATGGCGCCGGCGCAGGTGATCGAGGCAAAGGATTTGCCGCCCGAAGTGCTGAGCGCGACGCAGGATTCGGCCCGGCCGCTGGCGCAGGCCGAAAGACTTGAAGTACCGCGGCCGGAGCGCATGACCTCAACCGTCCCGTCGCTGGCGGTCGAGCCTGCCGAAAACCTGGCGCCGCCGCTGGCCGACGGCGCCGCGGCAAGCCTGCCGCCCTGGAAACACTGGGAAAACGGACTCGAAGCCGAAGCCTTAGCGCTGCTGACGGCAGGGCGCAGCGATGTCTGGGACGTGCTGACCCGGCGCTTCGAGTCGCGCCTGATTCAGACGGCGCTGGCCAGCACGCACGGCCGGCGCATCGAAGCGGCGCACAAGCTGGGTATCGGGCGCAACACCATCACGCGCAAGATCCAGGACCTGAATCTTGAATGAATAAGTGCCTTTGCGCAAGCACTGCGGGCATAGTTAGTCGTCCCTGAGAAACTCGATTTTCAAGTAGCCTGAGGCATTAGTCGGGTGG
>CAXSGT010000252.1:0-4140 GCA_964236835.1 uncultured Polaromonas sp.
TCACGTAGTCGGCGTGGCCGGGGCAGTCGACGTGCGCGTAGTGGCGGTTGGCGGTTTCGTACTCGACGTGGGCGGTGTTGATGGTGATGCCGCGCGCTTTTTCTTCTGGCGCCGCATCGATCTGGTCGTACGCCTTGGCGGTGCCGCCGAACTTGGCCGCGAGCACGCTGGTGATCGCCGCGGTCAAGGTGGTCTTGCCGTGGTCGACGTGGCCGATGGTGCCTACGTTGACGTGCGGCTTGGTGCGGGAAAACTTCTCTTTTGCCATTTTTTCTTAACTCCGAAAAGCTACAACTTCAATCGATTAACAAGCCGTCGCAGATCTCAATAATCACAATATGAAAAATTGGGCCGCGCCAGCGAAAAATATGGTGCCCATTCCGGGAATCGGACCCGGGACCTCTCCCTTACCAAGGGAGTGCTCTGCCACTGAGCCAAATGGGCCTGAATTCAAAATCTCCTCGCGCTAACACATCGATGCAAACGACCGGAAAATTCCGCAACGCTTCTGGCGCTTTGGAGCGGGAGACGGGAATCGGACCCGCGTCATTAGCTTGGAAGGCTAGGGTTCTACCATTGAACTACTCCCGCGCAGTTCTGCCAGATCAGATCAATTCGCTATTCGATGCCCATTTGCCATGACTTCTCACTCATGAATTTGGTGGATGAGGCTGGATTCGAACCAGCGTAGGCGTTAGCCAACAGATTTACAGTCTGCCCCCTTTAGCCACTCGGGCACCCATCCTTCAAGCGAACCACGGATTATGCCATGTTTCGATTTAAGCAGTTGCCCTCCGACCCTTAAGACCGTCAGGCTTTTGAATGTTCATCGCGCCAGGCGCGCGCCTGCGAAAAATGCCCGCAGCCGATGAAAGGCAGCGGCGGCCGCAACGCCGACAGCGGCGACGGATGGTTGGCCAGCAGCACCTTGTGCCGGCTGCCATCGATCAGCGCGCGCTTGGCCTGGGCATGCGAGCCCCAGAGCATGAACACCGCCGGCTGGGCGCCCGCCGACACCTGGCGTATCACGCTGTCGGTCAGCAGTTCCCAGCCTTTGCCGGCGTGGCTGGCAGGGCGGCCTTCTTCGACGGTCAAACAGGTGTTGAGCAGCAGCACGCCATGCGTCGCCCAGTTCACCAAGCTTCCGCCCGGCGCCGGAAACTTCGGCGGCGGCGTTCCCAGGTCGCGCTGCAGTTCCTTGAAGATATTGCGCAGCGACGGCGGCAGCGCCACGCCGGGCGCGACGGAAAACGCCAGCCCTTCGGCCTGGCCGCGTCCATGGTAAGGATCCTGGCCCAGGATGACGACGCGAACTTCCTCCGGCGGCGTGAGTTCGAGCGCGCGCAAGGGCCGAGGTGGAAAGATCACCGCGCCGTCGTCAAGCCGGCTCTGAAGAAATTCCAGCAGCCCGCGGCCGGCCTGGCTAGCGAAAAATTCATCGACCAAAGGCCGCCAGCCCGGCGCCACCGGCCAGTCCGACGGATCGGCGCTCGCCAATTGATCAGGCGCTGCTGCCGCTACGCCTGCGGATGTTCCGGAAAGTCGCTCCTGCGCCATGACAAGCTCCTTTTTTATTCGCCGAACAAATGCGCCAGCGCGGCGCCCGGGTCGTCGGCCCGCATGAAGGCTTCGCCGACCAGAAACGCATTGATTTTTGCATCGCGCAGGCGTTTAACATCTTCCGGCGTCGAAATTCCCGACTCGGTGACGAGCAGGCGGTCGGCGGGCACCTTTTGCATAAGCCTCAGGGTCGTGTCCAGCGACACCTCGAAAGTGTTCAGATTGCGGTTGTTGACGCCGATCAGCGGCGTCTTCAGCCTCAACGCGCGCTCCAGTTCGGCCTCGTCATGCACCTCGACCAGCACCGCCATGTCGAGCGACATCGCAATCGCTTCGAATGCCGACATCTGCGCATCGTCCAGGCAGGCGGCGATCAGCAAAACGCAGTCGGCGCCCATGGCGCGCGATTCATACGCCTGGTAGGCGTCGATGATGAAGTCTTTGCGCAGCACCGGCAGGCCGCACGACGCCCTCGCCTGCTTCAAATAATCGACGCTGCCCTGGAAAAAAGTCTGGTCGGTCAGCACCGACAGGCACGCCGCGCCGGATTCGGCATACGACTGGGCGATGTCGGCGGGAATGAAGTCGGCGCGCAGCTCGCCCTTGGACGGGCTGGCTTTCTTGATTTCGGCAATCACCGCCGGTTTGCCCGCGGCGATCCTGGCGCGCAGCGCGCCGGTGAAGTCGCGCGTAAGCAGGCGCGATTCGGCGTCCGCGCGCATGGCGGCGAGCGGTTTGCGTTCGATGGCGGCGGCGACTTCTTCGCGCTTGACGGCGGTGATCTTGTTCAGGATGTCGGACATGGTATTGAGAGAATTGAGCAGAGCCGCGTCAGGCGGCCAGGATTTTGGTCAGGGAAACGAGCTGCCGCAGGCGCGCCTTGGCGGCGCCCGATTCGAGCGCCGCGCGCGCCAGGTGAAGCCCCGACTGCATCGACTCGGCGACATTCGCCGCGTACAGCGCGGCGCCGGCGTTGAGAATCACGATGTCGCGCGGCGCGCCCGGCTGATTTTCCAGCACGCCGAGCAGCATGGCTTTGGACTGCTCGGGCGTTTCAACCCGCAGCGCACGGTTGCCGGCCATCGGCATGCCGAAGTCTTCGGGGTGGATTTCGTATTCGGTGATTTCGCCATGCTTGAGTTCGCCCACCAGCGTTCCGGCGCCCAGGCTAACCTCGTCCATGCCGTCCTTGCCATAGACCACCAGCGCATGCTCGGCGCCCAGGCGCTGCAGCGCGCGCACCTGGATGCCGACCAGGTCGGGGTGAAACACGCCCATCAGAATGTTCGGTGCGCCCGCCGGGTTGGTCAGCGGCCCGAGGATATTGAAAATCGTCCGGATGCCGAGCTCCTTGCGCACCGGCGCGACGTTTTTCATCGCCGGATGGTGGTTCGGCGCGAACATGAAGCCGATGCCGACCTCGTCGATGCAGCGCGCGATCGCCGCCGGCGGCAGGTGGATGTTGATTCCCAGCGACTCGATCACGTCGGCGCTGCCCGATTTGCTGCTGACGCTGCGCCCGCCGTGCTTGCTGACGCGCGCGCCGGCGGCCGCGGCGACGAACATGGCGCAGGTCGAGATGTTGAAGGTGTGCGAGCCGTCGCCGCCGGTGCCGACGATATCGACCAGGTGGGTCGTGTCGGCGACGTGCACCTTGGTCGAAAACTCGCGCATCACCTGCGCGGCGGCGGTGATTTCGCCGATGGTTTCCTTTTTCACTCGCAGCCCGGCGATGAACGCCGACATCAGCACCGGCGACATCTCGCCGCTCATGATGAGCCGCATGATGTGCAGCATTTCATCGTGAAAAATTTCGCGGTGCTCGATGGTGCGCTGCAGCGCTTCGCTGGCGGTGATCTTGTGGCTGTTGGGCATGGGTGGCTCGATTTTCAACGGATTTGGCTCGCTGGCGGGGCAAAAGCGATTTTAGGCATCATTTAGGCCTTTCGCGCTTACAGGGCGGGCACAATAAGCTATTAATTTCATAGCAAACCTCATTCGCGCTGCTCCAGGAAGTTTTTTAGCATCGCATGGCCGTGCTCGGTTAGGATCGATTCCGGATGGAACTGCACGCCTTCGACGGCGAACTCGCGGTGCCGAACGCCCATGATTTCGCCGTCGTCGGTCCAGGCGGTGACTTCGAGCACCTCGGGGCACGACGCTTTTTCGATCGCCAGCGAGTGGTAGCGGTTGACGGTGAATTGTTCAGGCAGGCCGGCGAAAACGCCCTGCCGCATGGTCGTGATGACGCTGGTCTTGCCGTGCATGAGCTGCCGCGCCCTGACGATGCTGCCGCCGAACGCCGCGCCGATCGCCTGATGGCCCAGGCAGACGCCCAGAATCGGCAGCCGGCCGGCGAAATGCTGGATCGCTTCGACGGAAATTCCGGCCTCGGCGGGCGAGCACGGGCCGGGCGAGACCACCAGCCTGTCGAGCCGACCCGCGCCCAGCCGGGCGTCGATCTCGGCAATGCCGATTTCGTCGTTGCGGAAGACCTCGACCTCGGCGCCCAGCTCGCCGAAATACTGGACGATGTTGTAGGTAAAGCTGTCGTAGTTGTCGATCATGAGGAGTTTCATG
>CAXSGT010000253.1:0-4125 GCA_964236835.1 uncultured Polaromonas sp.
CTTGGCGACGTTGTCGGCGCCGATGTTGCCGCTGGCGCCCGGAACGTTCTGCACGATCACCGGCTGGCCCAGCCGTTCGGCAAGGCGGGGCGACACCGTCCGGGCAATCGTGTCCATGCCGGTGCCGGGCGTGAAGGGCACGATGATCTTGACCGTCTGTCCGGGCCAGGCCTGCGCCTGCGACCCGCTGCAAAATGCCATCATCAGCCCGCCGAGCAGGGCGAAAATCGTCTTGGTTTTCATGGCAGGTGTTCTGTTTTCGGTAGATTAGCTCAATGTTAATGCGCTTGCGCCGGGTCGATCAACCGTTTTGACCCTGGATTCCCCAGCGCGCAAGCGCGGCGTCGTCGCTGACGCGCGCATCGACCCAGCGCGCGCCGGCGGGCGTTTCTTCCTTCTTCCAGAACGGCGCCTGGGTCTTGAGGTAGTCCATCAAAAACTCGCACGCCTTAAAACTTTCGCCGCGGTGCGCCGACGTGACGGCAACCATCACGACCTGGTCCAGCGGCAGCAACAGGCCGACGCGGTGAATCACCCGGACGGCAAAAATATCGAAGCGCGCCAGCGCCTCGTCGATCATCGCTTCGATGGCTTTTTCGGTCATGCCGGGATAGTGTTCGAGTTCCATCGACAGCACCCTGTCCGACGCCAGCGGCGACCCGACAGCCCCACCGCCGGGCCGCCCCAAGGCGGGGCTAGCCCCCTCGGGGGGCAGCGAACCACGCGCAGCGGGGAGCGTGGGGGCCATGTTCCGGTCGCGCACGGTGCCGGTGAAAGTGCAGATTGCGCCGACGCGTTTGTCGTCCCTGCGCAGCGCATCAACCTCTTCGGCCAGGTTGAAGTCGCCGGTCTGAATGCTTACCCGCGCGGTCATGCGCTTCAGCCTCCGGTCACGGGCGGAAAGAACGCGACTTCGCAGCCTTCGGTTAGTGGCGCCGATTCGTCGCACATGACCTGGTTGACCGCCATTCGCACCGCCTTGCCGCGCGCCAGGCTGGCGGCATGCGCCGGGCTGGCGGCCAGCAGTTCGTCGCGCAGCGCGGCAAGCGTCGCGGCGGAAGTTTCTCGCAGTTCGCTGCCCTGGCCGATAGCCTCGCGAATCGACGCGAAGTATTTGATGCTGACTTTCATGCGGTAACAGCCTTCACAACAGCAGCGATGAAAAGGGAATGAACCGCACCGTGTCGCCGCGGGCGATGGCCTGGCCGGGCGGATTGTCGACCAGCCCGTCGCCCCAGACCGCCGAAGTCAGCACGCCCGAACTCTGGTTGGCGAACAGGTCGAGCCCGCCCGCCTGGTTTTGCCTGGTGCGCAGGAATTCTCGCCGCTGGTCGGCTTTCGGCCAGTCGAAATGGGCGCGGAGCGCTATGGATTTCGGCGCCACGTCGGCAGCGCCCTGCAGCGTGAGAATAAAGGGGCGCACCAGCAGCAAAAAAGTTACGAAGCTCGACACCGGGTTGCCCGGCAGGCCGATGAAATGGGCGGCGCTGATCTTTCCATAGGCAAACGGCTTGCCCGGCTTGATGGCGATCTGCCACAGGTCGAGCTCGCCCAGCGCCTGCACAGCGGGCTTGATGTGGTCTTCTTCGCCGACCGACACGCCGCCGCTGGTCAAGATCAGGTCGTGCTGGCGGCTGGCGCTTTCGAGCGCCGCGACGGTCGCGTCCAGCCGGTCGGGAACGATGCCCAGGTCGGTGACTTCGCAGCCCAGCCGCTTGAGCAAGGCGCTGAGGAAAAACCGGTTCGAGTTGTAGACCGCGCCGGGCTTCATATCCTGCGGCGCGACCTCGCCCGGCATGACCAGCTCGTCGCCGGTCGAAAACAGCGCAACGCGCACGCGCGGCGCGACTTGCAGCGTGTCCAAGCCGATGCTGGCCGCCAGCCCGAGCGAAGCCGGCGTGAGCCGTGTGCCGCGCGCCAGCACGACTTTGCCCGCGGCAACATCTTCGCCGCGCCGGCGTATCCACTGGCCGGGCCGGGGTTGCGTCCGGATGCGAATGCCGCCTTCGGCGGTTACGTCGCAGTCTTCCTGCATCACGACCGCGTCGGCGCCCGGCGGGATCGGCGCGCCGGTAAAAATTCGCGCGGCGCTGGCTGTCGCCAGCTGTTCGCCGCTGCTGCCCGCCGCAATCCGCTGGCTGACCTGCAAAACAGCAGCGGCGCCGGCCCAGTCGTCCGAGCGTACCGCATAGCCATCCATCGAGCTGTTGTCGTGCGCCGGAACGTCGATGCACGACAGCGCATCCCGCGCCAGCACGCGGCCATCGGCATCGAAGGTCGAAACGCTTTCGGCCGACGCCAGCGGAGAGGCGAAAGCCAGCAGCTCGGCCAGCGCCAGGTCGAGCGGCTTCAGGGCCGCGCGCTCAGTCCGCATCGGCGCTTCGGGGACGGAAGAAGGCAAAACTGAACTCATGGCAAATTTCCGGAACGGCTGAAACCAGCTCAGCCGAGCCGGTCTTCCAGCGAATAATGAAAGCGCTGCTGATTGTTGACCAGGAAGTCGGCGATGGCGATGGCGTCGTTCAAATCCAGCACCGGACGCAAGGTCGCCTCGGGCAGCCGGCTGGGCGCGTCGGTGGCGATAGCCACGACCAGCTCGTCTTCCTGGTAGCGTGTCGGCTTGCCCGACGACGCGCGCCAGACTTCGATCTTGCGCAAGTCGCTGTCCTTGAAGCCTTCGACCAGCACCCAATCGACGTCTTGGTGCAGCTCGGCAATCAACTGATGCACCGTCGGCGCGCCGGGCTGCTCGAACTCGCGCATCAGCGCCAGCCGGTGTTGCGACGCCACCAGGACCTCGTACGCGCCAGCCGCACGGTGGCGAAAGGTGTCCTTGCCGGGGTGGTCGATGTCGAAGCGGTGATGCGCATGCTTGACGACCGACACCCGCAGGCCGCGCCGCTTCAGCGCCGGGATCAGCTTTTCAAGCAGTGTGGTCTTGCCCGAGCCCGAATAGCCGGCAAATCCGACCACGTTCATGCGCCGGATGTCCAAAAAACGTGAAAACTATTAAATTGATAGCTGACTTCGCCCGTGGAATAAGCGTGAAAGGCTGATTTAATGCACATTTTCGGCAATATAGCGCTTGATGGCGGCCGTATCGGCGGGCAGTACCTTGACGCGCTTGGGCAACGCTTCGATGCCGTTGAAGCGCTCGGGACGCGGCGGCGCCTGGCCGA
Organism: uncultured Polaromonas sp.; assembly: GCA_964236835.1. GTDB lineage: Bacteria > Pseudomonadota > Gammaproteobacteria > Burkholderiales > Burkholderiaceae_C > Polaromonas. Next base: position 3,180 of record CAXSGT010000253.1, read on the forward strand.
GCGCTTCTTCGATCGTCGCGGCGAATTTAATGGGCAGCGCGGTCTCCAGAACGATCATCGGCACGCCCGTGCGGAGCCGCTCGCGCGCCACCTTCAGACCGTCGGCGGTATGCGTGTCGATCATCGCGCCATAGCGGCCGAACACGCTCCTGATCGTCGCGATTCGGTCGGCGTGCGTGCTTTTGCCGCTGACAAAACCATAATGCCGCGTGGCGGATGCGAAGGCAGGATCGGCGCTCAGATCGAAGCTGCCCTTGCTTGAAAGCCGGTCTTCAAAAAGCAGCCTGGTTTTGGCGCCATCGCGGCCCAGCAGGTCGAAGATGAAACGCTCGAAATTCGACGCCTTGGAAATGTCCATCGACGGGCTGGAGGTTTCATGCGTGTCGGCGCCGGCGCGAACCCGGTAAATGCCAGTGCGAAAGAACTCGTCGAGCACATCGTTCTCGTTCGTGGCGACGACCAGGTTGTCGATCGGCAGGCCCATCATCCGCGCCACATGGCCGGCGCAGACATTGCCGAAATTGCCCGATGGAACCGCAAAGCTAACTTTAGGCAGGCCCGCCATGTCCTGCAAGTCAGGGCCGCGGACCTGGCTTTGCCAGTCCGCAGGCGCAGCGGCCCCCTCGGGGGGCAGCGCAGTACGCGAAGCGACAAGCGTGGGGGCCTTAATTGCTTTGAAATACCCCGCAAAGTAATACACCACCTGCGCCAGCAGGCGCGCCCAGTTGATTGAATTGACAGTGCCGATTTTGTATGCGCGCTTGAACGCCAGATCGTTGGACACGGCCTTGACGATGTCCTGGCAGTCGTCGAACACGCCGTCGATGGCGATGTTGTGGATGTTTTCGTCTTGCAGGCTGAACATCTGCGCCTGCTGGAACGGACTCATCCGGCCATTGGGCGAGAGCATGAAGACGCGAATGCCGGTTTTGCCGCGCATCGCGTA
>CAXSGT010000254.1:0-4105 GCA_964236835.1 uncultured Polaromonas sp.
TTCCCGCGACCACGTTGAGCGAATTCACCGCGCTGGCCAAGAAGAACCCCGGCAAGTACACCTACGCCAGCCCTGGCGAAGGCACCATGATTCACATTGGTATGGAAATGCTGCAAAAAGCTGCAGGAGTTACCTTATTGCAGGTGCCGTATAAAGGTATGGGTCCGGCTCTTCAGGACTTCGTCGGCGGCCAGATCGATGTGTACAGCGAGCCCGCCGTGATTGCGCAGGTCAAGGCCGGCAATGCGCGTGCTCTGGCGATCATGGGCGAGACACGTCTGCCGGACTTGCCCAATGTGCCGACCCTGGCCGAGTTGAACATTGCGTTCAGCGCGGTTCCCTGGATGGGCGTGTTTGCGCCCAAGAGCATGCCTGCGGCGCTGATGGCGCAAATGGAAGCGGCGCTGCAAAAAGCCGCGACGCGCGCAGAGTTCAAGGCCAAACTGCCGCCAGGGGTGCAGCCATGGCCTGCGACCGGTCAAGCGCTCAAGAGCCAGATACAGAATGAGCAAACGATGTATCGCAAGCTGATCGCGGATCTGAACCTCAAGGTCGAGTGAGGCAAGACGTGGAGGCAACACGGATTCATGATGTGGTCATCCTGGGCTATGGCCCGGTTGGCGCGACGCTGGCGCTGCTGCTCGGGCAGCAGGAACTGGATGTGGCGATTCTCGAGCGCGAGGCCGGCTACTACCATCTTGCGCGGGCCGGCCACTTCGACGCCGAGATCATGCGCGTCTTTCAGAGCGTGGGTTTGGCGGACGCCATTGAACCGATCACCGGCATTACCGAGGGCATGCGGTTTGTGGACGCCGAAGGCACCTTGCTCATGGAGTGGAAGCGCGGCGGCGCCAAGGGTTCGTCGGGTTGGGTGAGCGACTACATGTTCCACCAGCCGGACCTGGAGAAAATCCTGCGAAGCGGCGTGCAAAAGCTGCCCAATGTGAAGCAGCGCTTGTTGCACGATGTCTATGCGATCGAGGAAGCCGCCGACCATGTGACCTTGCGCGCCGAGGATACGCGTACCACCGCATTGACCAGCGTACGGGGCCGCTTCGTGGTCGGCTGCGATGGCGCGCGCTCCCTTGTTCGCCGAACGATGGGTGTCACAAATCTGGACCTCGGATTCAAGCAGCGCTGGCTGGTGGTGGACGTGCAGGCGAAGCGCGAGCTGAACCTCGATCCGGTCAGCATCCAGCAGTGCAGCCCGGAGCGCCCCATGTTTGTCGGTGTCACCTCCAGGGGCAAGATGCGTTGGGAGTTTATGCTCAAGCCCGACGACGACCCCGTGCGCCTGACCCGGCACGACACCATCTGGGACCTCATCGGCCAGTCAGTGCGCCCGGTGGCGCGGGAAGACGGTGAGATCATCCGCGCCGTGGCCTATACCTTTGAGTCCTTGATTGCGAACGACTGGAAGAAGGGGCGCCTGCTGCTGGCGGGCGATTCGGCCCACCGCATGCCGCCGTTTCTGGGCCAGGGCATGTGCGCTGGCGTGCGCGACGCGTCCAATCTGGCGTGGAAGCTGGCCGCAGTCTGCCAGGGTCGGGCGCCTGAAGCCCTGCTCGATACTTACGCCAGTGAACGGCGCCCTCATGTCGAGGCCTTTTGCCGCGGCGCCGTGGAAGCAGGCCGGTTCGTGCAATTGAGCGACCCGGTGGCCGCGGCTGAGCGGGTTCGCCAGATGCGTGACAATCCGAAGGCGTTTGCGCCCCCCAACCCGGCTCTCGGGCCTGGATTGCGACAGGACCATGGCGCGTACGGCCTGGGCCGGCAATTCGTTCAGCCAGTTATTGATGGCGCATTGATGGACGATCTCATCGGCCATGCCTTTGCCTTGGTCGGACTGCCATCGTTTATAAAAAGCGCCGGCCTGACCGACGCATTGGCGTCGAAGTTTCCTGCCCTGAAGATCATTGCCTTGCCGGACGGGCAAGCCCATCTGCTCGAGCCGTACGCGGCGCAAGCACTGATTCTTCGTCCAGATCGTTACGTGCATGCCGCCGTATCGACGCAAGAAGAACTGCAAAAGGAGCTGGTCGCGTTGGACGGATTGCTTCAGTGAACCAGTCAGGTGCGCCGAGGGTGATTGACAGCCTCTCAAGACTCGCCAGCAGTTCGGAGCGACCCCTCGATGAGGCGACATTGCGCGCGTATCCGCTTTCCCGTTGCCTCGACTATGGCTGCTCGATCGATGACGTGCTGAAGTTGCACACGCAGGTGCAGGCGGGCGCATCGTGGGTCGATACCGGATCGCAGCTTGCACGCGACGACTTGCTACGGGCAGATAGTGAGTTCGCCGCGGACAGACAAGACAATGCCGCGGCCTATTGCTTCCATGCCGCCGCCTGCTGGCGCGTGACGCAATCGGCTCTCGAAGACACGCCCGAGCAGCGTTTGCAGGCTTATACGCAGCAGACGCACGCCTTCCGCCGAGCCATTGACATCTCCGGGCTCGATGCACAGTTCCATGACATTGTGTTCAATGGCGCGAGGCATATGGCGTGGCTGTTCAGGCCAGGCTCCGCGCAGGCGGTTCGCACACCGTGTGTTGTTATCTTCGGTGGCGCCGACGGCTGGGGCGAGGCGTTTTACTCGAGCGTCCGGTGCTATGTGGACCGGGGCCTGTCGGTGTGCCTGCTGGAATTGCCTGGCCAGGGGCTTGCCCGTTTGCGCGATGGCTCGCTGCTTTCGCATGGCTTTAGCGCCATGGTTTCGCTAACCCTCGACCGATTGACCGAATTGGGAATGAGCGCCGGCCGCTACGGTGTCATCGGCCACAGCATGGGCGGTGCGTTGGCACTTGCCGCCGCTGCTGCCGACGAGCGACTCATCGCCTGCTGCAGCAACGGTGGCTCGGTCGATCTGGCGACGGCGGTATCCCGATTTCCCAGGGTGCTGCAACGGGTGGCTCGCATGACTGGCGAAACCGAAGATGCTACCGTGGAATTGATCCGTGATCTGGATCTCCCAGGCGCTGCCCAACGCATGCGCGCTCGCCTGCTGGTTCTGCAAGGTGGCAAGGATGTACTGGTGACCGATGCCGAGGCCGACAAGCTGGTGCACCTGCGGGGCGACAGACATGCAACGCGGGAATACTGGCCCCAGGGCGTTCATTGCGTCTACAACCATAGCTTTGAGCGCAATTGCATCCTGGGAAACTGGTTTGCGGACGCGCTCTTCGAGTAGGCGTTTCTTTTCAGGGGCAAGGTCAAGCCAACCCGGCCTCGGATAATCACCGCCATGGAAACAAAATGACTGGAAGATTTCGTCTTGCTCGCCGAAACCCGCAGTTTCAGCCGCTCGGGCATCTAGCTGTTCAAAGTTCTGAGCATTTCACGACAACAAGTCAAACAAATCAAATTCAATCATTCAAAAAACATATGGCAAAACACAAAGTTCAAGAAGAAGTCGCAGACTACCTACTTGGTTTGCGCCAGGCCAACAGCGAGGAGGCGAAAAAACTTCGATTTCAGAACTTGCTTACCCGTTTGTTCCAGGACAGCCAGGCCGCAAAAGACGTGGTCAATCAATTGGCTCAAGGCGGCGAAAAGACTATTTTCAACATCCCCCGCCCCGGCGTTCCAAAGACCGGATATGCCGATATTGCCTACAGCAACGTCATCATCGAATGGGAAAAGGACCTAGCCAAAACAGGCAAACATGCGGAAGACCAGTTGGCCGAATACCTTGCCGGCAGCTGGCATAGCGGCGAGCGGTACGACTACATTTTGATAGCGACTGACGGGCGTATTTGGCGTACCTATGCACCCAATCTTGAAACGCTTCTTGGCCAAGAGACGCCTAATCGCAAAGGGCTGCGCAAGGTAGAAGACTTTGAGGTCAAAAAAGATAACGAAGATCAGTTCTTCTTTTTTCTTGACCGAATTCTTTTTCGTTCAAGAAAACAGCGCGCCACGCTCGATGCCATTCAGCTTGACTTTGGCGACACCTCACGCATCTTTTTCAATGCGGTGCAGGCTATGCAACGCGTCATGCCTGTGCAAAACACGTCGTCGTCCGTACACGTGGCGTTTGAGCAATGGCAGCGGTTTTTGCAATTGGCTTATGGCAAGTTTGACTTGGGTAATTCGGTATATCTCGT
>CAXSGT010000255.1:0-4079 GCA_964236835.1 uncultured Polaromonas sp.
CAGTTATTGCTGAGGTTGTGACCGTGGCCGTCGCGGTTGCCCTCGCCGTTGGCCTCGTTGTGGCGCTCGCCGTAGCTCAGCAGGTCGCGGAGCGTGAAACCGTCGTGCGACACGACGTAATTGACCGACACGGCAGGCGCCCGGTTGCGCGGCTGGTACAGGTCGGACGAGGCGCACAGCCGCAGCGCAAAGTCGCCCCGGGTGCGGCTGGAATGACCGGCATGCAGCCAGAAGCCGCGCATCGCATCGCGAAAGTGGTCGTTCCACTCCAGCCAGCCGCGCGGAAAATTGCCGACCTGGTAGCCGTTCGGGCCGACGTCCCACGGCTCGGCGATCATCTTCACCCGCGACAGCACCGGGTCCTGCGCCACGGCGGTGAAAAAAGCGCCGCCCGGATCGAAGCCGTGGTCGCCCCGGCCCAGCACCGGCGCCAGGTCGAAGCGAAAACCATCGACATGCATGCTGCTGACCCAGTAGCGCAGGCTGTCCATCACCAGCTGCAACACTCTAGGCTGGCGGATGTCGAGCGTGTTGCCGCAGCCGCTGTGGTTCTCGAACGCGCCAGGCGAGGCGGGGTGATGGCGGTAGTAGCTGGCGTTGTCAAGTCCGCGAAAGCTCAAGGTCGGGCCGGCGCCGTCGGACTCGGCGGTGTGGTTGAACACCACGTCGAGCAGCACCTCGATGCGCTGGGCGTGCAGCGCCTTGACCATCGCGCGAAATTCATCGCGCGGCGTCAATCCGTCCTGGCCGGACGCCAGTCGGGGATTGACCGCGAAAAACGCCAGCGTGTTGTAGCCCCAGTAATTGGCTAGGCCCATGTCTGCCAGCCGCTCTTCGTCGAGCGAATAATGCACCGGCAGCAGGCTCACGCTGGTAATGCCGAGGCGCTTCAGATGGGCCACGGAGGCGGCATGCGCCAGCCCCGCATAGCTGCCGCGCAGCGCTTGGGGCAACGCCGGGTTCAGCCTGGAAAAGCCCTTGACGTGCAGTTCGTACAGCACCGTGTCGGGCAGCGGCACGCATGGCGGCTTGTCGCCCTCCCAGTCGAAGCTGTCATGCACCACCCGCGCCTTGAGCGCGAAAGCGGCGTTGCCTTCGGTGTCCCTGTGTAGCGCATGCCGGCGGTCGGCGCCGAAGTGTTCACCCTGCCATTTGAAATCGCCAACAACGTCGCGGGCATACGGGTCGAGTAGCAGTTTGTGCGGATTGAACAAATGGCCCCGGTCGGGCCGCCACGGGCCGTCGGCACGCAGACCGTAGATCAGTCCCGGCATGGCGCCGGGCAGGTAGCCGTGCCAGATATCGTCGCTGTGCGCAGGCAGTGCGAGGCGGCTCGTTTCATTGCTGCCGGTGGCGTCGAACAGGCACAGCGCCAGCGCCTGCGCATGCGCCGAAAACACGGCGAAGTTCACGCCTTGGCCGTCCCAGCTGGCGCCCAGCGGCCAGGGCCGGCCGGGCAGCAGGGCAGGCTTCATTCGGTCCATTCGAGCAGCACGGTTGCCAGCGGCGGCAACGTCAGCACGATGGAATGCGGCTGGCCATGCCAGGGCGCCGGCTCCGCCGTGGCGGCGCCCAGCGGCGTGCCGGCGTTGCTGCCGCCATAATGCGCCGAGTCAGTATTCAGCCGCTCGCGGTACTCGCCGGGCTGCGGCACGCGGACGCGGTAAGCTGCCCGCACCGTGGGCGTGAAGTTGCAGACGACCAGAATGAAGCTGCGTGCATCGCTGCCGCGCCGGATGAAGGCGAGCACCGAATGCGCGGCGTCCTGGTGGTCGATCCATTCAAAACCGGCGGGCGTGAAATCGAGCTGATGCAACGCTGGCGTGCTTCGGTAAAGCAGGTTCAGGTCGCGCACCAGCCGCTGCACGCCGGCATGTTCCGGCTGGTCGAGCAGATGCCAGTCCAGGCTCCGGTCATGACTCCATTCGCGCGCCTGCGCAAACTCGCAGCCCATAAAGAGCAGCTTCTTGCCGGGGTGGCCGAACATAAATCCGAAATACGCGCGCAAATTGGCGAACCGCTGCCAGGCGTCGCCGGGCATTTTGCCGAGCAGCGAGCCCTTGCCGTGCACCACCTCGTCATGCGAAATCGGCAACACGAAATTTTCAGTGAAGGCGTAGCCCAGGCCAAACGTCATTTCGCCCTGGTGATGCTGGCGGTGCACCGTGTCGCGCGCCATGTACTGCAGCGTGTCGTGCATCCAGCCCATGTTCCACTTGAAGTGAAAGCCGAGCCCGCCGGCGTAAGTGGGGCGCGAGACGCCGGGAAAAGCGGTGGACTCCTCGGCCATGGTGACGGCTTGCGAGCGCTCCTGGCCGATAACCTCGTTCATGCGCTTTAAAAAATCGATCGTTTCCAGGTTCTCGCGTCCGCCGTGGCGGTTCGGAATCCATTCGCCCGGCAGGCGGCTGTAGTCGCGGTACAGCATCGACGCCACCGCATCGACGCGCAGGCCGTCGACGTCGAAGCGTTCTAGCCAATAAAGGGCGTTGCCGGTCAGGAAATTGCGCACCTCGGCGCGGCCCAGGTTGTAGATCAGCGTGTTCCAGTCGTTGTGGAAACCCTCGCGCGGGTCGGCGTGTTCATACAGCGGCGTGCCGTCGAAATTGCCCAGCCCGTGCGCATCGGTAGGAAAGTGCGCCGGCACCCAGTCGAGCAGCACGCCGATGCCGGCCGCGTGGCAGCGCGCGACAAAGCGCGCAAAACCTTCGGCGTCGCCAAAACGCGAGGTCGGCGCATACAGGCCGATCGGCTGATAACCCCAGGAGCCGTCGAACGGGTGCTCGGTGATCGGCAGCAGTTCGATATGGGTAAAACCCATGTCCTGAACATAAGGCACGAGCTGGTCGGCCATCTCGTCCCAGGTCAGCCAGCGTTGCCGGCCGCTTGCCGGGTCGGCGACGCGCCGCCAGGAGCCGGGGTGGACTTCGTAAATGCTGATCGGCGCGTCCAGCGCATTGGCCTGCCGGCGCGCGCTCGACACCGGCTTGCGCGTCGGCATATCGGCGACGATGCTTGCCGTGGCCGGGCGCAATTCGGCCTGCCGCGCATACGGGTCGGCGCGGGCCGGCAAGACGTCGCCATTGGCGCTGCGGATTTCAAACTTGTATCTGGCGCCGATGGCCACGCCAGGCAGGAAAATTTCCCAGACGCCGCACTCGCGCCGCAGCCGCATCGGATGGCGCCGGCCGTCCCAGCAGTTGAAATCGCCCAGCACGCTGACGCGGGACGCATTGGGCGCCCAGACCGCGAAGGCGGTGCCGGCGACGCCGTCTATCGTCCGCGGATTCGCGCCGAGGATTTCATAGGGACGCAGGTGCGTGCCTTCGGCCAGCAGCCAGAGATCCATCTTGCCAAGCACCGGCCCGAAACGGTATGGGTCTTCCAGAACTTGCGTCTGGTCGTTATCCCAATCCACACGCAGCCGATACGATGCCGGCGCCGGCAGCCAGCCTTCGAAAAATCCATCGGCATGCAGCTGTTCAAGAGCGCCAAGCTGCAGGCCCGTGCCGGCGTCGAGCACTAGGGCCTGCCGCGCGCCGGGCAGGAAAGCGCGGATCGAGACGCCGCCATTGCGCGCATGCGGCCCGAGCACCGAAAACGGGTCGCCGTGGCGGGCGTGGCGTATCAGTTCGATATCGAGCACGTCGGCCATGCCACCGTCCTTAGCGCGCGACAGGCTCGATGTGCCAGATCCGGCGGGCGTATTCGCGGATCGTCCGGTCGGACGAAAACACGCCCATGCCGGCGACATTGGCAATGGCGCGCTCGGCCCATTGCGCCGGCTGGCGGTACAGCGCATCGACCCGCAGCTGGGCCGCGACATACGACTCGTAATCGGCCAGCAGCAAATAATGGTCGCCGCCCCAGAGCAGCGAATCGACCAGCGCCCGGTAGCGCCCCGGCTCGGCTTGCGAAAACTGGCCGCCGGCGATCGCGTCGAGCACGCTTTTGAGGGCAGGCAGGCTGTCGTAATAGCGCATCGGCTGGTAGCCGCCTTGCCGCAGCGCCTGCACCTCGGGCGTTGTCAAGCCGAAAATAAAAATATTGTCGTCGCCGACGTTCTGCCGGATCTCGAT
>CAXSGT010000256.1:0-4036 GCA_964236835.1 uncultured Polaromonas sp.
CATGTCGATCTACATCAATAAAAACACCAAAGTCATCACGCAGGGCATCACCGGCAAGACCGGGCAGTTTCACACCCGCATGTGCCGCGACTATGCCAACGGCAGACAGGCGTTCGTGGCCGGCGTCAACCCGAAAAAAGCCGGCGAAGACTTCGAAGGCATTCCGATTTTCGCCAATGTGACCGAAGCCGCGCGGGCCACCGGGGCGACGGTGTCGGTAATCTATGTGCCGCCGCCAGGCGCGGCCGCCGCGATCTGGGAGGCCGCCGAAGCGAACCTCGACCTGGTCGTCTGCATCACCGAAGGGATCCCGGTGCGCGACATGCTTGAAGTGCGCAACCGCATGAAAGCCAAGGAAGCCGCGGGCGGCAAGCGCACCTTGCTGCTCGGCCCCAATTGTCCGGGATTGATCACCCCTGAGGAAATCAAGATCGGCATCATGCCCGGCCACATCCACCGCAAGGGCCGCATCGGCGTCGTCAGCCGATCGGGCACGCTGACTTACGAAGCGGTCGCGCAGTTGACCGAAATCGGCCTGGGCCAATCGACCGCCGTCGGCATCGGCGGCGACCCGATCAATGGCCTGAAGCACATCGACATCATGAAGGCCTTCAATGACGACCCGGAAACCGACGCCGTCATCATGATCGGCGAGATCGGCGGCCCCGACGAAGCCGAGGCCGCGCAGTGGTGCAAGGCCCACATGAAAAAGCCGATCGTCGGCTTCATCGCCGGCGTGACGGCGCCGGCGGGCAAGCGCATGGGCCACGCCGGTGCCTTGATTTCCGGCGGCGCCGACACGGCCGACGCCAAGCTGGCGATCATGGAGGCATGCGGCTTCACCATCACGCGAAATCCGTCGGAAATGGCGAAACTGCTCAAGGCAATGCTCTAGTACCCCGACACGCAAGTTGAGGAACAAAATGAAAGTGATGATTTCGCACCCAGGCCGAGGCGCAAAACGCAGCCATAGCTTTGGCTATGGCGAGGCTTTGCAACGACGGCATGGGTGTGAAAGCGCGCTTTCATGTTCCGATACTTGCGTGTCGAGGTACTCAGCAGTTCCACCAATAAGGGTTTGCGCCAGTGCCATTAAACTCTGAAAATGACAGCTAAGGCGCCGCCGCGCCTAGCTGACTCATAACAAGGGAGACGCCATGTTTTTCGGACTCGACTTTACTTCCCCGCTGTTCTGGAGCGCTTTCGGCTCGATCATTCTGGCCAATATCGTCTTGTCGGGCGACAACGCCGTGGTCATTGCGATGGCGGCCCGAACCCTTAAGCCCGAGCAGCGCGGCAAGGCGATTTTCTGGGGCAGCGCCGCCGCCATCGTCCTGCGGATTTTGCTGACCATCGTCGCGATCCAGCTGCTGTCTTTGCCGTATCTGAAGATTATCGGCGCCATCTTGCTGGTCTATATCGGCGTCGATCTGTTGAGTTCGAAAGACGACGAGGCCGATGGCGGCAAGGAAATCCATACGCTGGGGGCCGCCATCCGCACCATCCTGATCGCCGACCTGGTCATGAGCCTGGACAACGTGCTGGCCGTGGCCGCCGCGGCCAAGGGCAATCTGCCGCTGCTGGTGCTCGGCTTGCTGGTCAGTATTCCCCTGATTGTTTTCGGCGCGACGCTGCTCACCAAGGTCATGGAGCGTTTTCCGATCATCATCACTATTGGCGCCGCGCTGCTGGGCTTTCTGGCGGGCGAAATGCTGCTGACCGATCCTGCCGTCGCCAAGCAGTTTGGCGTCATGAACGAGCAAACCGTGACGTTCGCCGGAGTTTTGGGCGCTGTGCTGGTGGTTGCGCTGGGAACGTATCTCACGAAACGCCAGCAAGGGACGTCACTGAGCCCCTGACAACGACTTCTGCCTGCGCGTCCCGCCCGGCGATGACTGGCAGGAATTGAAAATCGGCTCTGTCATGTCTATATCTGGCCACTCATGACACCTCGGCAGGCCACTCATTGATGATGTACGAAATTTGCACCCAGACCGACACCGGTCTGGTGAGAAAAAACAATGAGGACGCCGTGGCGTTCGATCCGCTTACCGGGCTGTGTCTGCTGGCAGATGGAATGGGTGGGTACAACGCCGGCGAGATCGCCAGCGGCATGGCCGTGGCCTTCATCAATTTTGAGCTGGGGCGCTGGCTCGCCCGTGAGCGACAGGCCACCGCCAGCGAGGTGTGCCAGGCGATGGAAGTCTGCATGGAAAACGCCAATCATTCGATTTTCAGCGCCGCCCGTTCCAACCATGACTACGAAGGCATGGGCACGACGCTGGTGGTGGGTGTGTTCCAGGAAGGGCGGCTGCTGCTCGGCCATGTGGGCGATTCGCGCTGCTACCGCCTGCGCGGCCAGGCGTTCGAGCAAATCACCAAGGACCATTCGCTGCTGCAGGAACGGATCGACGCGGGGCTGATGACGCCCGAGCAAGCGGCGACGTCGCCGGACAAAAACCTGATCACCCGGGCACTGGGCGTCGAGGATGCGGTGCGGGTTGACATCAATGAACATCGCACCGAGACGGACGATATTTACCTGATGTGCTCGGACGGCCTGTCGGACATGCTCGGCAGCGCCGACATGGCGGCCATCCTGGGCGCGACAGGCACGCTGCCCCACAAAGCGCTGCGATTGGTCGAGGCGGCCAATCTGAACGGCGGGCGCGACAATATATCGGTGGTGCTCGTGCATGTGGCGCAAGACGCGGCCAAACCCAAACTGCTCGACAGAATGCTTGGAAAATAGCGCACACTGACCGAACCACTGAAAATACACAGGAGCCAGGCCATGCCGAAAATGATCATTTCTTTGGACGGCGACGTCATCAAGGAAGTGCAATTGACGAAAGACCGCACCACCCTGGGTCGAAGACTCTATAACGACATCGTCATCAAGCATCTGGCGATCAGCGGCGAGCATGCGGTTTTGCACATGTCGGAGCAAGAGGTGTACGTCGAAGACCTCAACAGCACCAACGGCACCTATGTCAATGGCAAGACGGTTAAAAAGCAGTTGCTGCAGGACCGGGACATGATCGAAATAGGCAAGTACCGAATCCAGTACGACAAGGAAGTCGCCCGGCCCGGCTCGGCCCAAGCCAAGGAAGACGAGGACGCCGGCGCGGCGCCGATGAACGCCGCCATTCGCGTGCTGTCGGGCATCGCCGTCGGCCGTGAACTTGCCCTTGTCAAGCCGGTGACCAGCATCGGCAAGCCCGGCGTTGCGCTGGCGACCATCAGCAGGCAGCGGCACGGTTTCGTCGTTGCCTATGTGGAAGGAGCCGTCAAGCCCATGCTCAATGGCTCGGCCGTGGGCGCGGACGCCGTGCCGCTGAAAAACGGCGACTTGATCGAGTTGGCTGGAACGCAGATGGAGTTTGTGCAGTACTGACCGGCAGGCGAAACAATAGCTCAACTCAGCTTTGAGCAAACGGTCAAGCCTGCAAATCCTTGACGTAAATCACTTCGATTTCATCGCTGCTTTTGATGCCTGCGTCATTGGTGATCAGAAAGCGGCAGCCGGATTGCATGGCGGTGGCATAGTGCAGGGCATCCATCAACCGCATGTTTTGGGTGCCGGCGAACTGGGCTGCCAAATCGAATATCTGGGCAGTGTGAGCATGCACCGTCAAAAAACCTTCCAGGCTGAAAAATGCCTTGAACTGTGCGATTTTCGCCATATTTTTGTGCCGGTACGGCATCACCATGGTTTCCGCCACAGCGGCGTCTCCGGTACAACCTGTCATTCGGCCTTCTACACAAGCCGACAGCAGTGGAGCCACGACGTCAAACAATGCTCCCCTATCCAGAAAGTAGATAAAGACATTGGTATCGAAATAAACCCGCTGACCCGCCATTCGGCCAAGCGCCGCACCTAGCGCGTCCATGTGTCGCGAAGACTGTGAATGCTGTTTTCCACCTGTTCAGGTGTTTCACCCCACAAGCCTTTACCCAAGCCCGCGAAAGCCATGAGGTCGGGTGGACTTTTAAGGCGGCTTATCGGCGTGAAAATCACAACGCCGTTAGCCAG
>CAXSGT010000257.1:0-4022 GCA_964236835.1 uncultured Polaromonas sp.
TATGTCCAGCAATCTACATCCCATGCTCAACGTGGCCGTCAAGGCCGCGCGCGCCGCCGGCGCGATCATCAACCGCGCCGCGCTCGACGTCGAGGCGGTTCGCGTCTCGCTCAAGCAGACCAACGATTTCGTCACCGAAGTCGATCAGGCCGCCGAGAGCGCCATCATCGAAATGCTGCTTGCCGCCTATCCCGGCCACGGCATTCTGGCCGAAGAGTCGGGCGGCGAGCACGGCGCGCGCAACGCCGACTTTGTCTGGATCATCGACCCGCTCGACGGCACGACCAACTTCATCCACGGCTTTCCGTTCTACGCCGTCAGCATCGCGCTCGCGGTGCGCGGCAAAGTCGAGCAGGCCGTGGTGTATGACTCGGCGCGCAACGATCTCTACAGCGCCAGCAAAGGCCGCGGCGCCTATGTCAACGACCGGCGGCTGCGCGTCGGCAAGCGCACGCGGCTGCAGGAGTGCCTGATCTCGACCGGTTTTCCCTTTCGTCCGGGCGACCGGCTCAAGCCCTACCTGAACATGCTCGGCGAGGTCATGAGCCAGTGCGCCGGCGTGCGCCAGCCGGGCGCGGCGGCGCTCGACCTGGCGCATGTCGCCGCAGGCCTGAGCGACGGCTTTTTCGAGACCGGCCTGCTGCCGTGGGACGTTGCGGCGGGCTCGCTGCTGGTGAGCGAAGCGGGCGGGCTGATCGGCAATTTCTCGGGCGACGCCGACTTCCTGCGCCAGGGCGAATGCGTCGCCGCCAATCCGCGCATCTACGGCCAGCTCGTCGCGACGCTCGGCAAGTACAGCAAGTTCGCCGGCGCGGGCGACAAGGCCGCGGTGCGCCAGGCGCTGCGCGATGAAGCGGTCGAGCAGGAGCCCGCCATGGCTGCGCCGGCCGCGCCCGCCGCCGAAAAACCCACCCTGACGGCCAGAAGGGATAAATCGGCCGGCGTGCCGGTCGCCCCCGCCGCGGACCCGCAAGATGCGCCATTTCAATGACGGCCAGCCGCGGCCGCGGTGTCGCCCGACCCTGCCGCTTCGGCTAAAATGCCTGACTTCAGTCAAACGGCCCGTCCCGCTTCGGGGAACGCTTCCGATCCGCACTCATCCCCACTCCTATTACCTATGTCCGAACTGAGCACACCGACCGCTTTCCCGACGGCCGACACGGCCTTGCTGCTCGAGGTCGCCGAGCTGGTGGTCAGCGCCTTGAACCTCGATATCGCGCCGGGCGACGTGCAGCCCGACGACCCGTTGTACGGCGACGGGCTGGGCCTGGACTCGATCGACATTCTCGAAATCGCGCTCGTCGTCTCCAAGCAGTACGGCCTGCAGCTGCGCGCGGACCAGGATGACAATCACGCCATCTTCCATTCGCTGCGCTCGCTCGGCAACCATATCGCCGCCCACCGCAGCAAGTGACAGCGCAACGCCCGGCACGCCTTAGGCGCTTTGGCCAACCGCTGCGCTGGGGAGCGGCGATTGCGCTGGGCGCCGGCTATTCGGTGCTGTCGCATCTGGCGGCCGCCTCGGCCGCGCCTGGTTTGCTCGATGCCGGCGTCGCCGTCGCGCCGCTGGCGGCGCTGGCCGCGCTGCTGGCCTGGCGTTCGCCCCGGCGGCCGCTGATGCTGGCGCTGTGCCTGGCGGCCTGCGCGCTGTTCTTTGGCGCGGGCGACTGGCTGGTCAGGCATTACAACTGGATCTTCCTGCTGCAGCATGCGGGCATGTACGCGCTGCTCGGCGCGGCGTTCGGCCGCACCCTTCAGGGCGGCCAGACGCCCCTGGTCTCGCGCCTCGCCCGCGTCGTGCACGGCGAGCTGTCGCCGGCGCTGGCGCGCTACACGCGCTCGGTCACACTGGCCTGGACCTGCTATTTCGGCGGCGTCGCGGCGCTGTCGCTAGCGCTGTTCTGGCTGGCCCCGGTGCGCGTCTGGTCGGTATTCGCCAACCTGCTGGGCGCGCCGCTCTTGGCGCTGATGTTCATCGTCGAATACGCGGTGCGCTGCTGCGTGCTGCCGGCGGCCGACCGGGCCGGGCTGATCGAAGCCATCGGCGCCTGGCGGCTGGCGACTTCGCAACATCCCTCGGACCGGCCATGACGGCGACTTTCCCGCTGATCGCGCATCTCCAGGCGCGCGACATCGTCGCCTACCGTGGCGGCGAGCCGGTCACTGTGGCGCAGTTCCTGGCCGATGTCCGCCGGCTGGCCGCCGCTTTGCCGGCCGGCCGGCATGTGCTCAATGTCTGCGGCGACCGCTACCGCTTCGCCGTCGGCCTGGCGGCAGCATTGGTCGAAGGCAAGATCAGCCTGCTGCCGCCGACGCTGACGCCCGAGATGGTGCGCCAGGTCAAAAGCTTCGCGCCCGATGTGTTTTGCCTGTCGGACCGGCCGCAGGCCATCGACATGGCTGGCCTCGACTGGGCGGACGCGATAAAGGCCGGCGCGCCGGCGCGGATCGCTCCCTGCGCTGTGGAGACAGCGGACACCCCGGCCATCCCCGCTATCGCGGCGTCCCGGACCGCCGTGATCGCATTCACATCGGGCTCGACCGGCGCGCCGGTCGCGCACCGCAAAAGCTGGGGCGCGCTGGTGCTAAGCGTGCGCGCCGAAGCCGGCCGGCTCGGGCTGCTCGACGGCAGGCGCCACAGCATCGTCGCGACGGTGCCGCCGCAGCACATGTTCGGCCTCGAATCGACCGTCCTGATCGCGCTGCAAAGCGGCGCCGCGCTGGTCGCCGCGCATCCGTTTTTCCCGTCCGATATCTGCTCGGCGCTGGCCGAGGCGCCGCGGCCGCGCATGCTGGTCACGACGCCGGTGCACCTGAGGGTCTTGCTGGCGTCGGGCGAAAACATTCCTCCGCTCGACGCCGTGCTGTCGGCGACGGCGCCGCTGGCGCCGCAGCTGGCGCGGGCGGCCGAGGCGCGTTTTCAGGCGCCGCTGTTCGAGATCTACGGCTCGACCGAGACCGGCCAGATCGCCTCCCGGCGCACCACCGAAAGCGCCGAATGGACGCTTTTTCCAGGCGTGGCGCTCACTGCCTCGGAAGGGCGCGCCTGGGCTTCGGGCGGCCATGTGGACGGGGCCATTCCGATGGCCGACGAGCTCGAACTCTTGAGCGCCGAGCGGTTTTTGCTGCACGGCCGCAGCGCCGATCTGGTCAATATCGCGGGCAAGCGCAGCTCGATAGGCTATCTGGACCATCAGCTCAATGCGCTGCCGGGTGTGCAGGACGGCGCGTTTTTCATGCCCGACGATGACGATGGCGGCGCGGTCACCCGCCGCCTGACAGCGTTCGCGGTGGCGCCCGGCATGACGGCCCCGGCGCTGCTGGCGGCGCTGCGAAAGCGCATCGACGCCGTGTTCATTCCGCGCCCGCTGGTGCTGCTCGACAAGCTGCCGCGCAACAGCACCGGGAAACTGCCGCGCCAGGCGCTGGCCGAGCTGGCGCGGCTGGCCGCGCCGGCGCAGGGACAGGCGCGCCAGGACGGGAGCAGCACGCCCGATGCGCCTTGAAGCCACGCTGCACATCGCGCACGGGCATCCCGCTTTCGCCGGCCATTTTCCGGGCGCGCCGATTGTTCCGGGCGTGGTCTTGCTCGACGCGGCCGTTCACGCCGTGATGCAAACGCTTGGCGCCCAGGCGCCGGGCGGCGGCGACAACCCGCATCCCTTCTGCCAGGTCAGCTCGGTAAAATTCCTGAGCCCGGTCGGCCCGGGCGAAACCTTGACCATCTCCTGCGCCGGCGCGGCGTCGGCAAGCGTGCGCTTCGACATTTCATGCGGCGGCCGAAAAGTCGCCACCGGCATGCTGCTATTGCCTTGATTGCTATGAAAAACATAGCTTCCGCAGCGCCTTCGACGAACCCGGAATGGAAACTGCGCCCGGAGCGCAGCAACATGTTCTGGCTGCGCGTGATGACCTGGATCTCGCTGACGCTGGGTCGGGGGCCGGGCCGCGTCGTGCTCTATGGAATCGCGGCGTATTTCCTGGCCTTTGCGCCGCAAGCGCGGAAAATGTCGCGCGGCTAT
>CAXSGT010000258.1:0-3991 GCA_964236835.1 uncultured Polaromonas sp.
CTGCTGCCGCGCGGCGCGGGATCGGTGTTCAGCTTCGACCTCAACGGCAGCCGCGAGCAGGGCAAGGCGTTCGTCGAAGCGCTCAAAGTCTTCAGCCACCTGGCCAATGTCGGCGACTGCCGCAGCCTGGTGATACACCCGGCCAGCACGACGCACTTTCGCATGACGGGCGAGGCCTTGCTGAGCGCCGGCATCGGGCCAGGAACGATACGGCTGTCGATCGGGCTGGAAGACCCCGACGACCTGATCGACGACCTGAAGCGCGCATTGCGCGCCGCACAAAAGGCAATTGCGTGATGGACCTCGATGTCAACGGCCAAAACACCTACTGCTATACCGGCGGCAAGGCTTTCGATGCCGGCCAGCCCACTGCCGTGTTCATCCACGGGGTTTTGAACGACCACAGCGTCTGGGCGCTGCAAAGCCGCTACTTCGCGAACCACGGCTGGAACGTGCTGGCGCTGGATTTGCCCGGCCACTGCCGCAGCGGCGGCGACGCGCCTTCGAGCGTCGAGCAAGCGGCGGACTTCATCATCACGCTGCTCGATGCGGCGGGGGTGCGGCGCGCCGCGCTGATTGGCCACAGCTGGGGCTCGCTGATCGCGCTCGAAGCCGCGGCCAGGTTGAAAGAGCGCGCCAGCCACCTGGCGCTGGTCGGAACGGCGTTCCCGATGCAGGTGTCGCAAGCGCTGCTTGACAGCTCGCTGAACGAGCCGATGAAGGCGCTCAAGCTGGTCAGTGTGTTGTCGCGCAGCACGCTCGCGCCGCCGCTTGGCGCGGGCAGCTGGGTGTACGGCGCAAGCCTGGCGCTGGGCCGGCGCGTGCTGGCGAGCAATTCAAAGGTCAATGTGTTCCATCGCGGCTTCCAGGCCTGCGACCGCTACGCCAATGGCGAATCGGCGATCGAGGCCGTTGCCTGCCCGGTGCTGTTCGTGCTCGGCGCGCGGGACCAGATGACGCATCCCAAGGCAGCGCGAAGCCTTATCGACGCGGCCGTGAAGGCGGGTAAATCGGTGCGGGTCGAGACGCTGGCCGTCGGCCATCAGCAGATGGCCGAGGCGCCCGAGGAAACGCTGTCGGCGCTGCGGCGCTTTCTCGGCGCCTGAGATCAAGGCGCGTCGGCGCCGCCGGCCGGGACACGGCCTTTCACCGCGTTGAGGTGGCCGAAGGCATGGTCGAGCAGGTGGACGAGTTTTTCTGTCGCGCCGTGGACGGCTTGCTCGAGCGTCGCCGCCGCGTGCGTCACCGCCATCGGATGCAGCCCGATAGGGCGCGTCTCGAGCACGCATTTTTTATCGGCGGCGCCCGACTTGTGGCCGTTCTCGTCGCTTAGGTGCGCATCGACGCGAATGAGGTGGGCGGCGAAGCGGCCGAGCTTGGCCTCGACCTCGGCCTTGACCCAGAGCGTAAGGCGCTCGCCGCCTTGTATATGGTTGTTGGCGTTGACTTGAACTTGCATGCTGCTGCACTCCTGGTGACGCTTTGATGAAAACTCCCTCCCGACAGCGGGCGGGTGTATGGCAGGGGCCAAGGCTCCCGCGGCAATCCATTGCGCGAAGGAAGCTGCTTTTTCATCGTACCTTAAAGCCGGTGAACCCAGTGCTCCGGCGCCGTACGCACGGCATCGAGCAAGTGCCGCGCGGCGGATGTAGAAGGCATGATTTGCAGGCTTGAGCGCTCAAGCGAATCGAGCAGGCGCGACAGCGTTTGCGGCTGCGGCGGCACCGGCCCGAAAAACCGGACGCCTTCGCCGTCGGCGAGCAAAAGCGTGGGGAATGTTTCTACATCGATGTCGCCGACGAGCGCCGACTGATCCTCGACGTCGAGCCAGGCGAACCTGAACGCGGCATGGCGCGCGGCCGCCTGCGCGAACAGTTGCCGATAGTCGCGGCACGTGCCGCACCAGTCGGCGCACAGGCAGACGACCCAGGCGCGAGGCTCAGACTCAGGCTCGGGAAGCGAAGGCGAATGGCTCATGCTGGTCGTGAATCGAAGGGTTGTAGTCCGGAATTTGCGAAAAAAAACTGTTTTGCTATAATTTTTATAGCGCATCACTCAAGCGCAGCAAGCGAAATCCGGCTTTTTCATATAGTTTTTTAACCGATGGCGCCGGCTCGAGCAGCAATTGCTGCAGCAGCGGCTCGAGCAGCGTTGCCTCCGGATCGACCAGCAGCAGCAAGCGTGCCTGCGAACTGGCTCGCGCGTCGCCGAGCTGCCCGACCCAGTCCAGCGCGACCAGCGTGTCGAGCACCGGCTCGAGCTGCAGCCCGTCGATTTCGAGCAATTGAGCCAACTCCGAAGCGCTGATGCCGATGCGCTCGCCGCCACGCGCCAGCTTGAGGTATTGCAGCGCTTCGACGGCGAGCTGGAACTGCCAGCCGTGCGCGCCGCCGCGCCGCGTGGCGCCGGCCAGCAAGCTCGGCAGGTACGCCGCGACCGCCGCGCCGAGCAGCACGATCACCCACGAGACGTAAATCCACACCAGCAGGATCGGCAAGGCGGCGAAGGCGCCATAGACCATCGAATACGTCGGCACCGCGGCCAGGTAAACGCCGACAAGCTTCTTGGCAAGCTCCAGTCCGGCGGCGACGAACAGGCCGCCGGCCAGGGCATGCGGCCATTTAACGCAGGTGTTGGGCACATAGCGGTAGAGCGCCGCCATGCCGGCGGCGACGAGAAGGAATTGCGCCAGGTCGAGCAGGAAGCGCACGCTCATCGGCATGACGCCGACCAGCCCGCTGGAGGCCGACACGACGTAGGAAGTGACCGCCAGGCTGGACGCCAGCACCAGCGGCCCGAGCGTGATGGCGGCCCAGTAGATCAGCACCCGCTGCGCCAGCGGCCGCGCCTTGCGCACACGCCAGATGCTGTTGAGGGTGCGGTCGATCGTCAAAATCAGCGCGATCGCCGTGACCAGCAGCAGCGCCAGGCCGGCGGCGCCGAGCTTGCTCGCCTGGCCGCTGAACTGCGTCAGGTAGCCCAGCACCTGGCGCGAAATATTGTCGGGAATCAGGCTGTCGACGAGCCAGGCCTGCAGCGCCTGCTGCAGCTTGGAGAACATCGGAAACACGGTGAATACCGCAAGCGCGACGGTGAAAAACGGCACCAGCGCGATCGAGGTGGTGAACGTCAGGCTGCTCGCGGTCAGGCCCATGCGGTCTTCACGGAAGCGGTTGCGCAGCGTCAGCAGGGTGTCGCGCCACGGGAAACGCGACAGCTCGGCGGGCAAGGCCTCAAGCGCGGCGGGAATTTTCATCCCCGGTATCATGCCACTCACAAAATCATGAACAAATCAAGCCAAATCGAAGCGACGCGCGCGCTGGCGCTGGGCAGCCTGGGCGGGCTGATCGTGCTGGGCCTGGCGTGGGAAATGTGGCTCGCGCCGATCCGCCCCGGCGGCTCGCTGCTGGCGCTCAAGGTGCTGCCGCTGTGCATCCCGCTTGCGGGCATTTTGAAAAACCGCCTGTACACCTACCGCTGGCTCAGCCTGATGGTGTGGCTTTATTTCACCGAGGGCGCGGTGCGCGCCTGGAGCGACCGCCCGCCCGGCAATGTCTTGGCGCTGATCGAAGTCGCGCTGTGCCTGCTGCTGTTCGCCGCCTGCGCGCTGCATGTCCGCTTTCGGCTCGGCAATGCGCCAAGGGCGCCAAGTTCGCCAAGTGCGTCCATTTCCGCCGCGGGAGCGAATATTCCATGATCGACAACCCCAAGCTTCTTCAAACCCTGCGGGCAATCGTCGGCAGCCAGCATGTGCTCTCAGGCGGCGACCTGAGCGCCTATACCGAGGACTGGCGCAAGCGCGTTCGCGGCAAGGCGTTGGCCGTCGTGCGCCCCGCCAGCGCCGCCGAGGTGGCCGGCGTCGTCAAGGCGTGCGCCGCAGCCGGCGTCAGCCTGGTGCCGCAGGGCGGCAATACGGGTCTCGCGGTCGGCTCGGTGCCCGACGAATCGGGAACGCAGGTCGTGCTCAGCCTGCGGCGCATGAACGCGGTGC
>CAXSGT010000259.1:0-3964 GCA_964236835.1 uncultured Polaromonas sp.
TTTCTGCTCGGGCTGGGCTGGAATTTCCTTTTCACCGGCGCCACCACGCTGGCGCTGGCGGCCTACCGCCCGGAGGAAAAGGACAAGGCGCAGGGCGCCTTGAATTTCTGCGTCTTCGCGGTGCTCGCGCTGTCGTCGCTGGCGTCGGGCGTGCTGGTGACGACGCAAGGCTGGACGCTGCTCAACATCGGCTCGCTGCTGCCGCTGGGCCTCGCCGGGCTGGCGCTGGCGTGGCTGGCGCTGGGGCGGCGCGGGCTGCGCAAGGCTTGACGGCTCTCTGAAAGGTGTGTGCTATATTTTTTATAGCTGCTCACGTACGCCCAACATGCGCAAAATGCCTTTTTTGTCAATAAACGGCATTGATTTAAGCTGCCCGCAGGCAATTCAATGACCCCAATACAGGCGCCGGGGGTTGACGCACAGTACCCTCTCGCTAACAGCTTCATCGCCCAGCCACTCGTGCAAGGAGTGCAACAGCTTAGGGTAGTTCGCAAGCGATTCATGATTCGTGCAAGGCCAGTCGCTGCCCCACAGCAGGCGGGCGGCGCCTAGTTCACCGAGCCACAGGCGGGCCAGTGGGCCGGGATCGAGTCCCCCCAGCCGGTAAGCGCCACTGAGTTTTAGATGCACGCTGCCGCACCGGGCACGGTCGGTCAGGGCCCGCACCGTGCTGTCATGAACCGAGACCGCTTCGGGCTTTCCCATGTGGTCAATCACCAGTGCCATCCCGTCGGGAATTTGCGCAAGCACCCGGGGCAACAGGCCGATGTCGGTGTGCAGTTCCAGATGCCAGCCCAGCGACTGCAACGCATCCCAGCATGCGGCGGCCCTTGACCATTGGCTCAGTTCATGGGAAATCCCGGCCAGGTTCAGCCGGATTCCGCGTACGCCGGCCCGGTGCAAGGGCTGCAGCGTTCGAAGTGTCGCACCAGGCTCCACCACCGCGACACCTCGCAGGATGTTTGGCTGTCGACTCAGTTCAGCAACAAGCCGCGTATTGTCGCTGCCCATGAAACTGGTCTGCACCAGTACGCCATGGGTGACGCCCAGCTGACTGGCCGTGGCCCGCCAAGCTGAAAATGTTGCGTTGTAAGCCGGCGCGTAGCGCGCTCCAGCCTGCGCGATGCCTGCCTTAAAAACATGGAAATGGGTATCGACAGCGGCTTGTGACGACTCGGCAAACATGCTGTATTCTAGACATCTAGAGGACTATATTTTGAATCAAGTGTCGAATTCAATACCGCTTTTCAGCAGCGGCGATCGGCCGGCGCCGGGCGAGAGCCGCTATGGTTGGCTGGCTGGCGGCTTGCGCGCCCGTATCACCCTGGGTGAATGGATTCCGGGAACGGCCCTGCCCCCCGAAGCGCTGCTGGCCAAAGAGTACGGCGTCGCTTTGGGCACGCTGCGCCAGGCCCTGGCCTTGCTGGTGGCCGAGGGGCTGCTGGAGCGGCGCCATGGACGCGGAACTTTTGTCCGCGCCGGGCTGGGCGGCGCCTCGATGCTGCGGTTTTTTCGTTTCCGCAACACCGGCGATTTGCAGGCAACGCCCAGGTCGGGCATCCTGGCCCGGTCGGTGGCACTGGCCAGCGTGCATGAGGCGGACGCGCTGGGATTGCCGGCAGGTGCGAGCGTATTGACGCTGGAACGGCTGCGCAGCCTGGGCGGCCGGCCTTGCCTGCTGGAACACATTACGCTGCCGTTGCCGGCGTTTGCCCCGCTGGCAGCGTCTGATACCGGCCACTGGGACGATCTTCTCTACCCCATGTACCAGCGCGTGTGCGGCATCACGGTCAACCGTGCGGAAGACCAGCTCAGCTTTGGCCTGCTCGGCGCCGAACAGGCGCGGCGGCTCGAACTGGAAACTGCGCACCCTTGCGTACAGGTGCGGCGATGCGCATTCGACCTGGCCGGGCGCTGCGTCGAGCTGCGCACCACGCTGGGCGATGCGTTCGCATTCCAGTACACGGCGCAGGTCCGTTAGCAGCCAGAATTTTGCCCGAAACCATTTTCCATATGTATTCCAACACCGGAGACTTCATGAAACCGCTCGATTTATTTGCAAACGCGACATGGCCCGCAGCTGCCGGGTATTGGTTGGCGGCAAGCCTGCTGTCAGCCCCTTTGGCCGCGGCCGCTCAAGCCGCCGCGCCCTGGCCCAGCAAACCCATCACGCTGGTCGTGACCTATCCGCCGGGCGGGGGCGCCGATGCGATGGCCCGGCTGATTGCGCCGAAGCTGGGCGAAGCCCTCGGCCAGAACGTGATTGTGGAAAACAAGCCGGGCGCAGGCGGGCAGATCGGTGCCAGCGCGGTGGCCAAGGCCGTGCCTGACGGACACACCCTGATGCTCGACGCATCGTCGTTCGCGGTGAACCCATCGCTCTACCCGAAGCTGCCCTACGACAGCGACAAGGCGTTTCGAACCATCGGCGTGATCGCGCTGTTTCCCAACGTGGTGCTGGTCAATGCGCGGTTTCCCGCAAAGAATGTCGGCGAGCTGATCGCGGTGGCGCGTGCAAAGAAGGACTCGGTGTCTTTCGCCTCGTCGGGCAACGGCTCGGCCCAGCACCTGGCGGGCGCCCTTTTTGAATCGGCTGCCAAGGTGGACATGGTGCATGTCCCGTACAAAGGCGGCGGGCCGGCATTGAACGATGTCATTGGCGGTCAGGTGCCTTTGTTCTTCGGCAACCTTGCCTCGACGCTGCCGCACATCCAGGGCGGCAAACTGCGCGCATTGGCCGTTACCTCCGCCAAGCGCTCGCCCATCCTGCCCGACGTGCCGACGCTGGCCGAAGCCGGCGTCCATGGCGCGGAGGTGTATGAATGGAACGCCGTTTTTGCCCCGGCGGCCACGCCGGAAGCAGTCGTCGTCAAGCTTTCGGCCGCGCTGAAAAAAGCGCTGGACGCACCCGACGTCAAGGCTCGTATCGCCCAGCTCGGCGGAGAGATTCAAAAGGGAGACCCCGATACGGCCCAGCACTTCGTGCGCGAGCAGACGGCGCTGTGGGCGCGCGTGGTCAAGGCAAGCGCCATTTCGGTTGAGTGAACCCTGCTCGATCCGGCGCATGACAGTGACGCAGCCGCAAGGGGTGCTTTTGCAAGTTGCTTCAAGAGACACGTGATGAACAAACTGAACCTGAACCGCCGCGATCTGATAAAGCCCGGCGCCGCCGGCAACATTGCGATGCAGGAGGTCGCCAACAGCACCGACGACCACACCCTGATCCTTGGGCATATCGGCACCCTGGCTGTCAATCCCTGCATCTTCCCCAAACTGCCCTACGACGCCAACAAGGACTTTGTGCCGATCACGCTGGTCTCCAAGGTGCCCAGCCTGTATGTGGTGCATCCCGACCTACTGGTCAAGAATCTCAAAGAATTCATCGCCTACGCCAAAAGCAAGCCCGGCCAGCTCAACTATAGGTCGGCCGGCAACGGCAGCGCGGGCCATCTGGCGTTTGAATATCTGAAGATGGTGAGCGACACTTTTCTGGTCCATGTGCCCACCGCGGTACCGGGCCGATGTTGACCGACCTGATAGGCGGACGGCCGCAGGCGGCCTCGGTGGGCGCGCCGGCACTGCTGGCGTTCATCAAGGCCGGCAAGCTCCGCTGCATCGCCACCGGCACGTCGCGGTGCCTGCCCCAGCTTCCCGACGTCGCCACGGTCGCCGAGCAAGGCTTCAAGGGTTTCGAGATGACGCAGTGGTATGGCCTTTTGGCCCCGAGCAAATGGCCAAGGGCACACACCGCCGAACTCGAAGCCGAGGCCATCAAGGCGGCGCGCAGCGTCCAGGCCAGGGACAAGCTGGCGCAGGAAACGGCGCTGGCGGTCGGCAACACCGGAGCCGAATTCGACGCTTTCATCAAAACCGAGCAGGCGCGCTGAAAGGCGGTTGTCGCCCGCGCGCAGATCAAGCCGGACGGCGCGTAGTCAGAGATACTTTGCTATAATTTTTATAGCTG
>CAXSGT010000260.1:0-3953 GCA_964236835.1 uncultured Polaromonas sp.
GGT
This sequence comes from uncultured Polaromonas sp., assembly GCA_964236835.1. GTDB lineage: Bacteria > Pseudomonadota > Gammaproteobacteria > Burkholderiales > Burkholderiaceae_C > Polaromonas. The sequence goes on from CAXSGT010000260.1 coordinate 4, forward strand.
TGTTCTTGGTGCGGCGCTGCAGCACCTGGATGGCGCGGCGGATTTCGTCGTCGCGGCCGATCACCGGATCCAGCTTGCCCAGGCGAGCGCGCTCGGTCAGATCGAGGCAATATTTCTTCAAGGCTTCGCGCTGGCCTTCGGCGTCGGCGCTGTTGACATTTTGTCCGCCGCGCACCGCGTCGATCGCCGCTTCCAGCGCCTTGCGGCTCAGGCCGTTTTCGCGGGCGATGCGGCCCGCGTCGGTCTTGCTGTCGGCCAGCGCCAGCAGGAACAGCTCGCCGGCAACGAATTGATCATTGCGCTTGATGGCCTCCTTTTCGGTCGCCTGCAGCAGCTTGGCAAGGTCCTGGCCGACGGTGATCTGGTCCTGGCCCTGCACTTGCGGCAGCCTTTTGACCGCCGCATCGGCCGCCTGCGCCAAGCCGGCGACGTTCACGCCCGCGCGCTCGAGCACCGCGCGCGGCCCCTCTTCCTGGCGCAGCATGGCGGCTAGCAGGTGGATGGGCTCGATATAGCCGTTGTCATTGCCCAGGGCAAGCGACTGGGCGTCGCCAAGGGCATCCTGAAATTTGGTGGTGAATTTGTCTTGCCGCATGGGGGTCTTTCCGTGGAAAAAGTCGAACTTCCGCTTAATTCGGGGTTATTCCCCTGGTTTTCAAGGGGAAAAGCGCGGGCATGGCAAAGCGCGCTGCCCGGCTTTGGGGCGCCGAATGAAACCCAGTTTTGGTAGCAAAAAATGGCTTTCGCGCTTACTGGACGGGCGCAACCAGCTCTCTTTTTAGTAGCGCGGCAGGCCGACTGCCGCTTTTCACACGCGACGAAGGTGCGGCGTTGCGCTGTGCCTTGGGCTAGAGCGTCAAGACGATCCGCGCCGATGTGTCGCTGGACCACGCGCTTGCCACGTCGGTCAAGGGCACGGCTTCGGCGGCAATCCGGAGCTGCGCGTTATCGACCACCCGCATGAGTGCTGAAACCGAACGCATCAAGGCTTCGGTGGCGAGGCTGCCCAGGCCGCTGCCGACAATCTCGATGCCGCTGCTTCTGACCGCGCCGGCGGGCAGCGCAAGCGACGCGCCGCTCAGCGAGCCGATATTGACAAAGCGGATGCGGGGCGCCGCTTCAGCCGAGCCGTAGCCTATCGCCGCCGCCATAAATGCCTCGGCCGGAGCGCCCCACAGGTAATCGAGCACCACATCGACGCCGTCGGCGATGACCGCGCGAAACTGCTCGATGAGCGATTCGCGGGACTGGCTGAGCGAGACGAACAGGTCGGCGCCCAAGGCCCGCAGTTCCGCCTCGACCGCGGGGTTTCGTCCGGTGGCGACGACCCGTTTCGCGCCCAGCCATTTGGCGACCTGAATCGCAAGCCGGCCGGAAGCGCCGTTGGCGCCGTTGACCAATACCGATTCGCCCGGCTTGAAAGCGACGCGCTCGGTCAGCGCCGCCCAGGAAGACATCGCCGGGTTGGCGATGGCGGCGGCGGTAATGTCATCGACCTCGGGCGGCAGCGCAACGACGTACGCCGACTTGACCGCGACGCGCTCGGCCATGGCGCCGACCGGCGGCCTCGGGAAAGCGAAATAGACGCGCTGGCCGTCGGAAAGGCGCCCCACGCCGTCGGCGCCGGGAACAAAAGGCGGCCTGCCACTTGAATAATGCTTGCCGGCCGCCTGCGTGCGCGCCAGCTGCGTCAGCGCGGCGGCCCGAACCGCGACAATCACCTCGCCGGCCTGGGCGACAGGCTCCTCGAAGTCGCGATAGCGCGGTGGGTGATCAAAAGTCTCGACAACGGCAGCTTTCATCAGCGGAATTTTCTCTGAAATTTATATAAACAAAGCTTGCCGACAGACGGCAGGCGTGCCTTTCAGCTGTCTTGACAATATTAACCAGCCTTGAGCGCGGCTTGCGAAAAGCCGGCGATGTTCGCGTAATTTTCAGCAATCTTGCGAAGTTCGGCCTGGCTGATCAAATCGTCGATGTGCCGAAACGGCTTGCCCCCGCTCAGTTCGTCGGCTTTCATGATGATCGAGTCGGGCGGAACGGTGCGGTTGGTCCGCACGATCTTGGCGGTGGTGGCAAGCCTGATGTCTTCGTACGCCTTGAGCGCCAGCAGCGGGTCTGCGCACTGCGACAGTTGTTCGGCCAGCGTGCGCGCGTCGATCAGCGCCTGCGCCGAGCCGTTCGAGCCGCGCGGGTACATCGGATGCGCCGCGTCGCCCATGAAGGTGATGCGGCCAAAGGTCCATTGCGCCACCGGGTCCTTGTCGACCATCGGGTATTCGAGGATTTGCTCGGCGCCGGCGATCAGCGCCGTCGCGTCGAGCCACGGAAAGCGCCAGTCCTTGAAGATATCGGCGAAGTCCTCGCGCTTGCCCGCTTGGTTCCAGTCGTTCATGGTCATGGTCCCGCGCTGGATTTCGGCGGACCAGTTGATGAGCTGCATGCCCGCGCCGTCGATGTCGTCGATGATCGGGTAAATCACCATTTTTCCGGTGTCGATCGAGCCGACACGGATGTAGCTTTTGCCCGTGAGGATCGGCTTGTGCCGCGTCACGCCGCGCCACAGGTTGATGCCGGCGAAAGCGAGTTTTTCTTCAGGATAAAACTGCCTGCGCACGGTGGAGTTCACGCCGTCGCAGGCAATGACGATATCGGCCCGCAGCGGCGGCAAAACCGCGCCGGTGGAGGTTTCGGTGAAATGGAGCGTCGCGCCCTCGTCGTCCTGCTCGACCGCGACGCAGCGGCGGTTGGTATGGATCGCATCGGCCCCGAGCCGCTCCATTGCCGCGTCGTAAAGGATGCGGTGCAGCTTTCCGCGGTGGATGCCGATTTCGGGCGTGCCGTAGCCGGCGTGCCGGCCGCGCGGCTCGCTGTAGATGAACTGGCCGTACCGGTTGAAAAACGCGCTTTCCCGGTTTTCGATGCCGACGGCCTCGATGCGGTCCTGCAGGCCCAGCGCCGCCAGCTCGCGCATCGCATGCGGCAACAGCGTGATGCCGACCCCAAGTTCGCGCACCTCCGGGACGGATTCGAAAACCTGGCAGTTCAGGCCCTTGAGCTTGAGCGCCATGGCGAAGGCCAGGCCTGCGATGCCGCCGCCGACAACGGCAATGGCGAGGGGCTTTTGAGGGTCCATGAGATGCTCCAGTTCGAGGTGATTCCCACCTGCTTACTCGCCGACGATCGCGTTGCGCTTGATGACCGAGCCCCAGCGCTGGTAGTCCCTGCCGACCACCGAGTGCAGCTCGGCAGGCGACGAGGCGGACGCGTCGAGCCCGGCCTTGGTCAATACCGACTGCACCTCGGGCAGGTTCATGATCGCGGCGATTTCGCTGTTGAGCCGGCCGACGACCGTTGCCGGCGTTTTCGCGGGAACGAAAAAGCCGTACCACATATCGACATTGACGCCCTTGAGGCCGAGTTCCTGGATCGTCGCGACACTCGGCGCCGCCGGATTGCGCTTGTCGCTGCCCACGGCCAGCGCCGTCAGCTTGCCCGAGGCGACAAAGCCCTGCGCGACATGCACCGGCAAAAACCCGACCATCAGCTCGCCGCCGAGCAGGTCCTGCACATAGCCGGCCGTGCCCTTGTACGGCACATGCAGCATAAAGCCGCCGAACTGCGACTTGAACAGCTCCATCGCCATGTGGTGCGGCGTACCGATGCCGGGCGAGCCGTAGGTGACGAAGCCGGGCCTGGCCTTGACCAGCGCGATCAGGTCGTTCATGGATTTGACACCGGTCTTGGGGCTCGCCACCAGCATCAGGGTGCCGTAGGCCGCCATCGACACCGGCGAAAAGTCGTTGACGGGATTGAACGCGACGTTCTTGTACAGCTGCGACGAAATCAGCATGGTGTTGGCGCCCATCAGCACGGTGTAGCCGTCTGCGGCGGACTTGGCGACGTTGTCGGCGCCGATGTTGCCGCTGGCGCCCGGAACGTTCTGCACG
>CAXSGT010000261.1:0-3952 GCA_964236835.1 uncultured Polaromonas sp.
CCTCCGGCAGAAATGCCAATGCCCAGGGATTTTGCAGCCCCGTCGCCAATATTTCAGGACGAATTGTCTGGCCTCCCACACTTGCGGCGAATGCGATTGATGCGAGAAAAATAACACTTTGAAACATATGTGCCAAATATGTTCTCTTCATTTTGACTCCTCAAAAAAGCGGCTGAATGATAAATTTTTGGCCAAATCAAGGCGTTATGCTTTTAAAACAAGAAATTACATGAATAACGTATTTTTTCAATTAAGCCGAGTTAAATTTTTTGCTTCATAAATAGGTTATATGCCCAGTCCTCAAGGAAAATATTAAATTAAAATTTATGCTTTAAATAAAATTATTTAAAATCAACAAGTTAAGTTTTATTTCAAGAAAAACTTATTGTTGACGTAGGACTATTCCTTCAAGTATGCTTAGTGCATGAGAATGATTATCCCTACCATCATCCTAGCCTTTTCATCATTATGTGTGGTTAACGCCAAGGCGGCGCCTAGCAATTCCAACGATGAAATCGACAGAATGCTGATCGATAAGGGCTTCTTGAGCCATGTCGATCAAGTTCGGCAAAACGTCACCCACGTTACCCACAAAGCGTCGGAACTCGTGCTCAACGCCATGGGATTTCTTGGCGTTCCTTACAAGTGGGGCGGCAACACCGCCGAAACCGGTTTTGACTGCAGCGGCTTTGTTCGTCATCTCTATCAATCGAGCATCGGCCTGTTGTTGCCACGCCGGGCCGAGCAGCAGGCCGCAGCGACAGTGCAAATAGAAAAAACCGATTTGCAGCCGGGCGACCTGGTTTTTTTCAACACCATGCGGCGCGCTTTCAGCCATGTCGGTGTCTATGTCGGCAACGGAAAATTCATACATGCCCCTAAAGCTGGCTCCGAAGTCCGGGTTGACAACCTGGGCGGCAGCTACTGGCAGCGCCACTTCGACGGCGCGCGGCGGGTTGCCACTACGGAACAACAATCTGCACCGTCGCCGCAGGCGCTGCTGCTCGATACCGCTCCTTCGGCGCTTGACTCTTTTTCAGCATTTTCGGGCGAGGCTGGGCTGCGCTAGACCCCTACGGTCATTTTCGTTTGATTGCGGCTGATTATTTCCGCATCGGCGGCAAGTCGGTGCAGCTGCCGTGCGCAACTTCCGCCGCCATGCCGATGCTTTCGCCGAGCGTCGGGTGCGGATGGATCGTCTTGCCGATGTCCACCGCGTCGGCGCCCATTTCAATTGCCAGCGCAATCTCGCCGACCATGTCGCCGGCATGGGTGCCGACGATGCCGCCGCCGAGTATCCTGCCGTGGCCCTGCGCCTCCGGGCTGCCGTCAAACAGCAGCTTGGTGAACCCCTCGTCGCGGCCGTTGGCAATCGCCCGGCCCGACGCGCTCCATGGGAACAGGCCCTTTTTCACCGGGATGCCCTGCGCCTTGGCCTGGTCCTCGGTCAGGCCGACCCAGGCGACCTCCGGATCGGTGTAGGCAACGCTCGGGATCACCCGGGCGTTAAAGGCGCTGGCAGCCAGCTCCTTGTTGCCCTGCAGCTCGCCGGCGATCACTTCGGCGGCGACATGCGCCTCATGCACCGCCTTGTGCGCCAGCATCGGCTGGCCGACGATGTCGCCGATGGCGTAGATGTGCGGCACGTTGGTACGCATCTGGATATCGACCGGTATGAAGCCCCGGTCGGAGACGCTGACACCGGCTTTTTCCAGCGCCAGCTTCTTGCCGTTCGGTGTCCGGCCGACCGCCTGTAGCACCAGATCGTAGGTTTGCGGCGCCGGGGCCGCGCCGCCCGCCTCGGCGCTTTCGAACGTCACTTCGATACCGGCCGGCGTCGCCCTGGCGCCCACCGTTTTCGTCTTGAGCATGAGGTTGTCGAAGCGCGGCGCATTCATTTTCTGCCAGACCTTGACCAGGTCGCGGTCGGCGCCCTGCATCAGGCCGTCGAGCATTTCCACCACGTCCAGCCGCGCGCCCAGCGTGCTGTACACGGTTCCCATTTCTAGGCCGATGATGCCGCCGCCCAGAATCAGCATGCGCTTGGGAACTTCCTTGAGGTCGAGCGCGCCGGTGCTATCGACCACCCGGGGATCGTTCGGCATGAAAGGCAAACGCACCGCCTGCGACCCGGCGGCGATGATGCAGCTCTTGAAAGCGATGACCTGCTTGTTGCCGGTTTTTTCTTGCGCGCCGCCGCCGGTTTCCTCGACCTCGAGATGGTGGGCGCCGACAAAAGCGCCGATGCCGCGCACCGTCGTCACCTTGCGCATCTTGGCCATCGCGGCCAGCCCGCCGGTGAGCTTGCCGACGACTTTGTCCTTGTGGCCGCGCAATTTGTCGATATCGACGCGCGGCGCGCCGAAGTCGATGCCAAGCGCGGCCATGTGGCCGACCTCGTCCATCACGGCGGCGACATGCAGCAGCGCCTTCGACGGAATGCAGCCGACATTCAGGCACACGCCGCCAAGCGACGCATAGCGCTCGACCAGCACCACTTTGAGCCCCAGGTCGGCCGCGCGAAAAGCCGCCGAATAGCCGCCGGGGCCGGCCCCCAGCACCAATACGTCGCAGTCGCTGTCGGCCGCGCCGGTGTAAACGGCGGCTGTCGGAGCCGGAGTCGTGGAATTTGCAGTCGGCACTACGCTTTCAGGAGCAGGTTTCGCAGGCGCAACGGGCGCTGCGGCCGGTTTTGTTGCCTCAATAGGGGCCGGAGCGGCTGCGCCAGCGGCTTCGAGCGTCAACACCACCGAGCCTTGGCGGACCTTGTCGCCGAGCTTGACCCTGAGCTCTTTGACCACGCCTCCCTGCGACGACGGGATTTCCATCGACGCCTTGTCGCTCTCGACGGTGATGAGGCTCTGCTCGGCCTTGACGGTGTCGCCCGCCTTGACCAGCACCTCGATCACCGACACTTCATCGAAGTCGCCGATGTCGGGGACTTCGATCTCGATCAGATTTGTAGCAGCGCTCATGAGGAGGCCTTCCTTTTTTGAGGATGTGTAAGTGCGGCGGTTAGCCAAAATTGTGATTGATCCGCAGCACCGTCGTCATCGCGTGACAAGCACGAAGCGCGTCATAGCATCGTGCGGCGGAAATCGGTCAGCGCCTGGCCCAGGTAGCTGGTGAAGCGCGCCGCCGCCACGCCGTCGGTGACGCGGTGATCCCAGCTCAGCGACATCGGCTGCATCAGGCGCGGCTGGAACGCCTTGCCGTCCCAGACCGGCTCGATTCGCGTTCTCGAGACGCCGAGAATCGCGACCTCGGGCGCATTGATGATTGGCGTGAAGTAGCGCGGGCCGATGCCGCCGAGCGACGAAATCGAAAAGCCCGCGCCCTGCATATCCGCCGGCCCGAGCTTGCCGTCGCGCCCCTTTTTGGCGAGCTCGCCGATTTCCCTGGAAATCTGCACCACGCCTTTTTGGTCGGCGTCTTTGATGACCGGCACCACGAGGCCGCTGGGCGTGTCGGCAGCGAAGGCGATGTTGAAATAGCGCTTGAGCACCAGCTGGTCGCCGTCGAGCGAGGCGTTGAGCTCAGGGAATTTTTTAAGCGCCGCGACCGACGCCTTGATGAGGAACGCCAGCATCGTGATCCTGGCGCCCGACTTTTCGTTTTCCTTGTTCACCTGCACGCGAAACGCTTCGAGCTCGGTGACATCGGCGTCGTCATGGTAGAAGACGTGCGGGATCATTACCCAGTTGCGGTGCAGGTTGGCGCCGCTGATTTTTTTGATGCGCGGCAGATTTTGCCGCTCGACCGGGCCGAATTTGGCGAAATCGACTTTGGGCCAAGGCAGCAAATCAAGCCCGGCGCCTCCGACGCCTGAACCACCGCCCTTGGACGGCGGCGGGGCGCGCAGCGCCTGCGCCTGGGTCTGGGCGCTACCGGCCATCACCGCCTTGGTGAAGCCCTGCACATCGTCCAGCGTGATGCGGCCTTTCGGGCCGCT
>CAXSGT010000262.1:0-3884 GCA_964236835.1 uncultured Polaromonas sp.
CAACCCCGGACTTCCTCAATTCAGTTGGTACGCCGGTAGGGGGCAGGTCAAGCTGTGTATGCGTTTACGGGTTGCACTCATTTAGTTGACGGCGCAATCATCCGAGAGGTTCGATTAATTTCAACCCGCTCACACCATATTTCAAGCCAGGCGCATTGGGCAAGATTTACCATCCAGATCAATCACACCCGCAAATTCCTGCAGACAAACTATGCCCGTGATCACCAACATCGAAGACCTGCGCGTTCTGGCGCGGCGGCGCGTTCCGCGCATGTTCTACGACTATGCCGACTCGGGCTCGTGGACCGAGAGCACCTACCGCGCCAACGAGGCCGATTTCCAGTCGATCAAGCTGCGCCAGCGCGTCGCCGTCAATATGGAAAACCGCAGCACGGCAACGACCATGATCGGCCAGAAGGTCGCCATGCCGGTGGCGATCGCGCCGACCGGCCTGGCCGGCATGCAGCACGCCGACGGCGAAATCCTGGGCGCGCTCGCGGCGAAAAAATTCGGCATTCCGTTCACGCTCTCGACCATGAGCATCTGCTCGATCGAGGACGTGGCGCAGGCCACCGGCGGCCATCCATTCTGGTTTCAGCTGTACATGATGAAAGACCGCGACTTCATCGCGCGCCTGATCGACCGCGCCAAGGCGGCGGGCTGCTCGGCGCTGGTCGTCACGCTCGACTTGCAAATCCTCGGCCAGCGCCACAAGGACTTGAAAAACGGTTTGTCGGCGCCGCCCAAGCTGACGCTCGCCAACCTCATCAACATCGCCGGCAAGCCGCGCTGGGCGCTGGGCATGCTGCGAACGTCGCGCCGGCAGTTCGGCAATATCGTCGGCTACGTCAAGGGTGTCGAGGACATGGGCTCGCTGAGCGAATGGACCGCCAAGCAGTTCGACCCGGCGCTCAACTGGGGCGACGTCGAATGGATAAAAAAACGCTGGGGCGGCCAGATCATCGTCAAGGGAATCCAGGATGTCGAGGACGCCCGGCTTGCCGTCGATTCCGGCGCCGACGCGCTGATTGTCAGCAACCACGGCGGGCGCCAGCTTGACGGCGCGCAAAGCAGCATCGGCGCGTTAAGTGCCGTGGTCGATGCCGTCGGCCGGCGCATCGAAGTGCATATGGACGGCGGCATCCGCTCCGGGCAGGATGTGCTCAAGGCGCGCGCGCTCGGCGCACGCGGCACCTATATCGGCCGCGCGTTTTTATACGGCCTGGGCGCGCTGGGCGAAGCTGGCGTGACAAAAGCGCTGGAAATTATTCACAAGGAGCTCGACATCACGATGGCGTTTTGCGGCCATACCGATATCGACACGGTCGATAAAAGCATTTTGCTGCGCACAGCCTGGTGAGCGCAGCGGCGCGACCGCCAGACCGCCAGCCGCCATCAAACCGCAACGGCCTGCTTCACGCCAGCCCTCGCCGCAATCTGCTGGTCGGCCAGGCTGCGCAGGTGCCGGCGCAGACGCACCACGCCCATGTCATGCGCATACAGCGTCTCGTGCTGGTTCGCGTCGGGCTCCATCTGTTCGAGCATGACGCGGTCCTGCTCGAGCACGGCCCAATGCCGTGCTTCGAGCCGGTTGCGGTAGAGAAAGCGCCAGACGTCGCGCTGCCAGCCCGAGACCTTGCGGCAGCGCCAGAAGAAGACTGCCGTGGTGTGGGCATCGATCGGCGTCGCGCAGCCGATGATCGCGAAGTTGCCGCCGGGCCCGCCGGTCCTGGGGTAGGGAATTTCCAGCCGCAGCCAATGGATGCCGGTGCTGGCCCATTCGGTCCAGTCGAAATTGACGCCGCGCTGGCCGATTTTCTCGAACACGAAGCCGGTGTCGGTGGCGCGGATCTGGAACTTTGCCGTGCTGTCGCCTTCGGCCATCGAATGCGACTGCTTGTGCAGGAAGGTGCCGTGCATCGGGTCCATCACGTTGTCGAGCGCATAGCGGTAGTCGCCCTTCCACTCGGCATAGCACAAAAAATTCGAGTACTCGGGCGACGTCAGCTCCTCGGGCATGTTCAGCGGCGGCGGCGTGTCGATATTCACATCGCTGTTGTACAGAAAGACCGTGTCGAACGCTTCCCGGACATGAAACGACAGCGCGGCGCGCGCGCCTTCGAGCTTGCAGCCGGGGCTGCCCGGCACCTTGGTCACGGTGCCGTCGCAGCGCACTTCGACGCCGTGGTAGGGGCAGGCCAGCCGGTCGCCGAGCACGACGCCCTGCGACAGCGGCGCGCCGCGGTGCGGGCAGCGGTCCTGCAAGGCATGCACCGTGCCGCCAGCGTCGCGCCAGAGCGCGATTTTTTTGCCCAGCCGCCAAAGCGAAATCGGCCGCTCGGCGACAAAATGCGACGGGCAGATTGGATACCAGAGGTCCTTCAGGCCGTCACGCAGCAGTGCATCGACCGGGTTTTCAAAGTTGAGAGTCGTCATGATGGTTTCTCCTCAAGCGCCCAGCCGGGCCATCAGGTGTTGCAGGTTCTGCTCGGTCCAGGGCTGGCCGTTCTCGCTCGACGGGCCGGTTTCATTGAGTGCGGCGACCAGTTCGGGCAGGGTGTGCGCGCCCTGCGCAAAGGCGCGCTCGATCGCGTCGCCGAGCAGGTCTTCGAAAGTCGTCGGCTCGCGCCGGCGCGCTTGATGTGGTTCGAGGCGGCGTTCGGTTTGCATGAAAAAAGTCTCCTTTCCTGGCAGGCTAATCGGCCTGAATGTCGAGCTCTTTGATAATCTTGCCAAAGCGCGCCAGATCGGCGGCATTCGACTGCGCCAGCCGCGACGGCTCGCCGCCGGCCGGCAGCGCGCCAAAGACAGCCATCTTGGACACCACGTCGGGCATTTTGAGGATGTCGTTGAGCTGGCCGTTGAGCGTCCTGACGATATCGGCGGGCAGCCCCTTGGGGCCGAACAGCCCTTGCCAGGCGCCGACGTTCACGTCTTTATAGCCGAGCTCGGCCAGCGTCGGCACGTTCGGCGCGAGCGATGAGCGCTGCGGGTCGGCCACGGCCAGCGCCACCACCTTGCCGCTGGCGATGTGCGGCGCGACCGGGCCATAGGTGATGACGCTCAGCGGCACATGGCCACCGAGCAGGTCGTTGACGGCGGGAGCGACGCCGCGGTAGGGAACATGCGCGAGTTTGGCGCCGGTGGACTTGTTGAACATCTCGCCCAGAATGTGCATCGGCGAGCCGCTGCCCGGGCTTGCGTACGACATCGGCCTGGTCATCGACTGGCTGACCATGTCCTTCACATCCTTGATGCCGGCGCCGGTGCCGGCCGCGATAAAGAGCGGCTGGATGCTGGTCTGCACAATCGGCGTGAAGCCGCCCAGCACGTCGTAGCTGGTGCTCGAGCCCGCCTTGAGCACCAGCTGCGCGATGGAAAACGTGCTGGGCGCGAGCAGCAAGGTGTAGCCGTCCGCCGGCGCCCTCGACACATAGGCGCTGCCGATGGTGCCGCTGGCGCCGGGGCGGTTGTCGACGATCACTGTCTGGCCTAGGCGGGATGACAGCTTTTCGGCATACAGCCGCGCCATCGCGTCGGTGTCGCCGCCGGCTGGATAGGCGACGACGATGGTGATCGGCTTGCTCGGCCAGGCCTGCGCCAGGGCGCTGCCGGCGGCCATGCAGGCGGCAATTGCAAGCGCCTGGCGACGTGTGAATTTCATGCTGATCTCCTGAAGCTGCAAACAAAACCCGGCATCGCCGGAACGGTTAAAAAAGCATTGATCGCGGCCAGAGGTTTTCATTGAGCCTCGATCTTTCGGCTCTTGATGATCGGCGCCCAGGTCGCCGTTTCCTTGGCGATCAGCTCGCCGAATGCCGGGCCGGTCGTGATCCAGACCGACAGGCCCTGCTTTTCGAGTTGTGCTTTCGTCGCCGGCGCGT
>CAXSGT010000263.1:0-3868 GCA_964236835.1 uncultured Polaromonas sp.
ACCTCGGACGGCTTTTACCGCACCGGCGACATGATGACGGCGCATGTCGCCGGCGGCGTCACCTGCTACGCCTTCGAAGGGCGTTTGCGCGACAACGTCAACCGCGGCGGCGAAAAGATCGGCTGCGAGGAGGTCGAGGGCTTCGTCAGCCAGCACCCGGCCATCGCCGACGCCAAGCTGGTCGCCATGCCGGACGCGTTCTACGGCGAGAAAGGCTGCGTCTACATCGTCGCGCGGCCCGGCATGCAAGCGCCCGACGTGCGGGCGCTCGCCGCCTTTCTGGCCGGCAAGGGGCTAGCGAAATACAAGTGTCCCGAGCGCCTCGAAGTCATCGACAGCTTTCCGCTGACGCGCGTCGGCAAGGTCGACAAGCCGGCGCTGAAGCAACGCATCGCCGAGCAGCTGGCGGCCGAGGGAGCCGCGCCATGACCAGCACCGAAACCGTTTTGCGGGAATTGCCAGTCGTCATCCGCCGCCGCGTGAAATGGGGCGAGTGCGACCCGGCCGGCGTGGTGTACACCGTCGTGTTTTCCGAGTATGTGATGTCGGCGGCGGAGCTGTTTTATGGCGCGCTTTTCCAGACCACGCCGCAGCGCGCCAAGGACGCGCAAGGCTTCGGCACGCCGACCCGGGCGCTGGCGTTCGATTTTCAGCGCTCGCTGCGGCCCGACGACGAGTTCGAGCTGACCGTGCTGGTGGCGGCGATCGGCCGCAGCAGCTACGCGCTTGAAATCACCGCGCGGACACTGCCGGGCGAGGGGGTGTTCAGCGCCCGGCTGACGCCGGTTTGCGTGGCCAGCCATGAACGCCGGCCGATCGAGCTGCCTGATGCGTTTCGCGCGGCGCTGCGGGCCTACCAGAGCGGCTGCGCCGAGGCCGCCGGCAGTGCACCTGGGAAGGCCGCGCCATGAAAATCGCCGTCATCGGCGCCGGGCCGGCCGGGCTTTATTTTTCCCTGCTTGCCAAAAAGCACAACCCGGCGCACGAAATCGACGTCTATGAGCAAAACCCTGAAGGCGCGACCTACGGCTGGGGCGTGGTGTTTTCCGATGTCGGCCTGGCGTTCCTGAAAGAGGCCGATGCGGAATTCTTCGCCGAATTCACCGCGCGGCATGAGAAGTGCGACTACATGGAAGTGGTGCACCGCGGAGTCCACGTCCAGATTCAAGGCAACCATTTTTCCCGCACCTCGCGAATCGACATGCTTGCCACGCTGGCAAAGGCGTGCGCCCGTGCCGGCGTGCGTATTCATTTCGGCCGCCGCATCGACGACGCCGAGGCGCTGGCGGCCGGCGTTGACCTGCTTGTCGCGGCCGACGGCGGCAACAGCGCTGTCCGCGGCCGGCTCGCCGAACACTTCGAGCCGAGTTTTGAAAAGCGCCGCAACAAGTTCGCCTGGTACGGCACGCGCCAGCGCTTTCCTCCGGTGTCGCTCATCTTCAAGGAAACGCCGCACGGCGTGTTCATCGCGCACAGCTACCAGTACAGCGCCGACCTCAGCACCTTTTTGGTCGAAGTCGATCCCGACACCTGGAGAAAATCGGGCCTCGACGCCGCCGGCGAAGACGAGAGCCGGCGCCACTGCGCCGGCGTCTTCGGCGCCGAGCTGGGAAGCAACGAGCTGCTGGGCAACCGCTCGCTCTGGTTCGAGGCCAACATCGTGAAGAACGCGCACTGGACGCACGGCAATATCGTGCTGCTCGGCGACGCCCTGCGAACCGTGCATTTCTCGCTCGGCTCGGGCACCCGCATGGCGATGCAGGACGCGATCGCGCTGCATCAAGGCCTGGCAGCGCATCCGAACAACCTGGCTGCAGCCTTCCAGGCGTTCGAGTCCAGCCGGCGCCCAGCGTCGTCGAGCTTTCAGGCCGCCGCCGCCAAAAGCCTCGACTGGTATGAAAACGTCGCCGGCAAGCTGCACCTGGGCCCCGTCGCCTTTGCCTACGACTACATGCGCCGCACCGGGCAGGTCAGCCACGACGACTTGAAGCGGCGCGACCCGTTTTTCGCCGCGGCGTGCGAACGCCTGGGCGCGACCGATATTGCTCGACCGAATCAACAACCCTGATTGGAGACATGACATGACTTTATTGAAATCCAGACGCTTTCTGGGCGCGGCGGCGCTGCTGCTGGCGTGCGCCGCGCTGCCTTTCGGGCCTGCGGCGGCGCAGACCTTCCCGGTCAAGCCGATTCGCGTCGTCCTGCCGTACTCGGCCGGAAGCGGCCCCGATTCGGTGACGCGCACCGTCGGCGAAAAAGTCGCGCGCGACTGGGGCCAGCAGTTCGTCGTTGACAACAAGCCCGGCGCCAACGGCTGGCTCGCCATCGGCGAGACCCGGCGCGCCGCGCCCGACGGCTATACCCTGATGACGGTCGATGCGACGCACATGGCGCTGCAGCCGCACCTGTACAAGCAGCTCCCGTTCGACCCGGTGAAGGATTTCGAGCCGGTGTCGGGGCTGTACACGACCAATTTCTTTATCGTCGTCGGCGCCGATTCGCCGTACAAGAACGTGACCGAGCTGCTCGCCGCCGCCCGCACCAAGGCCGGCGGCCTGACCTACGGCAGCTGGGGCATCGGCAGCGTCGCGCATGTCGGCACGGCGATGTTCGAGAACGCGACGAAAGTCGAGATGCGGCACATTCCCTTCAAGGAGCTGCCGCAGCTCTATACCGCCGTGGCGACCGGCGAAGTCGATTGGGCGTTCGGCACCGCCGCCACGGCCGGGCCGCTGTATCGCGCCAAGAAAGTACGGTTTCTTGCCTATGCGGCGCCGAAGCGGCTGAACGGCTACCTCGATGTGCCGACGGTCGCAGAATCGGGCGGCCCGGCGGGCTTCGAGCTGCGCACCTGGGTGGCGCTGAACGGACCGAAGGGAATCGCGAAACCGGTGGCCGACCGCATCGGCGCTGGCGTCGCCAAGGCGCTGGGCGACACCGACACCCGCGACCGGCTCGCCAACTTCGGCTTCGAGCCCTGGGCCGCGTCGCCCGCCGAAGTCGCCAGGGCGGCCGAGGCCGACAAGCTAGGCTACGCCGATATCGTGAGGTGGGCGAAAATCGCGCTCGACTGAAAATTAGGCATGTTTTATGCCATTTCCGCAAGCACAGCATGAATAGTTTGCTATTTAAAATGTAGCAAATGCAGGTTTTGCTTGTGATTATCTTTATCTGGAGAATTCAGTGGCTCAAGCAGGCAAAGGCAAGATCACCGCGGGTTTGCGCGGCGCGGGCTGGAACCCGGCGCGCATGGACCGGCCGTACCGCTGCGTGCCTTATAGCCTGCGCACCGCCGACGACCAGCGCACGCTCGGCCTGCTGTATTCGCAGACCGGGCAGGAAAAAACGGTCGTCTGCCTGATGCATCCGCGCGAATTCACCGGCACGCCGTATTTGGTGCCCGACGTGCTCGACGCCGGCTGCGCCGCCTGGGTGCAGGCGCCGCGCTCGATCGGCAACGATTTGCGGCTGGAGCACGAGCTGGCTTTGCTTGACGTCGCCGCGGGCATGGCGTACCTGCGCGCGCTCGGCTTCACGCGAATTTCACTGCTGGGGAATTCGGGCGGCGCCGGTCTGTATGCTTTTTATACCCAGCAGGCGCTGCGTTCGCCCGATCAGCGCCTGACGCATACGCCGGGCGGCCGGCCGGTCAAGCTGGCGGCGGCCGACATGCCGGCGCCGAACGACCTGATGTTTGTCTCGCCGCACCCCGGCCAGGGCAAGCTGCTGCTAAACGGCATCGACCCGTCGGTCGCCGATGAGGCCGATGCGCTGTCGGTGGCCGGCGAGCTCGACCCGTTCGATCCTGGCAACGGCTTTGCGCCGCCGCCGGCGTCGTCCCGCTATGCGCCGGAATTCATCAGCCGCT
>CAXSGT010000264.1:0-3819 GCA_964236835.1 uncultured Polaromonas sp.
AAATCTCGTCGAGCAGCAGCAGCCGCGCGCCGGTGCGCAGGATGCGCGCCACCGCAAGCATCTGCTGCTCGCCGCCCGACAGCCGCGTGCCGGGGCTGCCGGCGCGCTCCTTCAAGTTCGGGAACATGGCGTAGATGTCGCCCAAGCCCATGCCGCCGGGCGCGATGACGGGCGGCAGCAGCAAATTTTCCTCCGCCGACAGGCTGGCGAAAATGCCACGCTCCTCGGGGCAGTAGCCCACGCCCAGCCGCGCGACCTTGTGCGGCGCCAGCTTCAGGGCTTCCTCGCCGTTGATCTTGATCGAGCCCTTGCGCGCGCCGGTCATGCCGACGATGGCGCGCAGCGTGGTGGTGCGGCCGGCGCCGTTGCGGCCTAGCAGCGTCACCACTTCGCCTTCGTTGACGCTCAGGTTCACGCCATGCAGGATGTGCGACTCGCCATACCAGGCGTGCAGCTCTTCGATGCGCAGCAGCTCTTTGCTCATGCTCAATGGGCTCCCTGCAGGGCGGCGTCCGCCGTGCCCATGTAGGCTTCAATTACAAGAGGATTTTTCGACACTTCCGCATACGGCCCGTCGGCGATGATGGCGCCGCGCTGCAGCACCGTGATGCGGTCGGCGATCGACGACACCACGTTCATGTTGTGCTCGACCATCAAAATCGTCCGGCCGGCCGATACCTGTTTGATCAGCTTTGTCACCCGATCCACGTCTTCATGGCCCATGCCCTGCGTCGGCTCGTCGAGCAGCATCAGCTCGGGCTCGAGCGCCAGCGTCGTCGCCAGTTCCAGCGCGCGCTTGCGGCCGTAGGGCAGGTTCACCGTCATCTCGTCGGCGAAGCCGCTCAGATCGACTTCGGCCAGCAGCGCGCGGGCGCGGTCGTGCAGGTGAAACAGCGTGCCCTCGGCCTTCCAGAAGTGAAACGACGTGCCGAGGTTGCGCTGCAGCGCGGCGCGGACGTTTTCCAGCACGGTCATGTGCGGGAACACGGCAGAAATCTGGAACGAGCGAACGATGCCGCGCCGCGCCGTTTGCGCCGGCTTCTCGGCTGTGATGTCGATGCCGTTGAAGGCGATGCTGCCGCGCGTCGGCGTCAAAAACTTGGTCAGCAGGTTGAAAAAAGTCGTCTTGCCGGCGCCATTGGGGCCGATCAGCGCGTGAATATGGCCGCGCTGGACCTTGAGATCGACGTTGTTCACGGCAACGAAGCCCTTGAATTCCTTGGTCAGGCCTTGCGTTTCAAGGATGAACTCCTGGGGCAAATCGGCTCTCCGGCAGGTTGATGATGGAATTGAATTGCGAGTCAGGCCAGGGCTGCGCACGCCTGGCGTCACGATGCATACCGGGTCATCATCCTAGCCACGCGGCTAGGCGCATGCCACCGGGTCAGACCCTTAGGTAGTTTTCCGTAACCTCAGGCTCAGCTCCGGCGCAAGAGCGAGAAAACTCGGTAAAACCAGCCACGGCGCATATTCCATCTGCCTGAGCAGCTATTAAAAGCGTAGTGAATCGGCATGACCGGGCGGCCGTGGCCCCGTGATCCAGGCTAGCGGTGGTGATGAGGTCCGCCGTCCGGCCCTTGACCCCGCCGGTGGGCCGACTCCGGCGGGCGCGGCTGCTGCCGGTCCTGCGCCTGCGGCCTGCTGGCTGGCTCCGGCGCGGCGGCACGCTGCTGCGCCTGCTGTCGGTACGCCTGCTCCCGCAGCGCCCGCTGCTGCTGCAGCGCCGCGTCGCCCTGCCGGCGCTGAAGTTCATGCTGCTGGCGCAGCGAGTCGAGCTGAAGTTGTTGCTGCTGCTGGCGTTCCTGCCCGCGCTGCAGGAGTTGCTGCTCGCGCCTGGCGCGCTGCTCGGCATCGAACGCAGTGCGCCCCGGCGCCGAAAACGGCGTGACGCGTACGGCGGGCGGCTGAACCGCCAGCGCGCCGGGGACCGTCGGCGCCGGCCGGTAGCGCTCGGGCGGATCGCTGCGCGCCGGACGCTGCGGCATCGCGCCTTGGTCGAGCAGCACGCGGGCACCGCTCAGATCGGCGGCGCTTGGCACCTGCCGCAGGCGCTGGATCGGCAGGCCACGGACAAAATCGTCCCGGCTGAGCGCGGTCACCGCGCCGGGCTGCCGCTGATAGCGGTAGCCGGCGCCCAAATTCGCTGCGCTGTTGAGCGGAATATTCTGGTTCAGCCGCCCGATGTAGGACGAGCTGGCGCGGTAGGCGGGCCGGAAGGCTTCGCCCGGCGCCAGCGGAAACCAGCCCAGCGCCGGCCGCGCCGCGCCGCCGGGGTCGGCTCCGCCGACAAATGCCACCAGCGCCGGCGCATACACCGGGCGCGCCGGCAGCCGTCCCGGCGCCCAGGCCCAGCGCGGGCCGATCTGCGTCCAGCGGCCATAGTGAAACGGCGCGAAGCCCCAGGGCGCGTCGTCGATCCAGGTCCAGCCCCAGGGCGAGATCCAGCTCCAGCGGCCGGCGCGGTAGGGCGCCCAGTCCGCCGGCACGGCGCGCGGCAGCCAGACGGCGCCGTAGGTGGCATCCTGTTGCCAGTCGCCGTAGCTGTCGAGCTGCTGGTAGCCGACGGTTTCGCGCGGGACGTAGCGCGCCGAGACCGACTCGTCCTCGCGCCGGTCGCGCTCGGCGCTCCAGGCGTCGAAGCCGTCCTGCAGCGCCGGGCCGGGCGCCGCGGCTGTCAGCCGGGTGCCGCTGAAGGTTCCCTGCAGCGGGCTGCCGAGCGCCAGCGACACGCCGCCGTCGCCGTAGATGACGCCGCTGCCCGACTGCGCCACCAGCCGGGTCGTGCCCGCGGTCGGATCGACATCGAGGCGGTAGTCGCCCGGCTGGGAAATCATGAACGCCAGGTTGGGCGTGTCGATTTCCAGCCGCTGGCCGTCGAACAGCGCGCGCACCCGCAGCCCGAGCGTGCCTTGCGCCAGCCGCAGCTGGACCAGGCCGTCGCCCAGCGCCGAAAACTCAAGACGGGTGTCTTCGCCCAGCCGCACGGCGGTCGAGCCGGCATGCAGCTCGGCGCGCGCCTGCGGGCCGGTCAAAAGCTGGTCGCCGCGCGTCAGCGGCCGGTTCGGGTCGGTGGACGTCCAGGCATTGGCATCGCCCATACCGGCGGTGGCGGCGGCGTCGGCCGCTGCAAAGCTGACGGTTCCCTGCGCCAGGTTGAGCCACGCGACTTGGCCCGGCGGGTCCAGCGGCGCGCCCTGAGGATAGGCGTCCTGGGACCAGCCGGTCGATTGCAGCGCGGCGAGCAGCGCCAGCAGCGGCAAAGTGGCCAGCATGCGCCAGCGCTGCTGTGGGTCGCAATGGACTGAGCGAGTAGAGAAAAAGGGAAATGAGTAAAAAGAACGCATGGTGTTTTCCTGTCGCGGCAAGGATTTCGGTGCCGCTGCCCGGGCCTGCCCAACGCGCGGGCCGCTGCGACGGATGGCTAAGCGCCGGTAAAGATTGCGCCAATTGGTGCCTTATGGCAATGGGCGTAAGCCGCATTGCGCGCCGGTGAAATGCGGTCCGTCGCTGGCCTGTAAACAGGCAGGACGTGCAGGCGCTCGGCAGGCGCGTGACTTCGGCCGTTCCGGTATTGGCCAATGCGCCACTGTGTGGTCCGATCAGTGTGGCCGGCGTGACTTAAAATTCGCGGTTATCCATTTTTTAACCGGAGCTTTCCATGCCCAAGAAAATCAGAGTCGAGGCCGACATCCGCGCGCCCAAGCCAGTGCCCCCCAAGGGCTACACCATCACCACCGGCCACGGTCAGAAAATCAGCCTGGAGCGGGGCTCGCACACCCGCAGCAAGAAAAATCCGGGCAAGCGGCCGCACCAGGGCGG
>CAXSGT010000265.1:0-3796 GCA_964236835.1 uncultured Polaromonas sp.
TGCTCCCCCGCGCGCACGGCGAAGGTTCCCCCGCGTGAGCGGGGATAGGCCCTGCTCGGGGTGCAGTCGGTGCTTGAAGTCGATGGTTCCCTCGCGTGAGCGAGGTAGGCCCAACGCAGGCAGCTTAAGGGCTCTTTTGGCAGTGGTTCCCGCGCGAGCGGGGCAAGGCCCTTGCCAGGTTGTGTAGGTCGACGGTGGCAAAGGTTCCCCGCTAGACTACGCCAACCACAGTGACGCAATGGCACCGCTCGTGCGTGGGGTGACTCAATTTTATTGAGACTGACATCGAAGCCGAGCTGCGTGTGGTTCTGCAAGACGCGGTGCATTGCCACTTTGACATCGAATCCAGATTCTCTTTCCAACTGTCGAGACATAGCATGATTGGACATGATCGAATCGTTTGTGAGCCAGGCATTCTGAGTGGCAAGCCGACCATCAAGGGCACCCGCATCTCGGTTGAGCTGATTCTTGGCTGGCTTGCCCTTGGCTGGAGTTTCGATAACTTGATGGAGTCGTACTCCAGCATTTCGCGCGACGACATCCTGGCGGCGCTTGCGTACGCCGCGGCCGTCATCCATGAAGAAGGCTATCTGCCGATGACGGAAATCACGGCGTGAGCGTCTGCCACCAGCGATTCTTTACCTGCGGCAAGACGCCAGTTCGCCGAGTTTCCATGGCCTTTAACCGCCACGACTTCGACGCAGCCATCATCGACCTCGACGGCACGCTCATCGACACGCTGGGCGACTTTGCCGCCGCGATCAATCTCATGCTGGCCGATCTGGCGCTGCCTTCGGTCGGGCGCGAGGTAGTGGCGCTGCGGGTCGGAAAAGGTTCCGAGTATTTGATCGAATCAGTGCTGCTTTATGTATTAAATATGCCCTTTGCGCATAATGGGCGGGCGCAAGTAGCTATTAATATGGAAGCAAGGGTGGCCGACCTGCTGCCCGCCGCCTGGGCCAGCTATCAGCGCCATTACCTCGCCATCAACGGCCTGCACGCCAGCATCTATCCAGGTGTCGTCCAGGGCCTGCGACAGCTGCAAAGCCATGGCCTGAAGCTCGCCTGCCTGACCAACAAGCCGCTTGCTTTCGCCCGTTCGCTGCTTGCGCTCAAAGGCCTGGATGGATTTTTCAGCGCCGTTTTCGGCGGTGATTCGTTCGAGCGCAGGAAACCGGACCCGCTGCCCGTGCTGAAAACCTGCGAGGCGCTGGGCTGCCCGCCGGCCCGAACGCTGGTGATCGGCGACTCCAGCAACGACGCCGAGGCCGCGCGGGCGGCGGGCTGCCCGGTGCTGCTGGTGACTTACGGCTACAACCATGGTGCGCCGGTGCGCATAGTCGATGCCGATGGGTTTATTGACTCCCTGGCGGCGCTGCGGTGGCAATGACAGGAAGCGGGCGCCTCACGACGCCTTGCCAAGCAAGGCATCCTTGAGTTTCGTGTCCGCCGGCTTGGGGCCGAGCCAGGCGCGTATCAGGGCGTTGAACAACTGGTCTCCCTTCATCGGCTCGCCTTGCGCAACGCCTTTGATCGACAGCACCGTCCCGCTGCCGGGAACCGAGTCGATGGTGAAGTTGTCGCCGGCGCGCAGGGTTTTTTGGGCGGTCAGCGCGTCGCGTATCCGGTTCATTCCCGGCGTGAATGTGGCGACTTCGTCGGGCGGTGTGTTGTTTTCGAAGGCCTCGGTCATGCTGGTGTTGAGCGTGTCGGCGTCGATGTTGCGCAGCAGCGTGATGCTCAGGCGTTTCGGGCCGGTTGCGGCGTAGGCTTCCTGCGGCGTGGCGGCTTTCCTGGCCAGGTACAGACCCGCCACATAGACCTTGAAGACGGCTTTATAACGAATGCCGGCGCCGTTGAGCTGAAGCGGCGCGCCGTGCACAGTGATCGGGTCATCCAGCCTGACGCCGGAGATTTCGGTCGGCGCCGCCAGCACGCTTGCCGATAGCAGCAAGCCGGCCAAAGCGGCAAATGGTCGTATTTTTGATGTCATCGTCGTCCTTTCAATGGGGCAGGCAAGCATGCTCCCGCTATTTCGACAAAAACGCTGCAAGATATCGCCCCCTGCGGCGGTAGGATTAGGCGCAGAGGCCCAAAGCAGCTGTTGCTACACTCCAGCGATGTTCCTTCGACGCGTCATCCACACAGGTCCTGGCGACCGGGGAGCCTGGCTTTGGCGACCCTGTCATGGCGGGCGCGCCTGAGACCGTTCACGGGTTTTTCGCGTCCAGCGGCCTGTGCATTCGCCACGGTTTCCGCCTACCTCCAAAAAAATATCGTGGCCTGTCCCGGGCCTCTCTGTTGAATGAATCGCGCCGAGGCCGCCGCATTGCGCCCGCCGCCCGTGCAGGAGCCTTATCTTGATCACCGAACTCGAATTTAAAAGCCTGGCGGCGCAAGGTTACAACCGCATTCCGCTGATGCTCGAAGCGTTTGCCGACCTGGAAACGCCGCTGTCGCTCTATTTGAAGCTCGCCAACGCCAGGGACGGCGGCAGATACAGCTTTTTGCTCGAATCGGTCGTCGGCGGCGAACGCTTCGGTCGCTACAGCTTTATCGGCCTGCCGGCGCGCACCTTGCTGCGCTCGTCGGGCTTCGGCGCCGATGTGGTGACCGAAATTGTCACCGACGGCCGGGTCGTCGAAAGCTCCAGAGCCAATCCGCTGGACTTCATCAGCGACTACCAACAACGCTTCAAGGTCGCGCTGCGGCCGGGTTTGCCGCGTTTTTGCGGCGGCCTGGCGGGCTATTTCGGCTATGACGCGGTGCGCTATATCGAGAAAAAGCTTGAAGAAAGCTGCCCGCCCGACACGCTCGGTTGCCCCGACATCTTGCTGTTGCAATGCGAGGAGCTTGCGGTGATCGACAACCTGTCGGGCAAGCTCTACCTGATCGTTTATGCCGATCCAGCGCAGCCCGAGGCGTATGCCAATGCGAAAAAGCGCTTGCGCGAACTCAAGGAGCAGCTGAAATATTCGGTCAGCGCGCCCGTCGTCAAGCCGAGCCAAGGCTATCCGGCGCAGCGCGATTTCGCCAAGGCCGACTACATCGCCGCCGTCGAGCGCGCCAAAAAGCTGATCGAAGCGGGCGACTTCATGCAGGTGCAGGTCGGCCAGCGCATCAGCAAGCGCTATACCGAGTCCCCGCTCAGCCTGTACCGCGCGCTGCGCTCGCTGAACCCGTCGCCGTACATGTACTACTACCATTTCGGCGACTTTCATGTGGTCGGCGCCTCGCCGGAAATCCTGGTGCGGCAGGAAAAGGTCGAGGAGGGGCAAAAGATCACGATCAGGCCGCTGGCGGGCACCCGGCCGCGCGCGTCGTCGCTAGACGCCGACAAGGCGGTCGAGCACGAGCTCGTCAACGACCCGAAGGAGCGCGCCGAGCACGTCATGCTGATCGACCTGGCGCGCAACGACATCGGCCGCATCGCCAAAACCGGCAGCGTGAAGGTGACCGAAGCCTTCGCCGTCGAGCGCTACAGCCATGTGATGCACATCGTGAGCAATGTCGAGGGCATTTTGAACGACGGCATGACGAACATGGACGTGCTCAGGGCGACGTTTCCGGCCGGAACGCTGTCCGGCGCGCCGAAGGTGCATGCGATGGAGCTGATCGACCAGCTCGAGCCGGTCAAGCGCGGCATTTACGGCGGCGCCTGCGGCTATTTGAGCTATGCGGGCGACATGGACGTGGCGATCGCGATCCGCACCGGCATCATCAAGAACCAAATGCTGTATGTGCAGGCGGCGGCGGGTGTGGTGGCTGACTCGGTGCCCGAGCTGGAGTGGAAGGA
>CAXSGT010000266.1:0-3786 GCA_964236835.1 uncultured Polaromonas sp.
GCCACACCGCGGTCACCGCGGCGCTGGACGACCCGGAAGCGTTCACCGACGAGGACGTGCAGGGTCAGCACGCCGAAGCGCTGCCGCGCGCGCCGGTCGTGACCGTCATGGGCCATGTCGATCACGGCAAGACCTCGCTGCTCGACTACATCCGCCGCGCCAAGGTGGCCTCTAGCGAAGCCGGCGGCATCACGCAGCATATCGGCGCCTACCACGTGGAAACGCCGCGCGGCATGGTGTCGTTCCTGGACACGCCGGGCCACGAGGCGTTCACCGCGATGCGCGCCCGCGGCGCGCAGGCGACCGACATCGTCGTGCTGGTCGTGGCCGCCGACGACGGCGTCATGCCGCAGACCCGCGAGGCGATCAAGCACGCCCGCGCCGCCGGCGTTCCGATCGTCGTCGCGATCAACAAGATCGACAAGCCCGGCATCAATATGGAGCGCGTCAAGGGCGAGCTGGTGACCGAAGGCGTCGTGCCCGAGGAGTTTGGCGGCGAGTCGCCGTTCGTTCCGGTGTCGGCGCATACCGGCGCCGGCATCGACGAACTGCTCGAGCAGGTGCTGCTGCAGGCCGAGGTGCTGGAACTCAGCGCGTCGGTCGATTCCCTGGCCAAGGGCCTGGTGATCGAAGCGCGCCTCGACAAGGGCCGCGGCCCGGTCGCCACGGTGCTGGTCCAGTCCGGAACGCTCAAGGCCGGCGACGTCGTGCTGGCCGGATCGACCTTCGGCCGGGTGCGCGCCATGCTCGACGAGAACGGCAAGCCGGTCAAGACCGCCGGGCCTTCGATTCCGGTCGAAATCCAGGGCCTGACCGAGGTGCCGCAGGCGGGCGACGACTTCATGGTCATGACCGACGAGCGCCGCGTCCGCGAGATCGCGACCTACCGCGCCGGCAAGTTCCGCAACACCAAGCTGGCCAGGCAGCAGGCGTCCAAGCTGGAGAACATGTTCACCGACATCAACGCCGGCGAAGTCAAGATGCTGCCGATCATCATCAAGGCCGATGTGCAGGGCTCGCAGGAGGCGCTGGCGCAGTCGCTGCTCAAGCTCTCGACCGACGAGGTCAAGGTGCAGCTGGTGTACTCGGGCGTCGGCGGGATTTCCGAGTCCGACGTCAACCTGGCGATCGCGTCGAAAGCGGTGCTGATCGGCTTCAACACCCGGGCCGACGCCCAGGCGCGCAAGCAGGCCGAGGGCAACGGCATCGAGATTCGCTACTACAACATCATCTACGACGCGGTGGACGAGCTCAAGGCCGCGATGTCGGGCATGCTCACGCCCGACAAGAAGGAGGAAATCATCGGCAACGCCGAGATTCGCCAGGTGTTCAAGGTCAGCAAGATCGGCTCGATCGCCGGCTGCATGGTCACCGCCGGCGTGGTGCGCCGCACGGCCAGGGTGCGGCTGCTGCGCGAAAACGTCGTCGTCTTCACCGGCGAGCTCGACTCGCTCAAGCGCTTCAAGGACGATGTCCGGGAAGTCAAGGAAGGCTTCGAGTGCGGCCTGAACATCAAGAACTACAACGACATCGAAGTCGGCGACGTGCTGGAGTTCTTCGAGATCAAGGAAGTGGCCCGGACGCTGTAATAAGGAAACCGGCGGCTCGCCAGACCCTTGGAGCTGGCGAGCCGCCCGCTTTCAGACCACCGCGAAGCTTTATTTCATGCGCAAGAGATCCTCCACCCCGAACCGCGGTTTTCGCGTCGCCGACCAGATCCAGCGCGATTTGACCGAGCTGATCGCGCGCGAGCTCAAAGACCCGCGCGTCGGCATGGTGACGATCCAGTCAGTCGAAGTCACGCCCGACTACGCGCATGCGCAAATTTATTTCAGCGTGCTCGTCGGCGACCCGAAAGAGTGCGAAATCGCGCTCAACCAGGCGGCCGGATTCCTGCGCAACGGCCTCTTCAAGCGCTTGATGACGCACACCGTGCCGACGCTGCATTTCCATTTCGACCAGACCACCGAGCGCGCAGCCGACCTGAACGCACTGATCGCCAAGGCCGTTTCTTCCAGAGCCACGGACGACGACGTCTGACCATGAGCGAAGCCGGGCCGCCCCAAGGAGCGAATGCCCCCTTGGAGGGGCTGGAAGTCGCGCGTTTGCAGTCGATGCCTGACCCACCTCTTTATCAGCAGGGGCCGCGGAACCGGCTCAGCCGGGCCGAAGGCGCAGCGACCCCCTCGGGGGGCAGGAAGCTACACGCAGTGAGCGACCGTGGGGGCAAAAAGCCTGTGCATGGGGTGTTGCTGTTCGACAAGCCGATTGGACTGTCAAGCAACCAGGCGCTGCAAAAAGCCAAGCGGCTGCTGCGCGCCGAAAAGGCGGGCCATACCGGCACGCTCGACCCGCTGGCCACCGGCGTGCTGCCGCTGTGCTTTGGCGCGGCGACGAAATTCAGCCAGATTCAGCTCGACGCCGACAAGACCTATGAAGCCGTGCTGCTGCTGGGGCGCAAGACCAGCACGGCCGACGCCGAGGGCGAAGTCATCGAAACCCGACAGCCTCCGGTCATCACGCCCGAGCTGCTGCAGGCCATGACGCGGCGCTTTACCGGCGCGTTGACGCAAATTCCACCGATGTATTCGGCGCTGAAGATGGGCGGCAAGGCGCTGTATGAATACGCCCGAAAGGGCATCGAAGTCGAGCGGGAAGCGCGCCATATCATGATTTACCAGCTAAATATGGCTCTGGCGCAGGATCCACGGGCGCAGGCAGCTATTAAAATCATAGTGAAGTGCAGCAAAGGCACCTATATCCGCACGCTCGGCGAAGACATCGGCGAGGCCTTGGGCTGCGGCGCGCATCTGGGCTCGCTCAGGCGGCTGGAGACCGGCGGCTTCACGGCCGCGCAATGCGTGACGCTGCCGGCGCTCGAAGCCATGAGCGAGGCCGAACGCGACGCCTGCCTGCTGCCGCCGCAGTCGCTGGTGGCCGGCTTTCCGACTGTCACGCTCGACGCCGACAATGCGGGACGCTTCCTGAGCGGCCTGCGGCGCCGCGGCGGCTGGGGCCCAGATGCGCCGCTGGTGCAGGTCTATGGCCCGCAGGCCGGCTCAGAACAGCCCGCTGCGTTCCTGGGCTCGGCGCACATCACGGCCGATGAACTGATTCCCCAGCGCCTGCTGAACCCGGTTGAAATCCGGGACATGCTGGCCCAGCACCAAAAAATTACCTGTTTTCCAAGTCTTTCAGAAAGCCACGCATGAGTCATAAACAGATCCGCAACATCGCCATCATTGCCCACGTCGATCATGGCAAGACGACCATGGTCGATCAGTTGCTGCGCCAATCCGGCACCTTTGCCGAGCACGAAAAAATCATCGATACGGTGATGGACAACAACGCAATCGAAAAAGAGCGCGGCATCACGATCCTGGCGAAGAACTGCGCCGTGACCTGGGAAGGCACGCACATCAACATCGTCGATACCCCCGGCCACGCCGACTTCGGCGGCGAGGTCGAGCGCGCGCTGTCGATGGTCGACGGCGTGGTGCTGCTGATCGACGCGCAGGAAGGCCCGATGCCGCAAACCCGCTTCGTCACCAAGAAGGCGCTGGCGTTGGGTTTGAAACCGATTCTGGTGGTCAACAAGGTCGACAAGCCCGGCGCCCGGCCCGACTACGTGGTCAACGCCGCCTTCGATTTGTTCGACAAGCTCGGCGCGACCGACGAGCAACTCGATTTTCCGGTGGTGTACGCCTCGGGCATCAACGGCTGGTCGTCGCTCGAAGAAGGTCCGCCGAACGAGCAGTGGGGCCCCGACATGTCGGCGCTGTTCAA
>CAXSGT010000267.1:0-3783 GCA_964236835.1 uncultured Polaromonas sp.
AAATGTGTCGCAGTATTTCGCTGCCATGGCGATGCGAAGGATGCCTGGCACGCCAAGCTGCTGCCCTACATGCACCGGGGTGCGCTGCACTGCGATGAGCTGTCCAGCCCGCCCAATGTTTTTGACGGTTTTCACGCAAAACCCGCCTCCAGCTGTCCCATACTGGTCATGACCACTGTCAAGCGCAGGAGCGAAGTGGACAAGGCGACTTTATTCGGCAATACAGTCACAGACGTTCGAAGCTTGCTTCAGAAGGCAGATGGCCTGCTGGTCGAAATGTTGATGCTGACCCTCGATTTTGAGCGCTTCGATGGCGGGACGTTGACCTTGTGGAAAAACGAGGCCTCGGCCGTGAAATGGGCCTATCAAGGCCAAGCGCATCAACACGCGATGGAGCTGGACAAGGAACCCGACTTGATGGAAAGAAGCTCGTGCGCCAGATTCGCTGTCGAAAAGTCGACCGGAACATGGAATGGTGTCCAGCCGCTTACCGGGCTGAACTGCGGATGAGCTTAACTGCGTAAACTGAGGCCATTATTAGGCAGACAAGCTCAACACGACCTACCCATTTACTCCAAGCCTACAGGTCAGTTAAAAGCGGCAACGCAATAACCACGGGCGCAAATAGCTATCTATTTCATAGCAATCGCACGCCTTGGCGCAACACCCCCAGCGCAAACGGCAAACTCAAGATGCCCAGCGCAGTCGATAAAGTCACCAGACCCGCGACATAGCCGCCGTTGTAGCCCATACGCGCCGCCAGCACATAGGCGCTGGACGCGGTCGGCAGCGCTGAAAACGCCAGCAGCACCGTCGCTTGGACGGCCGACAGGCCGAAAGCTTTGGCCAGGCCGAGCGCCAGGAGGGGCAGCAAAAAATGCCGGATCGACAGCACCGCGACGGCGAGCGCCTTGGCCTGCGACAGCTGGCCAAACTGCAAGCCGGCGCCGGCGGCCAGCAGGCCGAGCGCGATCGCCGAGGCGCCGATGCGCGACAGCGTCGGCGCGAGCCAGTCGGGCAGGCGCAATCCGAGCAGGTTCGCCGCCAGGCCTACGGCGGTGGCGACGATCAGCGGGTTGCGAACCAGCTCGCGCAGAAAGCCGCGCTGCGCATGCCGGGCCATCGGCCAGACCGCGGCGATGTTAAAGAGCGGCACGCACACGCCGATCAGCACGGCGATCAACTGCGCGCCTTGGCTGCCGGCCAGCCGCTCGGCCAGCGCCAGGCCGATGAATGAATTGAAGCGAAAAGCGATCTGCGCGCTGGCCGCATGCTCGCGCGCATCGATATGCCGGCCGAGCCACGGCAGGCGCGGCAGGCTGTAGGCCAGGGCGACGCCGGCCAGTCCCAGGCAAAGGCCGGCGCCGATCAAGCCGGAGGCGGCGGCCAGATCAAGCGGGTTTTTGACGATCGAGTAAAGCAGCAGCACGGGAAACAGCAAGTAATAGACCAGGCTTTCCACCTGCTCCCAGACCGTGCGGTTCAGGGCGGTGTAACGGCAGATCAAATAGCCGCAAAGAATCAGGGAAAAGTCGGGGAAAAGAAGCTGCGCGTAATTCACCGCTTCGAGAATACCCGCAAAAATCGGCTGGCTCGGGGTTAGCCCTTATGTGTAATCCACAAGCCGCAAGGCGCGCGCTTGCGTTTACGATGCCTGAATAGTTTTCAAGCCAAGGAATTGACCCATGAATCGTCGTTCTCTGCTGACCTTTTGCCTAGTCGCCCTGACAGCCGCGACCACCGGCGCCGCGCTGGCGCAAGGCTACCCGAACAAGGTCGTCAAGCTGCAGATCCCGTTCGCGCCGGGCGGCACGACCGACATCGTCGGCCGCGTCATCGCCGACCCGCTGGGCAAGGCGCTGGGGCAGACGGTGGTCGTCGAAAACAGGGCCGGCGGCGGCGGCGTGATCGGCGCGACCGAGATTGTCCATGCCGCGCCCGACGGCTACACGCTGGGAATCGCCACCGTCTCGACGACCGCGTCCAATCCGGCGATCAACCCCAAAATCACCTACAACCCGCTGACCGACTTCACGCCGATCATCAACATCGCCGCGACGCCCAACATCATCGCGGTGCATCCGAGTTTTCCGGCGCGCACCTACAAGGAATTTATCGCTGAGCTGAAGAAAAACCCGGGCAAGTATTCCTTCGGCTCGTCGGGGACCGGCGGCATCGCGCATCTGCAGATGGAGCTGTATAAAAACCTGAGCGGCACCTTCATCACGCACATTCCGTACCGCGGCTCAGGGCCAGCGCTGAACGACACGGTCGCCGGCCAGGTGTTGATTATTTTCGACAACCTGCCTTCGACGCTGCCGTTCGTGCAGCAAAAGCGCCTGATTCCGATCGTCGTGGCGGCCCCGCAGCGCCTGGCGGTGCTGCCGGACGTGCCGACGTTCAAGGAGGTCGGGCTCGAGCCCGTCAACCGCATGGCGTATTACGGCATCGTCGGCCCGAAAGGCTTGCCGAAAGAGGTGGTGGACAGGGTCAGCGCCGGCGTGAAAAAGTCGCTCGAAGACCCGGCGATCCGCAAGCGCATCGAGGACACCGGCTCGCTTATCGTCGCCAACACGCCCGAGCAGTTCGCCGCGCAGATCAAGGCCGAGTACGACGTGTATAAAAAAGTGGTGGAAACGTCCAGGCTCAAGCTCGATTGATTCGCAGGGTTCCCGGGACCATGCCGCCGCAAAGCCAGTCCAGCATCGACGCGTTTATCGACGCCCTGTGGCTGGAGGACGGCCTGTCGAAAAACACGCTGTCCGCGTATCGTCGCGACCTCTCGCTCTATGCGCTCTGGCTGGGCGCGAAGGAGCAGCGGCAGCGCGCGCTCGACGCGACCGAGGAGCACGACCTCAACGGCTATTTTTCCTTCCGCCATGGCGTGACGAAAGCCACGTCGGCGAACCGCTGCCTGGCGGTGTTGAAGCGCTACTTTCGCTGGGCGCTGCGCGAAAATTTCATCGCCGCCGACCCGACGCTCAAACTCCAGTCTGCCAAACAGGCGCTGCGGGTTCCCAAGGTGATGTCCGAGGCGCAGGTCGAGTCGCTGCTGGCCGCGCCCGACGACGCCGCGCCGCTGGGCTTGCGCGACCGCGCCATGCTCGAGCTGATGTACGCCAGCGGCCTGCGCGTCAGCGAGCTGGTCGGCCTGAAGACGTTTCATGTGGGCTTGAGCGAAGGCGTGCTGCGCGTGCTGGGCAAGGGCGGCACCGAGCGGCTGGTGCCCTTCGGCCAGGTGGCGCGGCAATGGCTGGTTCGCTACACCGCGGAGGCGCGGCCCCTTATCCTGGGCGGCCGTCAGACCGACGACCTGTTCGTCACCAGCCACGGCCACGGCATGAGCCGGGTGATGTTCTGGATGCTGGTCAAGAAATATGCGCAGCTCGCTGCCATCCATTCGCCGCTGTCGCCGCATACCCTGCGCCATGCCTTCGCCACCCATCTGCTGAACCACGGCGCCGACTTGCGCGCGGTGCAGATGCTGCTGGGGCATGCCGATATCTCAACGACGACGATCTACACCCATGTGGCGCGTGAACGGCTGAAGCTCCTGCATGCGGCGCACCACCCACGCGGCTGACCGCTGGCTATGGCGGCCACTCAGCCGTACATGTAATTCCGGCTGAAAGGGTAGGCCGAGCGCGCGCCCTTGATGGCTTCGGCCGGCGCATCGCCCGACGGCCGGGCGGCCAGCACCTGGTGCAGCGCGAGCCAGCCGTTCTCGAAACTCATCGCGCTGCCCGCCAGGTAGAGGCGGTAGGCGCGCAGGATTTTTTCGGC
>CAXSGT010000268.1:0-3762 GCA_964236835.1 uncultured Polaromonas sp.
GCAGAACGGTTACCGGCCAGTGGGAGAAAAAACGAAACAGCCAGAGCATCGAGCAGGTAGTGAAGAAAAAAGCGGCCCTCGCGGGAGCGCCGCGCAAGCGGTCGATGGCGCCGTCTATAATCGCGCCTGTCGCCGAGTTACTGAACAACTTGCAGGGCGACGTTAAACCAAACTGCTAAAGCGTTCGCCGAAGCACTCCCGCTGGCAACGCGCCAACAAACTTATGGAGTGTACGCAATGGCGAACGATTTTCTCTTTACTTCCGAATCCGTCTCCGAGGGCCACCCGGACAAGGTCGCCGACCAGATTTCCGACGCCATCCTGGACGCGGTACTGGCGCAGGATCCGCGCAGCCGGGTCGCCGCCGAAACGCTGACCAACACCGGCCTGGTGGTGCTGGCCGGCGAGATCACGACCAACAGCCATGTCGATTACATCCAGGTCGCGCGCGACACGATCAAGCGCATCGGCTATGACAACACCGAATACGGCATCGACTACAAGGGCTGCGCCGTCATGGTCTGCTACGACAAGCAGAGCAACGACATCGCCCAGGGCGTCGATCACGCCAGCGACGACCACCTGAACATCGGCGCTGGCGACCAGGGGCTGATGTTCGGCTACGCCTGCGACGAAACGCCAGAGTTGATGCCGGCGCCGATCTACTATGCGCACCGCCTGGTCGAGCGCCAGGCGCAGCTGCGCAAGGACGGCCGCCTGCCTTTTTTGCGCCCCGACGCGAAAAGCCAGGTAACGATGCGCTATGTCGATGGCAAGCCGCACAGCATCGACACGGTGGTGCTGTCAACGCAGCACAGCCCGGACCAGAGCGAGACACCGACAAAAATGAAGGCGTCGTTCAATGAAGCCATCATCGAGCTGCTCATCAAGCCGGTGTTGCCGCAGGAATGGCTGCAAAACACGCGCTACCTGATCAACCCGACAGGCCGCTTTGTCACTGGCGGGCCGCAGGGCGACTGCGGTCTGACCGGGCGCAAGATCATCGTTGATACCTACGGCGGCGCCTGCCCGCATGGCGGCGGCGCGTTCAGCGGCAAGGACCCGAGCAAGGTCGATCGGTCGGCGGCCTACGCGGCGCGCTATGTCGCGAAAAACATCGTTGCCGCCGGCCTGGCGCGGCAGTGCCAGATTCAGGTCGCCTATGCGATCGGCGTGGCGCGGCCGATGAACGTCACCGTCTATACGGAAGGAACGGGCGTGATCCCCGACGCGCGGCTGGCCGAACTGATCAACGCCAATTTCGACCTGCGGCCCAACGGCATCATCCAGATGCTCGATTTGCGGCGCCCGATTTACGAAAAAACCGCCGCCTACGGACACTTCGGCCGCGACGAGCCGGAATTCACCTGGGAACGCACCAACAAAGCCGCACTGCTTCGCAGCGCCGCTGGCCTATAGAAACAAAACGGTTTGTGAAAATCGCAAAGCGTCTGGCTGATTTCGGCCGGTTTCTTCAAACCGCGCCGTCAGCCGCCACATGATTACCCGCGTATATAGGGCGACTTTTCGATATAAGGCGTGACACCCAGCTCTTCAGGCGCCGCGCCGTTGGGTGTGGGCATCGGCTGGGTCTTGTTGGTGCCTTCTTCGCCAAAATCCTTGCCAGTCTTCGGTTTGGCAGGCGGCTTGGCGGGAGGTTGCGGCTCGCGCGCAGCGGCGCTGCGACTGGCTTTAGATGAACGGGACTTGCCTGACATGTCGGTTTATGTTTATTCTTCTGAAGACGTGTCAACTCACGAAACTGCCGTTATCCGTATGCCCGACGGGTCGGCCATCGTCTAGCGGCATCGAGCAGTACGCCGTGGTGACCGTGAAAGGCCAGCGCTTGAAAAGTTTCATGACTTCCCCCGAGGTTTGCTCTCGGCGGTGCGGGGCGCTACGCATCGGCGATAAAAGTTTGTGTTCGGAAACAGGCAAAGCATTTTGGCGCATGATCAGGCTTCCACAGAGCATTGACTAAGAACCGACTTTAACGACCACCGCCTTGGCTGAGAGCAGGGCTCGGACGAAAAACATGTAGGACAAAGCGCAGGCGAAGACTCATGCGCTTAACAATGGGCGGCTGCCCGCACGCAGCAAAGGAAGCGCCGAAGCTGAACACCCGCGATCAATTCAGGTTGGCTGGCAACAAATAACGCAATTGCACCCGGTTGGGATCATGGCTGAAGCCGACATCCTCTTCATTCGCAAGCGCGCGCACATCGTCCCACTCAACGACGCGATAGCTCTGCATTCGCCCTTCCATCCCCGCCAGATCAGCTGTGCCGCCGTGCTCGAGGCTGATCTGCAGCAGCAGCTCGCCATCATGGGTCAGTTCAGCACTCACTACCACCTCCGCGGCGCCATTGGCCTGGTCCGTCAGCGCCATCAGGCTGGCCGTGAAAACGCCGCGAACAATGCTTCGCGGCAAACTCGTCTGCAAGTTCGCGATCTGGTTGACGACGGAAAAACCCCGAAAGGATAGCTCCGTCGCCATCATCGCCAGCGCTTCATCAACAGCGCTGTTCACCGTCGCCAGGTCGCTGTCCCTGGGCGCCAGCCAGTTCATCAGCCTAAGCACCGTGGCGACCGCCTCGCGCGACAAGGTGTTGAGCGACTGGCTGGTCTTGCCAAGCTGGACCAAATCCGGAGCGGCGGCCTGCATCCGTCGCTCGAGCATGGCGGCCATCATGCCGACGGGCTGGAGCGAGCCGGCGATGTTATGCCGAATGGCGGGCAGCAGGCGGCGCATCAAGGCGTAGCGCGCCGCTTCGGCCAGGCGCTTATCGATGAAAGGTATGTCGCTGGTCATGAAGGATAGGGTTCCAAGCCGGTTTCGCGAATACCCAAACGGCAGGCAGGATTGAAAGAAGCAAAGAAATACGGTTTGATCGGCGCGGCATGCCGGCGGCATTTCGGCGAGCCGCAAAACCGCATTGCATAATATCGCGCCTTGGTCGATCGCGTGGCACCGCTGCGGCCGGATCAATTCGGCTCGATTGACGCACGCACTTGAAAAACGCGCTGATTGCCCTTATGATTAGCACTCGATGATAAGGAGTGCTAACAGAGTCAGCCTTGTCGATCATCGACAGGTTTCCATTTTTATTGGACACCTTTGATTTTTTCAAACCCATTGTTCTAAAACAAGGAGCTTTTTTATGAACCTTCGTCCTTTGCATGACCGCGTCATCGTTAAACGCGTGGAAAACGAAACCAAAACCGCCTCCGGCATTGTCATTCCCGACAGCGCCGCTGAAAAGCCCGATCAGGGTGAAGTCTTGGCCGTCGGTCCTGGCAAGAAAAACGACAAAGGCGAACTCGGCACCATGGCGATTCAGGTTGGCGACCGGGTGCTGTTCGGCAAGTACAGCGGTCAGACCGTCAAGGTCGATGGCGACGAACTGCTCGTCATGAAGGAAGAAGACCTGTTCGCGGTGGTCGAGAAATAAATTTTTGACACTATTAAATTCATAGCTGGCTGCGCCCAACGGGCGTGTTCCAGTGCCCCATTCAATACATATTAGGAGCTACACATGGCAGCAAAAGACGTAATTTTCGGCGGCGAAGCCCGCGCCCGCATGGTCGAGGGTGTCAACATCCTGGCCAACGCGGTCAAGGTCACCCTGGGCCCCAAAGGCCGCAACGTGGTGCTCGAGCGCTCGTTCGGCGCGCCGACCGTGACCAAGGATGGCGTATCCGTCGCAAAAGAGATCGAACTCAAGGACAAGCTGCAGAACATGGGCGCGCAGATGGTCAAGG
>CAXSGT010000269.1:0-3698 GCA_964236835.1 uncultured Polaromonas sp.
CGATGATGGTGATGCCCAGCGGCCGGCGCAGCTCGGCGCCTTCGCCGAAGCCGATGGCCAGCGGCAACGCGCCCAAAATGGCCGCCAGCGTCGTCATCAGGATCGGCCGGAAGCGAAGCAGACACGCTTCGCGCACAGCTTCGATCGCCGAAAGCCCGCGCGAGCGCTCGGCGTCGAGCGCGAAGTCGATAATCAAAATAGCGTTTTTCTTTACGATGCCGATAAGCAGAAAAATGCCGATCAGCGCGATGATCGAAAAATCCATCTTGAACATCAAGAGCGCCAGCACGGCGCCGACGCCGGCCGACGGCAGCGTCGAGAGCACGGTCAGCGGATGGATCAGGCTTTCATAAAGAATGCCGAGCACGATGTAGATCACCACCAGCGCCGCAAGGATCAAAAGCGGCTGCTCGCCCTGCGACTGCTGCGCGTTCT
Organism: uncultured Polaromonas sp.; assembly: GCA_964236835.1. GTDB lineage: Bacteria > Pseudomonadota > Gammaproteobacteria > Burkholderiales > Burkholderiaceae_C > Polaromonas. Next base: position 436 of record CAXSGT010000269.1, read on the forward strand.
TCGCTGTGCCGGAGAAGCTGCCGCGCACATTGTTCGGCAGGCCGATCGCCGCTTCGGCCTGCTTGATGGCGGCCTGCGAATCGCTGATCGTTCGGCCTTCGGCCAGGTTGTAGGAAATGGTCGTCGAGAGTTCACCGTCCTCATGGTTGATCGACGCCGCGCTGGCGTTTTCGCTGAAGCTGGCGATTGCCGACAGCGGCACCATCGTCGTGCCGGGCGCGCTCAGCGCCTGGCCCGATGAGGGGTCGCGCAGCGCCGGGTTGACCGGCGTGGTCGCGGGGGTGACGGTGCCAGACGTGTCGGCCGCGCCAGTCGCGCCCGCGGGGGTGGCGGTGCTGGCCGCGCTAGGGGATGCCGCGTTTTTCGCCGGCACGTAGATATCCTTGAGCGACTCCGGGCTGCGGATATAGCGCGGCGCGACTTCCATGATGACGTGGTACTGGTTGAGCTCGCCGTAGATCGTCGCGACCTGGCGCTGGCCGAAAGCGTTGTAAAGCGCGTTGTCGACATCGCGCGAGCTCACGCCCAGCCGCGCGGCGCTCGCCTTGTCGACCGTGACCATGGTTTCGACGCCGTTTTCCTGCTGGTCGGTGTCGACGTCGGTCAGCGCTTCGGAGCGTTTCATCTGGTCGGCCAGCCGCAGCGCCCATTTGGACAGGTCAACCGCGTTGTCGCTTTTGAGCGTGTACTGGTAGGTCGAATTGCTTTGCCGCCCGCCGCCGCGCAGGTCCTGCACCGGATTGAGGAACAGCGTGACGCCGGTGACGCGGGCAAGCTGCGGCCGCAGCCGCGCAATCACCGCCTGGCCGGCCACGCTGCGCTGGCCCGCCGGTTTGAGGTTGATGAAGACAAAGCCGCCGCCGGCGCGCGAGCCGCCGGTGAAGCCGACCACGGTATCGACGGCCGGGTCGCGGCGGATGATGCCCACCAGCTCCCTGAGCTTGGACTGCATCGCCTGGAAGGAAATGCTGCGGTCGGCGCGCAGGCCGCCGTTGATCTGGCCGGTGTCCTGCTGCGGGAAAAAGCCCTTGGGCGCGGCGATGTACAGGTAAACATTCAGGCCGACGACGCCCGCCAGGATCAGCATGACGAGCAATTTGCTTTGCAGCGCCCAGTCGAGCGCGATTTCATAGCCGCGCAGCACGCGATTGAAGCCGTTTTCAAACAGCCGCGCAATGCGCCCAGGCGGCCTGGCGCTCGCGTGCGGCTTGAGCAGCCAGGCGCACATCATCGGCGTCGTGGTCAGCGAGATCACCAGCGAAATCAGCACCGCCGCCGACAGCGTGACGGCGAATTCGCGGAACAGCCTGCCCGTCTGCCCGCCCATAAAGAGCAACGGAATGAACACCGCCACCAGCGACAGGCTGATCGACAGCACGGTGAAGCCGACCTCGCGCGCGCCGAGCAGCGCCGCCTTGAAGCGGTCCATGCCGGCTTCGATGTGGCGGCTGGTGTTTTCCAGCACGACGATGGCATCATCGACGACGAAGCCGGTCGCCACCGTCAGCGCCATCAGGCTCAGGTTGTTCAGGCTGAAGCCGAGCAGGTACATCACGCCGAAGGTGCCGAGCAGCGACACCACGGTCGCGACGGCGGGAATGAACGTGGCGCGTGCGCTGCGCAAAAAAGCGCTGACGACCAGCACCACGAGTGCGATCGAGATCAAGAGCGTGAGCTCGATTTCGCGCAGCGACGAGCGGATCGAGTTCGTCGAATCCGACGCGACCTGCAGCACAACGTCCTGCGGCAGCTGCGCCTGCAGCTCGGGCAGCAAGGCGCGAACGCCATCGACCGTGGCGATCACATTGGCATCGGGCTGGCGCGTGATCAGCACGATGACGGCCGGCTCGCCGTTGAAGAGGCCCAGGGTGTTGCTGTTTTCCACGCCGTCGGTGACCTCGGCCACGTCGCTCAGCCGGATCGCCGCGCCGTTGCGCCAGGCGATGACCAGGCTCTGGTAATCGGCCGCGCGCAGCCCGCCCGACGCACTAGCGCCTGCCGCATAGATCTGCAGCCGCTGGCCGTTGCCTTCGATCGCGCCGCGCGGCCGGTTCGCGTTCGCCGCCTGCAGCGCGGCGCGAACATCTTCCATGCTGACACCGTAGCGGTTCAGCGCGAACGGCAGCAGCTCGACCCGCACGGCGGGCAGCGAGCCGCCGCCGAGTTCGACGTCGCCGACGCCGGGCACCTGGGCGATTTTTTGCTGCACCAGGTTGGACACCTCGTCATAGATCTGTCCGGGCGAGCGGGTCTTGGAGGTGAGCGCCAGGATAATGACCGGCGACGAGGCGGGATTGGCTTTGCGGTAGGTCGGGTTGCTGCGCAGGATGGCGGGCAGGTCGGCGCGCGAGGCGTTGATGGCGGCCTGGACTTCGCGCGCCGCGGCGTCGATCTTGCGGTTCAAGTCGAACTGCAGGCTGACGCGGGTCGAGCCGGTGCCGCTGCTGGACGTGATTTCGTTGACGCCGGCGATGACGCCCAGGCGTCTTTCGAGCGGCGTAGCGACGCTGCTGGCCATGGTGTCGGGGCTGGCGCCGGGCAGCGAGGCGCTGACCGAGATCACCGGGAAATCGACTTGCGGCAGGGGGGAGACCGGCAGGACGAAGAACGCGGCGATGCCTGCGAGCGCCAGGCCTATGGTTAGCAGGACGGTGGCGATGGGGCGGTTGATGAAGGGGCCTGAGAGGTTCATCGCCTTGCTTTCTGGGTTGACTTTGCCAAGGCCTGCTGGCCGGGGGTTGCCCGGCGGCAAGTAACTTTCTTTTGCTTCGCCAAAAGAAAGTCACCAAAGAAAAGGCGACCCGGCTGTCTGGGTCCCTGCGCTTCGCTACGGGCGACCTGCGCTGACCGGCAAAAGCGGGGGTCCGCGCAAACTCGCCTGCGGCTCAGACAGCGCGCGGCCCTGATCCCGCTTTTGCCGGTCATCGCAGGCCCAGCCAGAACGGGACTGGCGGGAGCGAATTCGGATGCAAAGAGCGGTTTTTTTGTATCAAAAGTGCCTTTTGCGCAGGCAGCAGGGGCGCGAACAGCTATTGAATTCATAGCATTGCTGGCTGCAAGCGTGCCACGGTGGCTGTTCGGCTGTTTGGATTGCCTCACCCGATCGTCCCGTTTGGCTGGGCCTGTGATGCCCTGAAAAAACGGGATCAGGGCGGCGCGCTGTTTGAGCGCAACGCAGTGAAGCGAGTTTGCGCCGACCCCCGTTTTTTCGGGGCAGCGCAGGTTGCCCGTAGCGAAGCGCAGGGACCCAGACAGCCGGGTCG
>CAXSGT010000270.1:0-3680 GCA_964236835.1 uncultured Polaromonas sp.
GCGACAAGTTCAACGAATTCCTCACGCCGCTGGCCGACAAGCTCGGCGCCGCGCTGGGCGCATCGCGCGCCGCGGTCGATGCCGGCTACGCGCCGAACGACTGGCAAGTCGGCCAGACCGGCAAGATCGTCGCGCCGCAGCTGTACATCGCCGTCGGCATCTCCGGGGCGATCCAGCACCTGGCGGGCATGAAGGACTCGAAGGTGATCGTCGCGATCAACAAGGACGCCGAGGCGCCGATCTTCTCGGTGGCCGACTACGGGCTCGAGAGCGACCTCTTTACCGCCGTGCCGGAGCTGGTCGCGGCGCTCTAGCCAGAAGCCTTGAGACAAGTTTCCATCGCGAAGGCGCGAGGAACGCGAAGGACGCAAAGTTAAAAAAGTGCTTGGTTTTTTAATAAAACCACTTTGCGTCCTTTGCATCTTTGCGCCTTAGCGTTGGAAGCTAGCATCCGCACCCGCCTTACCAGACCAGAGACGAGACAAACATGACCTACAAAGCCCCCCTCAAAGACATGCTGTTCGACATCCGGCACTTGGCCAATATCGACCAGATCGCGCAAATCCCGGGTTTCGAGGACGCTGGGTTCGACACCGCCGAGGCGGTGCTTGAGGAATGCGCGAAATTCAATGAAGGCGTGCTGGCGCCGCTGAACTGGGACGGCGACCAGTATCCTTCGAGCTGGAAGGACGGCGTGGTCACGACGACGCCCGGCTTCAAGGACGCTTTCAGGCAGTATGCCGAAGGCGGCTGGCAGGGTTTGCAGCATCCCACCGACTTCGGCGGCCAGGGACTGCCAAAAACCATCGGCGCGGCCTGCGGCGAAATGCTCAACTCGGCCAACATGAGCTTCGCGCTGTGTCCGCTGCTCAGCGACGGCGCCATCGAGGCGCTCCTCACAGCCGGCTCCGACGAGCTGAAAGCGGTTTATCTTGAAAAGCTCGTCAGCGGCCAGTGGACCGGCACGATGAACCTGACCGAGCCGCAGGCCGGCAGCGACCTGGCGATGGTGCGCAGCCGCGCCGAGCCGCAGGCAGACGGCAGCTACAAGGTCTTCGGCACCAAGATTTTCATCACCTACGGCGAGCACGACATGGCCGAGAATATCGTCCATCTGGTGCTCGCCCGCGTGAGCGGGGCGCCTGAGGGCGTCAAAGGCATCAGCCTGTTCGTCGTGCCGAAGTTTCTCGTCAACGCCGACGGCTCGCCAGGCGAGCGCAACGATGTGTACTGCGTCAGCATCGAGCACAAGCTCGGTATCAAGGCATCGCCCACCGCCGTATTGCAGTTCGGCGACCAGGGCGGTGCCGCCGGCTACATCGTCGGCGAGGAAAACCGCGGCCTGGAATACATGTTCATCATGATGAATTCGGCGCGCTACGCCGTCGGCATGCAGGGCATCGCGATCGCCGAGCGCGCGTATCAAAAGGCGGTCGAGTTCGCGAAGGACCGCGTGCAAAGCCGCCCGGTCGACGGCTCGATCAAGGCCAGCGCGACCATCATCCACCACCCCGACGTCAGGCGCATGCTGATGACGATGCGCGCGTACATCGAAGGCTGCCGCGCCATGGCGACAGTGGCCGCCGCGGCTTACGACGCGTCGCACCATCATCCCGACGCCGAGACTCGCTTGCAGAACCAGGCGTTCTATGAATTCATGGTTCCTCTCGTCAAGGGCTACAGCACCGAGATGAGCCAGGAAGTCACCTCGCTCGGCGTGCAGGTGCACGGCGGCATGGGCTTCATCGAGGAAACCGGCGCGGCGCAGTATTACCGCGACGCCCGCATCCTGACGATCTATGAAGGCACGACCGCGATCCAGGCGAACGATCTGGTCGGGCGCAAGACCGCGCGCGACGGCGGCCGGACCGCCAAAGCTGTCGCCGCTCAGATCGAAGCGACCGAAAACGACTTGCGCCGGCAGGGCGGCGCCGACGCGCTGGCGGTGGCCAAACGGCTGCGGGCCGGGCGCGAAGCGTTTATCGATGTCGTCGAGTTCGTCGCCGCCAATAACAAAGCCGACCCGAACGCGGTGTATGCCGGCAGCGTGCCTTATCTGATGCTCGCCGGCAACGTGGTCGCGGGCTGGCAGCTGGCGCGCTCGCTGCTGGTCGCCGAGGCGCAGCTGGCGCAAGGCGTCGAGGCCGATTTCATGAAAGCCAAAATCGCCACCGCGCGCTTTTACGCCGACCATCTGCTGACCAAGGCGCCTGGCCTGCGCGACAGCATTGTCGAAGGCGCGGCGAGCGTGAATGCGCTGGCGCTCGAAGCGTTTTAAGCCGAAAAACGGCTATTGCTATGAAATAAATAGCTAACTATGTATGACTGGCATGCGGAAAAGCCGTTTTTGACCAGAATTTCGCATCCTGACGGAGCCACCATGTCCAGACTGCCCGGCGCCTTGAACCATCTGCCGCTGCCGATCATCGGCTCGCCGCTGTTCATCATCAGCAACCCGAAGCTCGTGATCGCGCAGTGCCGGGCCGGCGTCGTCGGCGCCATGCCGGCGCTCAACGCGCGTCCGGCGGCGCAGCTGGAAGACTGGCTGGCCGAGATCACCGAGACGCTGGCGGCGCACGACCAAGCCAATCCGGACCATCCGGCAGCGCCCTTCGCCATCAACCAGATCGTCCACAAGTCGAACGACCGGCTGGCGCACGACTTGGAGGTATGCGCAAAGTTCAAGGTGCCGATCATCATCACCTCGCTCGGCGCGCGCGAGGACCTGAATCAGGCGGTGCACGGCTGGGGCGGCGTCGTGCTGCACGACATCATCAACAACCAGTTCGCCCACAAGGCAATTGAAAAAGGCGCCGACGGCCTGGTCGCGGTCGCCGCCGGGGCGGGCGGCCATGCCGGCGTCAAGAGCCCGTTCGCGCTGATCCAGGAAATCCGCCAGTGGTTCGATGGCCCGCTGGCCTTGTCCGGGTCGATCTCGACCGGCGGCGGCGTACTCGCCGCGCAGGCCATGGGCGCCGACTTCGCGTACATCGGCTCGGCGTTCATCGCCACCGACGAGGCGCGCGCCTCGGACGCCTACAAGCAGGCCATTGTCGAGGGCGACTCGGACGATATCGTGTACAGCAACCTCTTTACCGGCGTGCATGGCAACTACCTCGCGCCGTCGATACGCGCCGCCGGCATGGACCCGGACAAGCTGCCCGAAAGCGACCCGAGCCAAATGAACTTCGCCGGCGACAAGTCCAAGGCCTGGAAAGACATCTGGGGCTGCGGTCAAGGCATCGGCTCGGTGACCCGGGTGCAAAGCGCCGGCGCCTATATCGCCCAGCTTAGGCGCGAATACGAAGAGGCGCGGACAAAGCTTTTGCAAGCCTGACAAGAGGCCGACTTCATCGCTGGCGGTTGCGGCCCTTGCCAACCCCAACGGGATCGATATACTGGATATTCATACAGTATCCAGTATTCATTATCCCGATGACCCAAGCCTTCATTCCCATCCACGCCATCAAGGGCCGCGGCGCCGCCACGCGCATACCGCACCGCTTTGAAAAAGATAGCCGCGACGCCTGGGACGACGGCTGGGGCACGCTCGAAGACGCGGCGGCCGGCGGGCTGCAAACTGAAGTGACATTCGAGGACGCCCGCAGCGCCATCACCCGCAACGACTCGCCCGACATTCCTTTCGACTACGGCCTGAACCCGTACCGCGGCTGCGAGCA
>CAXSGT010000271.1:0-3643 GCA_964236835.1 uncultured Polaromonas sp.
CATCCTCGCGCGTTATTCCAGGGCGCTGGGCAGCGCCGTCAACCCGGTGCTGCGCGAAGGCAATTCGGACCGCCGCGCGCCGGCCGCCGTCAAGCGCTACGCCCGAAAGAACCCGCATTCGATGGGCGTATGGAGCCAGGCGTCGCGCACCCATGTGGCGACTATGAAGACCGGCGACTTCTACCACGGCGAAAAATCGATCACGCTGGACAAGGCGCGCGACGTGAAGATGGACCTCGTCACCAAAGGCGGCAAGACCGTCGTGCTCAAGCCGAAGGTGGCGCTGCAGGACGGCGAAATCATCGACAGCATGTTCATGAGCAAAAAGGCGCTGTGCGACTTCTATGAAGAAGAGATGGAGGACGCGCGCCAGACCGGCGTGATGCTCTCGCTGCACGTCAAGGCGACGATGATGAAGGTCTCGCACCCCATCGTCTTCGGCCACGCCGTGCGGATTTTCTACAAAGACGCTTTCGCCAAGCACGGCCAGCTGTTCGACGAGCTCGGCGTGAACGTCAACAACGGCCTGTCCAGCATCTATGAAAAGATCGAAACTCTGCCGAGCTCCAAGCGCGACGAGATCATCAAGGACCTGCACGCCTGCCACGAGCACCGGCCCGAGCTGGCGATGGTCGATTCGGCCAAGGGGATTTCCAACCTGCACGCGCCCAACGACGTGATTGTCGACGCGTCGATGCCGGCGATGATCCGCATCGGCGGCAAGATGTGGGGCGCCGACGGCCGACCGAAGGATACCAAGGCGGTTATTCCGGAGAGCACCTTCGCCCGCATCTACCAGGAGATCATCAACTTCTGCAAGACCAACGGCAATTTCGACCCGGTCACCATGGGCACCGTGCCCAACGTCGGCCTGATGGCGCAAAAAGCCGAGGAATACGGCTCGCACGACAAGACCTTCGAAATCCCCGAGGCGGGCGAGGCCCGCATTGTCGATATCGCGACCGGCGAAGTGCTGCTGGTGCAAAACGTCGAAGCCGGCGACATCTGGCGCATGTGCCAGACCAAGGACGCCGCCGTGCGCGACTGGGTCAAGCTGGCGGTGGGCCGCGCCCGCAACTCCGGCATGCCGGCGGTGTTCTGGCTCGACGAATACCGCCCGCACGAAGCCGAACTCATCAAAAAAGTCAGGGCTTATTTGAAGGAATACGACCTGACCGGCCTGGACATCCAGATCATGTCGCAGGTGCGCGCCATGCGCTATACGCTGGAGCGGGTGATTCGCGGCAAGGACACGATCTCGGTGACCGGCAACATCCTGCGCGACTACCTGACCGACCTGTTCCCGATCATGGAGCTGGGCACCAGCGCCAAGATGCTGTCGATCGTGCCGCTGATGGCCGGCGGCGGCATGTTCGAGACCGGCGCGGGCGGCTCGGCGCCCAAGCATGTCAAGCAGCTGGTCGAGGAAAACCATTTGCGCTGGGATTCGCTGGGCGAATTCCTGGCGCTGGCCGTGTCGCTGGAAGACCTTGGGATCAAGACGGGCAACAACAAGGCGAAAATCCTGGCGAAAACCCTGGACGAGGCGACCGGCAAGCTGCTCGACAACAAAAAAGGCCCCTCGACCCGCACCGGCGAGCTCGACAACCGCGGCAGCCATTTCTACCTGGCGCTGTATTGGGCCGAGGCGTTGGCCGCGCAGGCCGAAGACCCGGAATTGCAGGCGCATTTCGCGCCGCTGGCAAAAGCGCTCGCCGGAAACGAGGCGCAAATCGTTGCCGAGTTGAAGGCGGTGCAGGGCCAGCCGGCCGACATCGGCGGCTACTATTTACTGGATGCGCAAAAGGCCGAGGCCGTCATGCGGCCGAGCGCCACCTTCAATGCCGCCTTGAACGCCGCGCTGGCCTAACAGCCCAAGTCCGCGCGGCCCCTTTGTCAGGCCGGTCAGGCCGGCGGGCTTAGCCGCGAAGCGCCACGTTCAGCTGGTCAATCAACTCCACCCAGTCGGCGTCTTCGAGCTTTTCTTCCTTTAAAAACGCCGCCTGCGACGGCGTCCAGAACGGCGCGTCGGCCAGATCGATGTCCGGCCTTAGCGGCGAATGCGCTGCGATGAACTGCGAGATCGCCTGGTCGCCCGCCGGCAGTCCCAATTGCGCAAAGAGTTCGTGGAAACGGTGTATCGGCTGGTCCATGGGGCCCTCGAAATGGGTTGATTGCGGAAAAAAAGATGCTGCACCCAATTAGGCGCCAGATCGAATTGTCCGATAAATGGCCGTATCCGGTTCGGCTCGGCATAGCGCCGGATGACAGCTAAATAGTGCTTTTGCGCATTATCCACGGGAATAGTTTGCTATTAAAAACGTAGCTATAGTCGCAGGCACGCGATAAAGCCATGGCTTTCGATCAAGGGGAATCGGTGCGCGTCGGGCAACTGGTAATGCCACCATTCGCGCGGATGGTGCACAAAGCCCGCTTCCAGCATCACGGTCAGCAGCTTCATGCGGTTAAGCTGGATGAACGCCGGATGGGCCGCATAAAAATGATGCGATTCGACGCGCATCGTGTCCACCGGCGTGCCCATTTCAAGCGCCTGGCCCTGCGCATCGACGAGCGTCAGGTCAAGCGCCACGCCGCGGGTGTGGTTCGAGCCCTGTTTCGGGTCGGCGATGTAGTCCGGGTCGGGCGCAAAGGCCCACAGCGCTTGCTGCGCCTCCCGCGGCCGGAAGGCGTCGAAAAGCTTCAGCCTATAACCCAGATCGCGCGCGCCCGCAATGGCCTTGCGCAGGCAGGCTTCGGCTTCGGGACGCAAAAAGCACAGCGGATTCGCATAGATGGCGCGGCCGGTGAAGTTATTGTCGCTGGCGTAGATCAGGTCGATGACAACGCCGTGGCTTTGCTCGCCGATCTGAACGAGAACGGGTTGTGCAGCCATCATCCACAGGGAAGAAAAAGCGGCGCGCCCCGGCTTCAGCCCGCCAGGCCGACGAAAATGTTCTGCACATCGTCATTGGCGTCGATGGCGGCCAAAAAGGCTTCGACCTCGTTCAAGTCTCCGGCGCTCAAAGATGACGGGCTAATGGGGTTTTTTGCTTTGTAACCCAGCTTGGCCGACAGCACGCTGAAGCCCTGCGCAGGCAGCGCGCGGCTTACCAGGTCTAGGTCGGCGTGATCGGTCAGGAACAGCGTTGCGCCGTCTTCCTCGCCCGGCTCGAAGTCCTGCGCGCCGGCTTCGATGGCGGCCAGCTCAGGGTCGGCGCCGGCGGCGGCAGGCTGGGCCTCGATCATTCCCACATGGTCGAAATCCCATGCCACCGAGCCGGCGCTGCCCAGATGCCCTTTGCGGAACAGCACGCGCATTTCCGACGCGATGCGGTTCACGTTGTCGCTCAGGCATTCGACCATGACCGGCACCTGGTGCGGCGCAAAGCCTTCGTAGATCACATGTTCGAAGTGCACCGCCTCGCCGGTCAGGCCAGCGCCTTTCTTGATGGCCCGTTCCAGCGTCTCCTTGGGCATCGAGAGTTTGCGCGCCTGCTCGACGACCAGCCGCAGGCGCGCATTCGAAGCCGGGTCGGCGCCATTGCGCGCGGCAATCATGATGTCTTTCGACAGTTTTCCGAAGACGCGGCCTCTGGCGCTGGCGGCCACATCTTTGCCTTTTGCTTTCCATTGCGCGCCCATG
>CAXSGT010000272.1:0-3630 GCA_964236835.1 uncultured Polaromonas sp.
CGATGCAGGCCGCCTGCAGCACCGCAGGATGGGCCATCGCAATGTTTTCCAGGTCGATGGAGCTGATCCACTCGCCGCCGGACTTGATCACGTCCTTGCTGCGGTCGGTGATCTGCATATAGCCGTCGGCGTCGATGGTTGCGACATCGCCGGTGGGAAACCAGCCGTCGATCAGCGGCGAAGCGCCTTCGGCTTTGTAATAGTCCCGCACCACCCAGGGGCCCTTGACGAGCAGGTCGCCATAGGCTTTGCCGTCCCACGGCAGCTCGTCGCCGGCGGCATCGACAATTTTCATATCGACGCCGTAGATCGCCCGCCCCTGCTTCAGGCGGATTTTCATTTTTTCATCGCTGCTCAAGGCGTCGTGCTTGTTCTTCAGGGTGCACAGCGTGCCGAGCGGACTCATCTCGGTCATGCCCCAGGCGTGCAGCACCTCGACGCCGTAGTCTTCATTGAAGGCCTGGATCATCGCCGGCGGGCACGCTGAGCCGCCGATGACCGTGCGGCGCAGCGTCGAAAACCGCAGGCCGCCGGCTTTCATATGCGTCAGCATCATCTGCCAGACGGTCGGCACGCCGGCGGCGTAGGTGACTTTTTCCGCCTCGATCAAGTCATAAATCGACTTGCCGTCCATCGCCGGGCCGGGAAACACCAGCTTGGCGCCGGCCAGCGCCGCCGAATACGGAATGCCCCAGGCATTGACGTGGAACATCGGCACGACCGGCAAAATCGAGTCCCGCGCCGAAACGCTCATGACATCGGGCAGCGCCGCTGCATACGCATGCAGCGTGCTGGAGCGGTGGCTATAGAGCGCCGCCTTCGGGTTGCCGGTGGTGCCGCTGGTGTAGCACATGCTCGACGCGGTGTTTTCATCGAACACCGGCCAGTCGTATTCGTCCGATTGCGCGCCGATCCAGCTTTCGTAGCTTTGGAGATTGGGAATGCCCGAATTCTCCGGCAGCTTGTCGGCGCCGCACAGCGCGATGTAATGCTTGATCGTGGCGCAGCGGCCATGCACGGCCTGCACCAGCGGCAAAAAGCTGAGGTCGAAACACAATACCTGATCCTCGGCGTGGTTGGCGATCCAGGCAATCTGGTCCGGGTGCAGGCGCGGGTTGACGGTGTGCAGCACCCGGCCCGAGCCGCTGACGCCGTAGTAGAGCTCGAAATGCCGGTAGCCGTTCCAGGCGAGCGTGGCGACGCGGTCGCCCAAAGCCAGGCCGAGCGCGTCGAGCGCATTGGCCACCTGGCGCGAGCGCCGCGCGGCATCGCGGTAGGTGTAGCGGTGAATGTCGCCCTCGACGCGGCGCGAGACGATTTCGGCGTCGCCGTGATGGCGCGCGGCGAATTCGATCAATCCGGAGATGAGTAGCGGCTGGCTTTGCATCAAACCTAACATCGTCTGCGTCCTTGTGTGTTTTTGCCTGGCCGGGCGGGGCTAAGGCTGTGAATAGCTGGCGACCGCATGGTACAGCGCATGCCCGCCGCCTCGTACCTGGGAAAATCCTTAGCCGGGCAACCGGGCGAACCAGCGCGCCGGCATAGCGGCCTTTCACCCCCGCGCGGCGCAAGGCTGCTTGCGCCATAGCACAATTATCAAATGACTTTCGCTACCCACCACCTTGCCGATGTCCCGCCTGACACACCCAACGCCGCGCCGAGCGAGCTGAAATGGTCCGCCGACGGTTTCGCCCGCCTGGGGCCGGACTTTTATACCGCCCTCCAACCGCGCCCGCTGCCTTCGCCCTACTGGGTCGGCCGCAACCGTGCGCTCGCAAGGGAGCTCGGTCTTGGCGAGCAATGGCTGGACTCGGCCGAGGCGCTGGCGGCGCTAAGCGGGAATCAGCCGCTGCCGGGAACGAAGCCGCTGGCGAGCGTGTACAGCGGGCACCAGTTCGGCGTCTGGGCCGGTCAGTTGGGCGACGGTCGGGCGATTTTGCTCGGCGAGCTGCAAACGCCGCAAGGCGCGCGGGAAATCCAGCTCAAGGGCGCCGGCATGACGCCGTACTCGCGCATGGGCGACGGCCGGGCAGTGCTGCGCAGTTCGATCCGCGAGTTTTTGTGCTCTGAGGCGATGCACGGCCTGGGCATTCCGACCACCCGCGCGCTGTGCGTCATCGGCTCGGACGTGCCGGTGCGGCGCGAGGAAATCGAAACCGCCGCCGTCGTGACGCGCACCGCGTCGAGCTTTGTCCGCTTCGGCCATTTCGAGCATTTCAGCCATGGCGGCCAGCCGGCGCAGCTCAAAATTCTGGCCGATTACGTCATCGAGCGGTATTACCCGGAGTGCCGCGAGGCGCCGCAGCCCTATGCGGCGCTGCTGCGCGCGGTCAGCGAGCGCACGGCGCATATGGCGGCGGCCTGGCAGGCCGTCGGCTTTTGCCACGGCGTGATGAACACCGACAACATGAGCATCCTGGGCCTAACGATCGACTATGGCCCGTTCCAGTTCCTCGATGCGTTCGACCCCGGCCACATCTGCAACCATACCGACACCCAGGGCCGCTATGCGTATAACAAGCAACCCAATATCGCTTACTGGAATTTGTTTTGTCTCGGCCAGGCCTTGCTGCCGCTGATCGGCGAGCCCGACGATGCGCTGGCCGCGCTCGAATCGTACAAAAGCGTTTTTCCGGCGGCGCTGCAGGCAAAAATGCGCGCCAAGCTGGGGCTGGCCGACGAGCAGCCCGAAGACCGGGCGTTGATCGAGCACACCTTCGCGCTGCTTGCCGCCAATCGCGTGGACTACCCGATTTTCTGGCGCCGGCTGTGCGGCTTTACGGCGCAAAGCGGCCACGAGCCGGTGCGCGATTTGTTTTTCGACGGCGAATCCTTCAACGCCTGGGCGCTACACTATTCAGAGCGCATTGCGCCCGTGGACAGTGCGCAAAGGGCCGATTTGATGCTTAAAAACAATCCAAAATTCGTGCTGCGCAACCATCTGGGCGAAGAAGCGATCCGCGCAGCGAAACTTAAAGATTTTTCAAAGGTCGATACCTTGCTCGGCTTGCTGCAGTCGCCCTTTGACGAGCACCCCGGCCATGACAGCTATGCGCAGTTTCCGCCCGACTGGGCGAGCTCGATCGAAATCAGCTGCAGTTCTTAAAAAAATTTCAACCCATGCACAAAAGGAGCCAACAGCCATGAGCGCCAAAATTGAAAAAACCGATGCCGAATGGAAAGCCTTGCTCGCCGAAAAAGGCGCGGAACCGAGGGCTTTCGAAGTCACCCGCCATGCCGCGACCGAACGCCCGTTCACCGGCAAATACGACGGCAACAACGCCGACGGCAGTTATCGCTGCATCTGCTGCGGCGCCGAGCTGTTCGACTCGCGGGCGAAATTCGACGCCGGCTGCGGCTGGCCGAGCTTTACGCAGGAAGTCAAGGAAGGCGCGATCGAGGAGCACGTGGACCGCTCGCACGGCATGGCGCGCACCGAAACGGTTTGCGCCAATTGCGGCGCGCATCTGGGCCATGTGTTTCCCGACGGACCCACCGACACGGGTTTGCGCTACTGCATGAACTCGGCGTCTTTAGATTTCACGCCGCGCTGAATGTGGCGCAGTGTCTAGGAAGGTCAATGAAGCACGGAAGTTCTCTGGCAGCCAGCCAGGGCCGCGGAACCGGCTT
>CAXSGT010000273.1:0-3630 GCA_964236835.1 uncultured Polaromonas sp.
GACTTCACGCCGATCGCCCGCACCGCCATGCAGCCGCTGGCGCTGCTCGTCAACCCCAAACTGCCAGTCAACAGCCTGAAGGAGTTTGTCGATTACGCCCGCGCGCGGCCCGGCCAGGTCAACTACGGCTCGGCCGGCAACGGCGGCATCAGCCACCTGGTGCCGGAAATGTTCAAGTCCGCGGCCGGCCTCTTCATGGTGCACATTCCGTACCGCGGCAGCGCGCCGGCTTTCACCGATTTGATGGCCGGCCAGGTGCAGTTCATGGCCGAGTCGATTCCGCAGGCCGCCAACTACCACAAGCAAGGCAAAGTGCGGGCGCTGGCCGTCACCAGCCGCGAGCGCAACCCGGCGCTGCCGGACGTGCCGACGGTGCTGGAGTCGGGCATCAAGGGCTTTGAGGTCGTCGGCTTTTACGGCTTTCTGGCGCCGGCCGGCCTGCCCAGGGACGTAACTTTAAGGCTGAGCGATGCCTTTCGGCAGGTCATGAACAACCCGGACATCAAAAGCCGCATGACGGCGCAAGGCGCCGACCCGGCGTTTCTGGGCAGCGAGGAATTCGCCGCCTTTCTTGCCGCCGAGGCGCCGCGCTGGGCGCGGGCCGTCAAGGCATCCGGCGCCCGGCTGGATTGAAAGCCGCTATTGCGACTTGCGCAGCGTCTCGACCACCGGCGTCGTGAGCACGGCGCGCAGCCCCCACCAGCCCGCCGCCAACGCCAGGGCGGCGCCGGCCAGGCTGCCGAAGACCGGCACCGTCCACGATCCGGTCCAGTTGAAGTCGAACACATAGCGCGCCAGCCCCCGGCCGACCACCAGCGCCACCACCGACGCCAGAAAGCCCGCCAGCAGCCCCACGCCGGCGAGCTCGGCGCGCTGCACCTGCCTGAGCAGCGACGCCCGGGCGCCGACGGCGCGCATGATGGCGAACTCTCGCGCCCGCTCCTCGCGCGTCGCGGTAATGGCCGCGAACAGCACCACCAAGCCGGCCGCCAGCGTAAAGCCGAACAGAAATTCGACCGCGCGAATCACCTGGTCGAGCACGCGCTGCACCTGCGCCAGCGTGCTGCTCATATCGACATTGGTGATGTTGGGAAAGGCCCGCACCAGGGCGTTGTCGAAGCTTTGCGCCCCTGCCCGCCCGACCACCGGCTCGGGCGCGCGAAAGGCGCTGATGAAAGAGACCGGCACGTCGGCCGCGAGCTGCGCCACCGGGTACATGACAAAGAAATTGACATGCATCGAGCCCCAGTCGACCTTGCGCAGGCTGGCGATCTTCGCCTCGCTGGTCTGCCCGCCGATGTCGAAGCGCAGGCTGTCGCCGAGCTTGAGGCCCAGCGTTTTCGCCAGGCCCTCCTCGACGCTGACGGCGCCCTTTTCCCCGGCGCTCCAGCGGCCCGCCGTGACCTGGTTGTGACCGGGCAGCTGCTCGCTGTTCGACAGGTTGAACTCGCGGTCGACCAGCCGCCTGGCGCGGTCGTCGGCGAAATCGTCGGGCGCGATGTCCTTGCCGTTAACCGCCACTAGCCGGCCGCGAAGCATCGGATACCAGTCGAACTTGTTCACGCCGCCAGCGCGCAGCGCCCGCTGGAACGCTTCGCTTTGCTCGGGCTGGACGTTGATGACGAAGCGGTTCGGCGCGTCCGCCGGCGTCGCCTGGCGCCAGCTGCTGATCAGGTCGGTGCGCAGCAGCACCAGCAGCATCAGCGCCAGCAGGCCGATCGCCAGGGCGCTGGTCTGCACCACGGCATACGCCGGGCGCGCCGACAGCTGCCGCGTCGCCAGCACCAGCCAGCGCGGCGCGGTGGCCTCGTTGACGCTGGCGCGCAGCAGCTTGACGGCGACGAAACTGGCGATGGCGAACAGCAGCGCGGCGCCGGCGAACCCGCCCACGGCAATCAATCCGAGCTTCATGTCGCTGCTCGCGGCCAGCAGCAGCGCGGCAAAGCCGGCAATGCCGACGCCCAGCACCAGCAGCGACGCCGGCTTCAAGTTGCCGACATCGCGCCGGATCACGCGCAGCGCCGGCACCGAGGCCAGCTGCAGCACCGGCGGCAGGCCGAACGCCAGCAGCAGCGTGAGGCCCATGCCCATGCCGAACGCCACCGGCCAGAGCGTCGGCGCCGGCAGCGTGCTGGAGATGAGCCCGGCCAGCAGCAGCACGAATGCGTAATGCACCGCGAAGCCGAGCGCCACGCCGAGCGCGCTGGCGAGCAGCCCGGCGAGCACGAATTCGAGCGTGTAGGCCAGCGCGATCGTTCGCTGCGGCTGGCCCAGCACCCGCAGCATGGCGCAGTCGTCGAGGTGCTTGGCGGCAAAGCTGCGCGCGACGATGGCGACCGCGACGGCGCTGAGCAGCGCGGCCAGCAGCGCGACGAGGTTGAGAAATTTCTCCGCCCGGTCGAGCGTCTGGCGCATTTCCGGGCTGCCGGCTTCGAGCGATTCCAGCCGCGCGCCGTGCAGGCCAGTGCCGGCGCCGGGCTTTTTCAGCTCGTCGGTGGCCCACGCCACATAGTCCCTGACGGCCTTGCTGTCGTCGCCCGCGACGGCGAAGCGGTAGTTGGCGCGGCTCGCCGGCTGGATCAGCCCGGTCGCCGGCACATCGCCCTGGTTGACCATCACGCGCGGCGAAAAGCTCATGAACCCCGCGCCCCGGTCGGGCTCCTGCACGATGACGCGGGCCAGCGTGAAGCGCGACTCGCCGAGCAGCAGCGGCTGGCCGATTTTCAAGCCCAGCGCCTCCAGCAGCGAGGCGTCGACCCAGGCGCTGCCGGGCGCGGGGACTTCGCGCGTCGGCTGCCCCGCGGCGCCAGGAGCGCCGGCGACCGTCAGGCTGCCGCGCAGCGGATAGCCGGCGGGAACGCCCTTGAAGGCCACCAGCTTGCTCGCGCCGCCATCCTGGTCGCTGGCCCGGGCCATGGTCGGAAAGGTGACGGTCGAGATGGTTTTCAGGCCCAGCGCCGCGGCCTTGGCGACGAAGGCGGCGGAGATCGGCTCATCGGCGCGGATCACCACGTCGCCGCCGAGCAGCTGCAAGGCGTCGCGCTCCAGCCCGCCCTTGAGCCGGTCGGCGAAAAAGCCGACGGCGGCAAGCGACGCGACCGCCAGCGTGACGGCGACCATCAGCAGCCGCAACTCGCCGGCGCGCAAGTCGCGCAGCAAGGTTTTCCAGCCGAGTTTGAAAATTAGCGTGTTCATGGGCTTGACCTTAGCGCAGAAACGGCCGCCAGGCACGAATAAGCCTTTTTACCTATAAAAAAGCCGATTCCCGCATATTGGGTAACGGTTTACAGCTATTAAAATAGGAGTATTGCATTAACTGTGCAGCTTTAGCCGCTCGGCATGCGTGTAGCAAAGAAAACGCTTGTTCGTCGCCCGCCCAATGGCGCACAGCCCGACCGCCTCGGCCACCTGGTGCCCCATCTGCGTGATGCCGCTGCGCGACACGACGACTGGAACGCCCATCTGCGCCGACTTGATGACCATTTCGCTGGTCAAGCGGCCGGTGGTGTAGAACACCAGACTGGCGGCAGCGACATTCCCATCCAAGCCAGGGCCGCGGAGCCGGCTTTGCCGGTCCGCAGGCGCAGCGGCCCCCTCGGGGGGCAGCGAACCACACGAAGTGGGGAGCGT
>CAXSGT010000274.1:0-1437 GCA_964236835.1 uncultured Polaromonas sp.
GAACACGCGGCGCTTCGACGCTCAGCATGCAGCTCGCCGGCCTGCTCGACGGCGACCTGCGCGCGCCCTCGGGCGGACGCGGCATCGCGCAAAAAATCGGCCAGACCGTCGCCGCGCAGGCGCTGGAGCGCCGCTGGCGCAAGGACCAGATTCTGGAGGCTTACCTCAACTTGGTGCCGTTTCGCGGCGAGCTGGTCGGCATCGACGCGCTCAGCCGCACGCTGTTCGGCAAGGCGGCGCACGGGCTCGACGAGCGCGAAGCGGCGCTGGCCGCCGCGCTGGTGCGCGCGCCGAACGCCGGCGCGGCGCTGCTGAGCCGGCGCGCCTGCGGGGTGCTCGGGTTGATGCGGGCCGGCGCGAAAAACCTCGACTGCGATGGGCTCGATTTGTTCGCCACCGGGGCGCTGCAGCGCAAGGCTTTCGATGCGACCGAAGGGATTGCGCCGCATCTGGCGCGCCGGCTGCTGGCGCGGGCGCGGCCTGGGGGCACGGGCTATCGAACCCTGCGCTCGACCCTGCGCGCGCCGCTGCAGCGCTTTGCGCTGCAAACCCTGGAGCGGCAGCTGCGCGAACTGCGCGGCCGCCAGGTCGAAGACGGCGCGGTGGTCGTGCTCGACAACGCCAGCGGTGAAATCCTCGCCTGGGTCGGGTCGTCAGGCGGCCTCAGCGCCGCCGGCGAAGTCGATGGCGTACTGGCCCTGCGCCAGCCGGGCTCGACGCTCAAGCCTTTTTTGTATGCCCAGGCGATCGCCGAGCGGCGCATCACGGCGGCGTCGCTGCTCGACGATTCGCCGTCGCAGATTCCGACCGCCGGCGGCCTCTACATTCCGCAAAACTACGACCACCGCTTCAAGGGGCTGGTGTCGGCGCGCACGGCGCTGGGCGCGTCGCTCAACGTGCCCGCAGTGCGAACGCTGGTGATGGTCTCGCCCGACGCCTTTCACAAGCAATTGCGCGCGCTCGGCCTGCCGCTCAAGGAGTCGGGCGACTACTACGGCTATAGCCTGGCGCTGGGCAGCGCCGAGGTGTCGCTGCTGGCGCTGACCAACGCGTACCGCGCGCTCGCCAATGGCGGCCGTTACGGCGCGGTGCGGTTCGGCGACGCCGCCAATGACAAATCCGCGGCGGCGGCTGGGCCGGTCATCGACCCGCGAGCCGCCTTTATCGCCAGCGACATCCTCGCCGACCCGCTGGCGCGCGCCCGCACTTTCGGCGCCGACAGCATCCTGGCGCTGCACTTTTGGAGCGCCGTCAAAACCGGCACCAGCAAGGACATGCGCGACAACTGGGCGATCGGCTTTTCGCAGCGCTACAGCGTCGGCGTCTGGGTGGGAAATTTCAGCGGCGCGCCGATGCGGGACGTCAGCGGCACCAGCGGCGCCGCGCCGGTCTGGGCCGCGCTGATGAACTTCCTGCATCGGGCCGAACCCAGCCATG
>CAXSGT010000274.1:1447-3627 GCA_964236835.1 uncultured Polaromonas sp.
GTGGCACTCATCCACCACGAGCAGATCAGGATTCCAGTTGCGAAGCAGAGCTCGGTAATTCGGTTGTCGAAGCATCTCCGGACTCACGATCCAGGCTTGGGTCTCGCGATCGGGCATCTCACGTGCGCCCCCCGCGCCGAGCCGAGCCGCGCGCCCCTACCCCCCGCCGGCTTGGTGCAAATCCACACTGGGTTCGGCAATCAACTCGAAGCGGCCCGCGATGAATGGTTTATCCACGGCACCGAGCAAAAGCTGTTTGCTATTAATTCAGTAGCTAACAACGCTTATCCAGCGGGCGCAAAGGGCATGAAACGCTCTAGACATGCTGCGGAAGACGCCGCGCCGCGCATTACCTCGCCCGCCCCGGGCACGATCATCGCGCTCGACCCTGACATCCCGCCCCGGCACCAGTGGGTGGGTTTCAGCGCCGAAGGATATGGCGTTCGCTGGCGAATCGACGGCAAGAACTTTGCGCGCGGCAATGAAGCACAGTGGTTCCCGTGGCCGGGGCGACATGTGGTTCAAATTGCGAGTGAGCGCGGGCAAGTGTTGGATGAAATATGGCTGGAGGTGCGCGGAGCGGGGGTTAGGACGAATCAGCGCATGGCTCGTCCGTAGAATGCACCGGATGACCCGTTGCGTTTGGCGAAACGTTACTAAGGAACTGGCATGCCGATTTTGAATAAATTCAGACTACTTAATGGCTTGGGTCGTAAAGGTCATCTAAAGCATGCTGTGGTGTATCTAACTACATTACAGGCCGTACGAGTGACATTACGTTAGCCGCAAATGTCTGAGATTCTTCGTGCGAACTCAATTGACGAACTGAAGCAAGCGCTCAAACTACTTGACATAGATGTTCCGCGTCTTTCAGCGGGCCGGAAGACCCAGCACCCTGAACGTTACAGCATTGCACATTTGCTTTCAACCATTCCGCACTGGCGGCTATCTTTTCCACTCGGGTTGTCACATGGTGACAAGCCCGACTTCGTGCTTGCTATGCCGTCTTTTAACGTGGGGATTGAACACACAGAGGCCGTTCCACAAAACGGCGCACATGCTCAGTCGCTTCGCGAAAAGGGCTTTGGTCCTGAGCTTTACTTTATTCATCACGCTAGTCCAGGCGAAGCTAGAAAGTGCAAGACTCAATTATTGGATGATCTTCAAAAAAACAACCCTGGTGACGGCTGGGTTGGCGACTCCCCTGAAAGGCAATGGGCTGAAGCAATAGCATATTTTGTTAGCAAGAAGATTGCTAAGGCTGCTGCATGCCAACGTCATGAGGAAAATTGGTTACTTATATACGACAACTGGCCGCTTCCGTCAGTCAAGATCGCAGAGGCGGTTGCCTTTCTTGCACCGATATTGAACGCCTTGACCGCGTTCGAAACCTTTGATTGCGTGTTTGTGCTTGGCAGTTCGCACCTGTGTGAATTTCGCCTTTCTTCTGCCACTTACTCGTCAATATGCCTGCTCTGAAAATTACTCTTCCTTCCGGAGAAAGACTTTGGGTTGGACGGGAAACAACCCATCATTTGGTGGTGTATAGCCCCGCAAATCACACAGTAGATTTCGGCATGATTCGAATCTTCTCCGTCGCACAAGATACTGAGCGCTTGGTCGATTCAGCTTGGCTCAAAGGAGCGTCTACCGATGATTTAACCGAAAATGAAGCGCTTGCAGCGATCGTCCAATACAAGGAATTTTCGCTCCGACAGCTTGAACTTGCTCATATTAAGACTAATCGAATTCAAGAGGAAGATAGGCAACGTGAAGCTATGCTCGAAGAGAAAAGGAAACAAACGATAGACCGACACAGGGCACGAATCACAGATATTGGGAGAGAGTATCGCGGCGCAATCATCGAGAAAGGGAAGGTGATTCGAAATGCGCACTGCTGGAGTTGCAAGAATCCACTTAGCAATGAAAGTGACGTTGAGTGTGCGTCGTGTGGCTGGATTGTCTGCTCTTGCGGCGCGTGTGGCTGTGGAAAATCTTTTTAGCAATATCCCAGGAGCCCACGTTCCGAAGCCAGTTTCAAATCTTCCAGCGTCTTCCTTAAGTTAGCCGAGCTGAAACAAACGATGCCATGTCTGCCACTTCTGAATTTCTAAAAGGTATTGAGCTTGACCTGCCCCCTTCCAGCCGTACCAGTGTAATTTCCAGGAGGTCCGTCAACC
>CAXSGT010000275.1:0-3598 GCA_964236835.1 uncultured Polaromonas sp.
ATGGCGAGTTTGGCAGTGAGCTTTTGCAGCGTGGACACTGTTTGAATATACAGTGTTTCACTTTTTCATGGGTGCCCGAAAAATTAGCCCTGACGGCAACCTGGGTGAAAACTGCTCTTGACAGCTTACAGCTCGATTTCGGCGGCCAGGGGCGCGTGGTCCGACAAATGCGACCAAGGTTTGCTGGGCAGCACGACCGGCGCATGCGCAACGGCGTTGCGCACGTAGATACGGTCAAGCCTCAGAAGCGGCCTGCGCGCCGGAAAGGTCTTGGCGGCGCGTCCATTGGCCTGCACGAACACCTCCAGCAGCGAAGCGCCCTTCGCCAGTTGCGAGCCTGCGGATTGACGCCAGTCGTTGAAATCGCCCGCGACGATCAGCGGCGCTGTGGAAGGGACGGCTTTTTTCAGTAATTTGCAAAGCCTGTCGAGTTGCTGCGTGCGATGCGCTTGGGTCAAGCTCAGATGCACGCAGATGGCATGCACGTTGGCTTTGCCGCCTGGTAGCTGCAGTTCGCAATGCAGCAAACCGCGCCGTTCCGGCCCGCTGATGGAAATATCGTGGTTCTCAAAACGCACGATGGGAAACTTGGACATGATGGCGTTGCCATGGTCGCCGTGGGCATAGACCGCGTTGCGCCCATAGGCAAATTGCGACCAGATGTCGTCCGCCAGGAATTCGTAATGCGGGGTGTCCGGGTAGTTGTCGAATTTTCCGGGATGCTTCGTATGGCTGCCCGTGACTTCCTGCAAAAAGACCACGTCGGCGCCGACGCTGCGCACGGCATCGCGGAGTTCGGGCAGGATGAACTTTCGATTGAAAAACGTAAAGCCTTTGTGGACGTTGACTGTCAGCACCTTGAGCGTAAACGCGGACGTCGGCGGCTCGTTCGCCTTAGTACCCGGCTTTGACGGTGATGCGGCAGCAATGAATTTGGAAGTGGGCATAAAAACAAAAGTCGCCTTGCGCAAACGGCGGAAGCAATACAAAAGAGGAAAAAGGCCGAGCCATTGTGTTGTTGACAAGCAGAACGCGCCTGTAGGACCGCGAGCTAAATTGATGTCTATAAAAATTTTCTGCCGGCGGGTCCGCGCAGTTCATACAAGTCCGCGGCGACAAAATTTAAGGGGTATCACCTAGTAAAACCGTCCTACATGATAAAAGCCTAAAACCTGATGAAATAACACAAGCGGAACTCGTTAAAGTACAGCTGTGTGGTATTCGGTCGTAGACCTTCCAACCAGTTTTCAAGAGTTCTTCAAACAACCTCTATCTTAAATAAGGAATCGAAATGAAAAAATCAACGATCTCAATTTTACTTGGCGCGATGATGGCGGTTTCGGGCATGGCCACAGCGCAAAATGCGGATGTAAGGTCTGGCACGCAAGGTGGCGCAGGCCCGTCCGGAGCGAGCGGCATGGGCGATAGCGGCTCGTCCACCCGGTCGCGTGCCGATGTCAAATCGGAAATCAACAACACCCCTGCCAAGTCCGGTATCCAGGGTGGCGAGGGCGCTAGCCCTAGTGCGAATCCGAACACTGCCAGAACGGGCGCGGCCGGCATGACGGGTTCAACTGGTTCAAGCGGCATGAGCGGAACTGGAGGCGGCATGTCTAGCGGCGGCATGTCCAAGTCGCGTACTGAAGTCAGAGGGGAAGCTACCCCCATGAAATCCGGCATTCAGGGAGGTGAAGCCGCCACCCCGAGCGCCAACCCGAATACCGCCATGACCGGCTCTTCCAAAATGAGTTCGACCGATAGAAAAATGACCATGTCGGAGCGCCGCGCCTCGAACAGGATGAAGCGCAGCAAAAGGATGAGCAGTGGTACAGGCCAAAAAGAAGGCGCGTCGTCTAATTAATCCGATGTCCAGATAAGCATGCACCCTGCAAAGGGCGCGCGTTAAAAAGCCGGCCGCCATGAGCCGGCTTTTTTATTTGGGCAGCGGCGGCGTTAGTCGTTTACCGGGCCGTGACAGGCAAGCAGGTCCCAAGCTTTTCAAACAGCTCAGCCGTTGCGGTGCATGTGGTGGCCCCGCCCGGCATGCCGACCCATCCTCATAGCCTCGACATCAAAGGTTTTTTGCTGCTCCGGACTCAAAGCTGCGTAAAACGCTTTCGTCGCTTCGCCGCGCCTGTCCATCGCCGCATTCATCTCGGTCATGCGCTGGGTGCGCATGGCGCGCATTTTGTCGATGCGCTCGGGCGTGGTCAGCTTGTCGAACTCGGCGCGCTGCTCGGGCGCTGGTCGCCGGCCCATGGCGGCGGGCGGCTGCATGGCGGCGGTGAAGCTGGTCCAGGCGCCTTCCTGCGCCGGCGTGATTTTGAGTTTGGCCTTCAGCGCGGCTTGGCGCTTGGCGATCCAGGCCTGCATTCTGGCTGGTTCATGCCGGCCCATCCGCTGCTGATTCGGCGAGGCGTTCCCGCTGGCAGTGGCTGGAGGGGTTGCGGAAGCGGCGGGCTGCGCCATCGCGCTACCCGCCTGGCTGGTGAATAGGGCGGCAAGCGCAAGGCCGGCAAGCAATGCCGAGGGTTTGAAAACGGATTTCATAAGTAGTAATTCCTGGTTAAAAAGGCAGCTGATCCAGGCGTGTCATCGGGGCTTTTTCCATCCGCCACCGGCAACACGCTGAAGTGCAGTATCGAAACCTTGTGTATAACGCCGGTTGCCGGCGAGTGATGGTTTGTAAAGTTCAAAAAACCATGCGCTGGGCTTGCTGACAGGCGCGTCAGGGCAAAAGATTCAGGCGCTTGAGCGTCGCGGCTTTCGCCTGGCTGTCCTGGCGCAGCTTTGCCTCGAAATTGGCGCCGCGCTGGAAAGCCAGCACCTGGTTCGCCTGCGCGGCCCAGGTGGTGAAGCGCTCCGATTTCACGGCTTTCTCACAAGCCGATTCGAGCGACGAGACGACCGCGTCCGGGGTTTTAGCGGGCAGCAAAACGCCGCCGAAACTGAGCTGTGCGATCGGTATGCCGGTATGAAGCAACGTGGGAACTTCCGGATACTTTGGATGGTGCCGGTCTGAATAAGAGAGACCAGGCGAAGCGTGCCGGCCTTGATCTGACGGTTGATCGAGCTGGCGAGCATCGCGCCGAAAGCAAGCCGGCCGGCAAGCAGGTCCTGCATCATCGGGCCGTTGCCGCCTCGATGACCGAGGTGCCCAAGTGCGGAGTGGAGTCCATGCCAGCGATGCCGTAGTCTATCTTGCCGGGATTGAGCCTGGCGTCGGGACCGGCGCTGGCGACCGCCTACAGCCCGATCGCGCCCGACGCGCGGGAAGCCCTCGGCCATGCCATGCTGCACGCTGTTCCCAGCATCAGGCCGATGACCGCTCTCGGCATGAGTCTAGAGCTGTTTGCCGCCATGGATTCCCATGTCAAGCCAAGTTCGCGCGTTGCCGCACCCGCGCCAGCGCCGCCGCGGCCTCGCGAACGACCTGGTCGGCATGAATCGCCGTCAGCTTGCCGCGGCGCTTCAAAATGCGTCCATCGACCATTACGGTGTCGACATTGGACGGTTGCGCCGCCTCGACGAGCAGATGCGGCGCATCCGTCATCGGGCCGATGTTGATGTCGCCATGGCGCACCAGGATGATGTCGGC
>CAXSGT010000276.1:0-3596 GCA_964236835.1 uncultured Polaromonas sp.
TGCACCATACGAGCTGGGACGTCGGCAGCGTCGACGAGGTGGGCCAAGGCAGCGAACAGATGCGCATCGCGGGTTTCAGGGATGGCTGGGGTGTCGGGCGCCATGTCCTGGGTTCGAATTATTTTTATTATGTACGCGACCCGTGGGGCAGTTTTTCTGAATATTCCTACGACATCGATTTCGTGCCGCCGACCACAGACTGGGTGGCGGGCGACCATGCGCCGGAAGATTCGTTCTACCTGTGGGGCCCCGACGTGCCGGAGTGGTTTGTAGTCAACACCGAGGCACCTCTTACCAAGGCGGCGCCGCAGGTGGCGATGGCCTAACGGCCTACTGGCCGGAGGCCAGTTGTCCGCGGCAAGTTACCCAGTGCCATCGCGCGCCAGCCGCACGCCGCTGAACTGCCACTGGGCGTCGGGCGGGAAAAAATTGCGGTAGCTGGCGCGGATATGGCTTTGCGGCGTCGCGCACGAGCCGCCGCGCAGCACGAACTGGTTGCACATGAATTTGCCGTTGTATTCGCCGACCGCGCCCTCCCAGGGCTGGTATCGTGGATAGGCGTTGTAACTCGATTGCGTCCACTCCCACACGTCGCCGAGCATTTGCGCGGGAACGTCCATGCTGGCGTGCTGTTGCGGCAAGGGATGGTAAGCCGCGGTTTCGACGAAATTGCCTGACCGCGTCCTAGCGCCGGGAAGCGAGCGCGCCGCGAGCTCCCACTCGAATTCAGTCGGCAAACGGGCGCCGGCCCAGCGCGCCAGCGCATCGGCTTCGAAGTAGCTGAGGTGGCACACCGGTGTGTTCGGGTCAACGCCCTGCAGCCCCTGCAGCGTGAAATGGCAATAGTCGCCTGCATCGCCCTGCCAATAGAGCGGCAGGCGCTGGTTGCCGGCCTGCACCCAATCCCAGCCCATGGAAAGCCAAAGTTCCGGTCGCAGGTAGCCCCGGTCGGCAATGAAATCGATCATTTCGCCGTTCGTGACAAGCCGGCTGGCGAGCTCGAACGGCGCGATATACACCGGGTGGCGCGGCGTTTCATTGTCGAACGCAAAGCTTCCATCTAGCGCGGCGTCAAAGCCATGCCGCACCAGGCCGCCATCGTAAGCGCGCCAGCGCATGGACTGGGGCGCCGTGGCGGCCAGTGGCCAGCGCTTCGCGTACGCCGGGTGCCTCGGGTTGAAAGACAAGGCGTGCTGGATATCGGTCAGCAACAGTTCCTGGTGCTGCTGCTCATGGTGCAATCCAAGCGTGACAAGCTGCGCGATTTCGGCGCGCCGCGCCTCGTCCATCGCGAAAATGGCCTCCAGCATCCGCCCATCGACCTGCTGCCGGTAGGCCAAGACATCTTCGAGCGAAGGACGGCTGATCAGGCCACGTTTCGGGCGCGGGTATTTTTCTCCGACGCCGTGGTAGTAGCTGTTGAACAGCGTGCGAAAACCGGCATCGAACGGCTTGAAACGCGGCTCGAATTTCTCCAGCACAAAGGTTTCAAAAAACCAGGTCAGATGCGCCAGGTGCCATTTCGCAGGACTGGCATCGGGCATCGACTGGAGTTGGCAATCTTCAGCGCTCAAAGGCTGAACCAGCCGCCCGGTTTGTGCCCGGACCTGTTGAAAGCGTTGCGCCAAGTCGGCCGTCGGGGTGGCGGCGGCGGTAAGGGCTTTTTGTGATGCAGTCATAAGGGATAGACAGTCTCGAAAAATCAAGCATCGCATAGCGCGTCGAGTCTGGCTGTCGGACAAGGCCACCATAGAGGCGTTACTGGAGTTTCCCGCGAGGCAAAACAAATGGGCGGCGGCCGAACCCAGACAAGGCCAGCACCGCCCGCAGTCCTAAAATGAAGCCATGTTTGTCCATCTAAGAATACACACCGAGTTTTCAGTCGTTGACGGAACCAACCGCATCGATGAAATCGTCGCCGCCGCGGCCTCCGACAGCCAGCCCGCGCTGGCCATCACCGACTTGAACAATCTGTTCGGCGCGGTCAAGTTCTACAAGGAAGCGCGCGCCAGCGGCGTCAAGCCGCTGATCGGCGCCGATGTCTGGAGCGAAGCGCCTGGCAAGGAAGCGGGCGCGCCGGCGTCGCGGCTGCTGCTGCTGGTGCAAAACCAGATCGGCTACTTGAACCTGTGCGAGTTGCTGACGCGCGCCTGGACGAAAAACACGGTGCGCGAGCAGGCCGTCATCAAGCTGCAGTGGCTGCGCGAGCTCAATGAAGGCCTGATCGCGCTGTCGGGCGCCCATGGCGGCTCGGTCGGCCAGGCGCTGCTGCAGGGCGACCACGCCAGGGCGCTGGAATGCGCAGCGCATTTCGCGGGGATTTTCCCGCAACGCTTTTACCTGGAGCTGCAGCGCGCCGAGCGTTCCGACGACGAGCGCCATGTCGCGGCCGCGGTGCAGCTCGCCGCGCGGCTCAAGCTGCCGGTCGTGGCGACGCATCCGGTGCAGTTTCTGGCCTATGACGATTACGAGGCGCACGAGGCGCGCGTCTGTATTTCGGAAGGCGAAATTCTGGGCAATGCGCGCCGGCCTCGCAAGTTCACCCGCGAGCAGTATTTCAAGTCTTCGCGGCAGATGGCCGAGCTGTTTGCTGACGTGCCGTCGGCGCTGGCCAACGCGCTCGAAATCGCCAAGCGCTGCAACCTGACGCTGGCGCTGGGCAAGCCGATGCTGCCCGACTTTCCGACGCCGCTGGTCGATGGCGCGCGGCTGCCGATCGATGACTATTTCCGCCAGGCGTCTTTAGCTGGCCTTGAAGAGCGGCTGGCGCACCTCTATCGAAACCCGGCGCTGCGCGAGCAAAAGCGGCCGGCGTACGGCGAGCGGCTCGGGTTCGAGATCGACACCATCCTGAAGATGGGCTTCCCAGGGTACTTTTTGATCGTCGGCGACTTCATCCAGTGGGCGAAGAACAATGGCTGCCCGGTCGGGCCGGGGCGCGGCTCCGGCGCCGGCTCGCTGGTGGCGTACGCGCTGAAGATCACCGACCTCGACCCGCTGCGCTACAACCTGCTGTTCGAGCGCTTCCTCAATCCCGAGCGCGTCTCGATGCCCGACTTCGACATCGACTTCTGCCAGCAAAACCGCGACCGCGTCATCGACTATGTGAAGGCCAAGTACGGCAACGACGCCGTCAGCCAGATCGTGACGTTCGGCACCTTGGCGGCGCGCGCGGCGATCCGCGACGTCGGCCGGGTGCTCGATTTTCCGTATGGCTTTTGCGACAGCATCTCCAAGCTGATTCCCAACAGGCCCGGCCAGGCCGTAACGCTGCAGCTCGTTCCCGAAGGCCGCAAAAAAAACGACAAGCTGATTTACGCGCTCGAAGCCGAGCCGATGCTCGCCGAGCGCGAGCGCAAAGAGGAAGACGTGCGCACGCTGCTCGAGTTGGCGCGCAAGCTCGAAGGCCTGACGCGCAATGTCGGCATGCACGCCGGCGGCGTGCTGATCGCGCCGGGCAAGCTGACCGATTTTTGCCCGCTGTACTTGCAGCCCGGCAGCGGCTCGGCGGTAAGCCAGTTCGACAAGAACGATGTCGAGTCGATCGGCCTCGTCAAGTTCGACTTTCTCGGCCTGGCGACGCTGACCATTTTGGA
>CAXSGT010000277.1:0-3582 GCA_964236835.1 uncultured Polaromonas sp.
GGTACACCGCGAACATCTTGCCGCCCATGAAATCGCGCCTGACGCCGCTGGCGCCGGCCCAGGCGATGCCGAGCGCATTGCGAACCCCGCTGCGCGGGCCGTCGGCGCCGACCAGGTAGCGGGCGTTGACCTCGACAAGTTCGCCCGTTCCCTGGTCACGCAAAGTCGCCTCGACGTGCGTGCCCAGGTCGTCGAATTTCTCCAGCGCGACGCCGTAGCGCACATCGACGCCGGGCAGGCGCTCGGCATGCCGGCGCAGCGTGGCTTCGACATATTTTTGCGAGATCCGGTGCGGCAGCTCGGCCGCGCTCCACGAGCCGCCCATGCGTTTGATGTTTTCGACCGCCTGCGCGGCGGTCGGCAGCCGCAGCCGTGCCAGCTCGTGGCCGGTGAAGCGGGTGAAATAGGCAATGTCGGTCGGATGGTCGGCCGGCAGTCCCTGGGCGCGTATTTCATCGGCAAAGCCGAGGCGCCGAAAATGCTCCATCGTTCGCGCCTGCGTCGCATTGGCCTGCGGGTTGAAGGCGGTGCCGGGCTTGGGGTCGACCAGCAGGCACCGCACGCCGCGCCGCCCCAGCTCGTTGGCGAGCATCAGGCCGCAGGGCCCGCCGCCGGCGATCAGCACATCGGTTCGCAACATGGAAATCCTGTCAATACACGCCGAAGCGGCCGCACCACTTGCGCTCGTAGTCCATTTTCACGAAGTGTTCGGCGATGAAGTCGATGAAGGTGCGCACCTTGGCCGCTAGGTGCTTGCGGCTCGGGTACGCCAGGTTGATCGTCAGGCGCGGCAAGTCCCACTCATCGAGCACCGGCACCAGCCGTCCGGCAACGATGTCGTCGTACACGATATACGACGGCTGCACCAGAATGCCCAGCCCGTCGAGCGCCGCGACGCGCAGGATCTGGCCGTCGTTGGCGTCGAGCACGCCCTTGACCGTGACGGTCGTCGTGACGCCATCCCGGCTGAAGCGCAGCTCGTTCGGATTGTTGGAATGGGTATAGAGCAGCAGCTTGTGGCGCTGCAGGTCGGCCAGCGTTTTCGGCATGTCGTGCCGAGCGAAATAGCGCGGCGACGCCGTCAGGATGCGCCGGGTTTCGGCCAGGCGGCGAATCGTGATGTTGGAGTCGAGCTCGATCTCGCGGGTGCGGATCGCCACGTCGATGTTGTTGCCGATGATGTCCAGATAGCGGTTGGCCGATTCGACATGCACCGTCACATCCGGGTAGCGCTGGGTGTATTCGCGCAGCAGCGGCGCCACATGGTGCAATGAAAATGACAGCGACGCGGAAATTCTCAGCACGCCCGACGGGCTCAGCGACGTGGCGTTGACGGCGGATTCGGCGTCCTTCAGGTCGAACAGAATGCGTTTGGCGCGGCTGAAAAACGCCTGGCCGGTGTCGGTCAGATAAAGACGGCGGGTGTTGCGCTCGACCAGCCGGGCGCCCAGGAGCTCCTCGAGCGCCGACAAATGGCGGCTGGCCGCGGCGTTCGACAGCGCCAGCGCCTCGGCGGCGCGGCTCAGGCTGCCGGTTTGCGCGACCTGGACAAAAAGCTCGATTTCCTTCCAGCGATCCAAAAGCGTCTCCAGCCGCCGTCAGGCAGGCTCACGCCTCACGCCAGCGCCTGTTTGACGCGCTCGGGGCTCAAGGGCAGGTCGCGCAGGCGTTTTCCGGTGGCGTTGGCGACGGCGTTGGCGATCGCCGCCACGGTGGGGCCGTGCGCGCCTTCGCCGACGCCGAGCGAACGCTCCTCGGGCCGGTTGATCAGCTCGACCTGGACTTGCGGGACTTGCGGAAACCGCAGGATCGGATAGTCGTTCCAGTTGCGCGTCGTCCTGCCTCCGGCATCGTTGGCCATCGCTTCGTGCAGCGTCCAGCTGGTCGCTTGGACGATGCCGCCTTCGATCTGGTTGCGCAGCCCGTCGGGGTTGATCACCAGCCCAGCGTCGGCAGCCGACCAGGCGCGCTCGACCCGGACGTCGCCCGAGCGCGTGTCCACCGCGACATCGACGATCACGGCGCAGTACACCGCCAGGTTCTTGTACTTGGCAAAACCCATGCCGCGCCCCTTCAGAACGTCTCCCGGCGCTCTGGTGACGGCGGGCGTCATGCCGCCCGGCCATTGCGCCATCGCGCTAGCGCGCTCGATCACGGCGCGGGCGCGCGGGTCGCTCAGGTGCGCCAGGCGAAATGCGAGCGGGTCAACGCCCGCCGCGCCCGCCAGCTCGTCCATGAACGATTCCAGCGCGAACACATTGGCGTAGGCGCCGAGCGTGCGCAGCGCCGAGGTGCGGATCGGCTGGTCGAGCAGCAGGTGGTTGGTGACCTTCTGGCTTGGAAAGACATACAGCGGTATCGCGTTGCGGTCGCTGCCGCCCGACGGCTGGGGAATGTTGCGCGACGGCCCTGGCGGCAGCGGGTCTTGCAGCTGCCAGCTGGCCAGCAGGTTGCAGCCGTCGGGGTCGTAGGGCCGGGTGCTGTGGGTGTAGCTCCACAGCTCATGGTTCCAGTCAACGACTTTGCCGGCTGCGTCGAGCGACGCTTTGAGCTTGACGACCATCGGCGAGCCGAGCGGTTCGGAGCCGAACTCGTCGCCGCGCATCCATTGCAGCTTGACCGGCACGCCGGGCAGGGCGCGCGCCAGCAGCGCGGCGTCGAGCGCCACGTCGTCGGCGCCGTTGTGGCCGTAGCAGCCCGAACCTTCGCGGTGCATCACGGTGATGCTCTCCACCGGCGTGCGCAGCGCCTTGGCCAGGTCGCCTCGAAGCGGGAACACGCCTTGCGAATGGCACCAGACGCGCAGCTTGCCATCGCTCCACTGCGCCACCGCGCAGGACGGCCCGATGGACGCATGCGCCTGATAGGGGCGGGTGAATTCGGCCTCGACGACGCGCGGTGACGTTGCGGCCGAAGCGGCGGCCGGGTCTTTTTTCTCGCTGACGACGGTGTCCAGCATGCGCTGCTTTTTCATATAGGTGAACAGCGTGCCGCCCGCCGGCGGCAGGTCGGCCGGCGCGTCCCACCTGGCGCTTGCCTGTAGCGCCGCGGCCGCCGCGATCGCCTGCTCCTCGCGCCGCGCCGCGACCGCCAGAAAGCTGCCGTCTCGCAGCACGGCGACCACGCCCGGCATGCGGCGCGCGCCCGCCAGGTCCACCGCCAGCAGACGGGCGCGCGGCGAGCTGGACCGCACCACCCGGCCGAACACCATGCCCGGCAGCCGGATGTCCTGCACATAGGCCTCGCCGCCGGTGACCTTGGCGAGAATGTCGCGCCGCTTGACGCTTTGCCCGATCAGGCGATGCTGGCCGCTGGGTTTGGGCGCGGTCTTGCCCGTGGCTTCGCGCTTGAGCATGGCGTCGCTCGTGAGCGCCCAGTAGCTGGTTCCGCCGGTTCCGTCGGCCGCCCCGCCCGGCGAGATGGCGCCATCGCTGACGCCCAGGTCGGCAACGGCGACGCCGAGTTTTGCGGCGGCGCTTTGCAGCAGCAAGCCACGCGCCTCGGCGCAGGCAAAGCGCAAGGCGGTTCCGCTGTCCTGCACCGACAGGCTGCCCGATGTCACGCCTTCGTTCGGCGTGAGCG
>CAXSGT010000278.1:0-3565 GCA_964236835.1 uncultured Polaromonas sp.
CCCCCCGAGGGGGCCGCTGCGCCTGCGGCCCGGCTGAGCCGGTTCCGCGGCCCCTACTGGTGGGGAGTGAACTTTTGCACGCTTTTCATAACGCGGCTTTCGCGGCCGTCGGCTTAAGGAAAACAGCATGCCAGCCATCACTTCTCGCGGCCGGGGCCGCCGCACGATCAGCGAGATCAACATGGTGCCGTTCATCGATGTCATGCTGGTGCTCTTGATTATTTTCATGGTGACGGCGCCCTTGATTACGCCAAGCATGATTGCGCTGCCCACGATAGGCCGAGCCGACAAACAGGCCAACAAGCCTGTCTTTATCGAGATACAGAAGGACGAGCGCATTCAGATCAGGCTTAAAACACAGACCGTTGCGAGCTCGATCGGCAACGTGGCCGACGATATCGTAAAACGAGAGCCGGCTGTGAAGGCGGACAAGGCAGACGCCGTGCCGGTCGTCATCAGCGCCGACAAGTCGATCAGGTATGAAACCGTGGTGAAGGTCATGGACGCGCTGCAAAAAGCCGGTGTCACGCGTGTCGGCCTGTCGGTGCAAACCGGCAAATAATCCGATCGCCAAGTAGCCAGACAGCCATGCAAAGCGTCGCAGACCGCCTTGAATTCGCACCGCCCCGCGACAAGGGTTCGCTGCGCGCCTTCGGGCTGGCGCTGCTGGTCCATCTGCTGCTGATCGCCGCATTGACCTGGGGCGTGAACTGGAAACGCAGCGATGAGGCGGCGTCGTTTGAAGCCGAGTTGTGGTCGGGCGCGGCGGCGCCAGCAGCGCCCCGGCGGATCGAAGCGCCGCCACCGCCCGCTCCTCCCGCTCCTCCCGCTCCTCCCGCTCCTCCCGCTCCTCCCGCTCCTGCGCCATCCCCGGTGCCAGCGCCCACGCCCGCGCCGCGTCCCGCTCCACCTCTGCCGCCCGTCGCCAGGACGCCTGAAGTCAGGGAAACGCCGCCGCTGCCCGATGTGGATATCGCGCTGGAAAAAGAGAAAAAACGCAAGCTGCTGCAGCAGCAAAGAGAAGCGGAAATTCGCCAGGCGCAAAAGCTCCGGGAAAAACGCGACGCCGACTTGCAGGCCAGACGGGAAAAAGAGCTTGCCGAACGCCAGGCGCAGGCGTTGGCACAGAAAGCCGAGGCGAAAAAGCAGGCCGCCCGCGAGCTGGCGATGGAAAAGGAAAAGGAAAGGCGCACGGCCGCGGCTGCAGAGAAACAACGGCAGGCCGCCGCCGCGTTGGTAGCGGCTGAAAAGCAGCGCCAGGCGGCGCTTGAAAAGCAGAAAGCGCTGGCCGCTGCGACAGCGGCGAAACAAAAGCAGGCGGCGGAAGCGGCTGCTGCTGCGGAAAAACAGCGCCAGGCAGCGATCCAGCAGCGCATCATGAGCATGGCGGGGGCTGCCGGTTCCAGTGACAAGAAACCTTCAGCGGGCTATGCCGATAAGGTCGTGGCGAAGGTCAAGCCCAATGTCGTGTTCACCGACGAGATTAGCGGCAATCCCAAGGCCGAAGTCGAAGTAACGACCACCTCCGACGGCACCATCATGAGCCAGCGATTGAAAAAGTCCAGCGGCAACAAGGCGTGGGACGACGCAGTGATCAAGGCGATCGTTCGCACCGGCTCGCTGCCGCGCGATGTCGATGGCCGGGTACCGACGCCCATGATCATCGAATTCCGGCCAAATTGAAGCCGCAAGGCAATTG
Source organism: uncultured Polaromonas sp. (assembly GCA_964236835.1). Classification (GTDB taxonomy): domain Bacteria; phylum Pseudomonadota; class Gammaproteobacteria; order Burkholderiales; family Burkholderiaceae_C; genus Polaromonas. The sequence continues at coordinate 1,700 of CAXSGT010000278.1, forward strand.
CTATAAATTAAATAGCTAACTATTCCCTCCCCATATGCGAAAAAGCACTATTTCATTCATAAATTATCTTCGCCAGCCCGTTGTCGGCCTGCGCCATCCAGCCGGCCAGCGCGGCGTCGGTCGGGAAGAACCTCGCGGCGTCGCCCAGATGAATCTCGGCCGTTGCGTCGTCGCGGCGCAAGCTCAGGCGCACCGGCAAACCGCGCCTTGCGTCGCCCTGCTCCGACGGCTCCGGGCGCGGCGGAAAGTCCCGAACCAACCTTGAGATATCCGGCGCCGTGCCGTTGACCGCCACGCGCAGGTACTTGCCGAACTTGCAGCGCGCCGCGTCAAGGTCCCACAGCTGCGTGACCTTGAAGCGCCGGCCGAAGCGCTCGGACGCGCCCTGCAGCGTCCCCTGAACGATCACCAGCTCGTCGTCCTTGAGCAAACCGCGGTTCGCGTTGAAGATCGCCTCATCGACCGACGCTTCGAGCGAATCGGTCTTGTCGTCGAGCTTGAAGATGACCAGCTTGCCGCGGTTGCCGTTGATGACGCGCAAGTCGTTCACGATGCCGGCGAGCAGCTGCGGCTCGCGCGAGTCGATCAGGTCGTCGATCCGGCGCTTGGCGAACTGCCGCACCTCGCCTTCGACCTCGTCGAACAGGTGGCCGGACAAATAAAAGCCGATCGCCGTTTTCTCCAGCACCAGCCGCGCCTTGACGCCGAACGGCGCGGCCTCGACCAGCGCCGGCTCCTGCGTGCTGGCCGCGTGCGAGTCGGCCATGTCGAACAGCCCGCCCTGGTTGGCGTTGGCCTGCGCCGCCGCGGAGAACTCGAAAGCGCGTTCCACCGACGCCAACAGCTCGGCGCGGTTCGCATGCAGGCTGTCGAAGGCGCCGCCCTTGATGAGCGCCTCGACCGCGCGCTTGTTGATCTTGCCGCGATCGACCCGGACGCAAAAATCGTACAGCGAGCTAAACGCGCCGCCCTCCTTGCGGGCCGCGACGATGGCGGCGATCGCCTGCTCGCCGGTGCCCTTGACCGCCCCCAGGCCGTAGCGCACCGAAGTGGGAGTGATCGGCTCGAAGCGGTAGTCGCCCCGGTTCACGTCGGGGACTTCGAAGCTCAAGCCCATTTTGTGCGCGTCGCCGAACAAAATTTTCAGCTTGTCAGTGTCGTCCATCTCGACCGTCATGTTGGCGGCGAAGAATTCGGCCGGGTAATGGACCTTCAGCCAGGCGGTCTGGTAGGCCAGCAGCGCGTAGGCGGCCGAATGCGACTTGTTGAAGCCGTAGCCGGCGAATTTTTCCATCAGGTCGAAGACCTCGTCAGCTTTTTCCTCGCTCAGACCGTTGACGCCGGCGCCCTTGCGAAAGACCTCGCGCTGCGACGCCATTTCTTTTTCGTCTTTTTTCCCCATGGCGCGGCGCAGCATGTCGGCGCCGCCGAGCGAATAGCCGCCGAGGATCTGCGCCGTCTGCATCACCTGCTCCTGATAGACCATGATGCCGTAGGTTTCTTCGAGCATCGGCCTGACGCGCGGGTCCGGGTATTCGGGCGTTTCCTTGCCGTGCTTGCGGGCGATGTACGTCGGAATCAGGTCCATCGGGCCGGGCCGGTAGAGCGCGTTCATCGCGATCAGGTCTTCCAGCCGGTCGGGCCGGGCGTCCTTGAGCATGCGCTGCATGCCGATGCTTTCAAACTGGAAAACCGCCTCGGTCTGCCCTTTGGAAAACAGCTCATAGACCCGCTTGTCGTCCAGCGGCAAATCCTCGAAACGGAAGTCTTTTTGCGCTGGATAGCGCTGGACGATGAAGTCGCGGGCAATTTCCAAAATGGTCAGCGTCGCCAGGCCGAGAAAGTCGAACTTGACGAGGCCGATCG
>CAXSGT010000279.1:0-3526 GCA_964236835.1 uncultured Polaromonas sp.
CCGGCAATCCAGGGTGAGGTCATGATGTGTGATCCTTGTGGCTCGCTTAAGAATGAAAGAAGGATGCAGCCGCCGCGGTCAATGAGTGGTGCGCCGTGGTCGGCCCTGAAGCGCAAGGGGATGGTCGGCCAGTGCCAGGCCACGCAAAAAAGCCTGAAGGCGCATCGCGGCGCTATTCTGGCAACACCCCGATCTCCTTGGTGATCGCAGTCCAGCGCGTGGTTTCGTTGCGCAGGATGGCTGCGGTTTGTTCGACTGAAACATTCGGCTCGGCAATCGGGCCGATGGCTGCGATACGGTCGGCAATGTCTTTTTCCGCCAGCAGCGCGCCGGCGTCGCGGTTGAAGCGGTTGACGGCCGCGGCGGGCGTGCCGGCAGGCGCCACGACGGCAAACCAGCCGACCATGTCAAAGCCGGGAATGGTCTCCGACAGCGACGGCACCTGCTCCCAGCCGGCCACACGTTTGCCGGCGGTAGTGGCCAGCACACGCATACGTCCCTGCCTGATGAACTGCGCCGTCGAAGCCAGATCGGTAATCATCGCGTCGATGTGCTTGCCCATCAGGTCCTGCATGCCGACGGCAACCGAGGAATACGACACCGGGTTCGTCTGGGCCCCGGTGCGGGCATTGAAAAGGCGCGCGATCATGCCGCTGAAAGTGCGCGGGCCTTCGATGCCGACCGTGAACTTGCCCGGCTGGCTTTTGGAAAACGCAATCAGCTCATCGATGGATTTGATGGGCGAGCTGTCTTCGACCAGCACCGCAAAGGGGCTGCGCGCAATGAAAATCACCGGCGCAAAATCTTTTTGCGGGTCGTAGCTCATGGTCTTGAAGAGCAGCGGGTTGGTCACCAGCGCGGCCGTTGTGGAGAAATAGAAGGTGTAGCCGTCGGCCGGCGAACGCGCGACGGCGGTCGCGCCGATGGTGTTCTGGCCACCCGGCTTGTTGTCGATGACGACAGGCTGGCCCCAGCTTTTCGACAGCCGTTCAGCCAGCAGGCGCGCGACATTGTCGGTGCCCGATCCTGGCGGCTGCGACAAAACGAGCCTGACCGGCTTGTCGGGCCAGGCCTGGGCCAGCGCGTGGCCTGCCGGCAGCCCGCCCGCCAACAGCGATGCAAAAAGACTCAGGACGAGGGTGATGTGGCGGCGTTTCATGGCTTGTCTCCTGGTAGATGTATCGACGAAAAAAAGAGGTTCAGGCTGCCAGCAGCGCAGCTGCCGCGCCGCCCGCAATCGCTTTGGCGCACTTGCGCGCTTGAGAGTTTCAACATGGCTTTCATGCGGTGGCCGCGTGGGTTTTCAACCCGGCGCCGCGTACCGTGTCGAGCAAGGCGGACGCGTCGGCCGGCAGCGCGTCGCCGCGCCAGGCGACATGCTGGTCGGGACGGACCAGCGCCATCCTTGTACCGTAGTATTTTATGAACTGGCTGTGGGGAAGCTGTCGCACGGTCATCGGCACGCCGCGTCCCGCCGCCGCCGTCACGATGGCGGCAAATTCAGCAGGCGGGACGTCGTCCGCTGCCAGCAGAGTCAACCCTTCGCCGAAGCCATCAAAAAGCGAGCGGCCGCCTTCCAGCCAGAAGTGCGGCGCCAGGCTGCCGGGGTAGGCGGACGGCCGGTAGTTGATGACCTCTTCGGGTGGGGGCTCGGTACCGTCGCCGACGACGATCGGCGAGTCGTTGTAACGGTAGCCGAGCACCAGGCCCAGGCTTTTGAACTCGCGCAGCTTCACCTCGGAGATGAAGGCGCCGAGCGCTTCGCGGGCCGTTGCCGCGGCGGGCGTGTCCTCTTCAAGTCCTTCGCGAGCCAGCTGGTTGCCGACCATGGAGTAGTTGATGACGGCTTCGTCCATCACGCGGTTGTGCACCGGCTTGCGCTCCGCTTCGTAGCTGTCGAGCAGGTCGCCGCCGGCCCAGCCTTTGAGCGTTGCGACCAGCTTCCAGCCCAGGTCAACCGCGTCGCCCAGCCCCATGTTCATGCCATAGCCGCCGAACGGCGGGTGCAGGTGGCACGCATCCCCGGCCAGGAAGGTACGGCCCTTGCGGTAGGTGTCGGCAATCAGGCGGTGCGCCGTCCATGGATCGGTGCTGATGATTTCCATCTCGAAATCGAGCCCGGTGGCTCTGCGAATCAGGTCCTTCGGGTCGATGGCGTCGCTCGACGTTTCAGCACCCAGCCGCGTGGCAATGATGTACCAGAGCCCGCGGTCGTCCATCGGTCCTATCAGCGACGGCACTTCGGTGTTGACGTTCCAATACTGCACGGCCAGGCCCTTGTCATGCATCGCGGCCAGTTCCGGTGCGCGGAAGAGAACGTTGAAGTTCGGCGAAATCGCGCCGGGTCCGGTCATGGACACGCCAAGGAGCTGGCGCACCGTGCTGCGGGCGCCGTCAGCGCCGACGACGTAGCGCGCGGCAAGGCGCCGCCGCTGCGCGTCGGCCACGCCGGTGTCGATCACATCCACATGGCCGGCCTGTCCCGTCAGCGACTCAAGGCGCCGGCCGAACTGTATGGAAACCGAGGGAAGCTCCTGCGCGCGTTCGAGCAGCACCTGCTCGAGCGTGTACTGCGGCACCCAGGCCGCCGACTCGGAATACAGCTCGCTTCCATCGGCACGGGTGAAAAACGCGTTCTCGAAGCGCGCCAGCGGATAGCCTGAAAGGCGCGTGGCAAACACGATATCGGACGGATAGCCGGGCGCCATCGGCGACGCTGCCCGCAGACGCGAGGCCACGCCCCAGCGGCGCAGCAGCTCCATCGATCGGACGTTCGTGAGCTTGGCGCGCGGGTTGTAGCCGACGCCGTCGTTTTGCTCGATCACGATACAGCGTACGGAACGCAGGCCCAGTTCGATGGCCACGCCCAGGCCCACGGGGCCCGCGCCGACGATGATGACGTCGGCATCCAGATGAGGTGTCAAGCTTGCCTCCAGTTTTATGGCGTGGTTTGGGGTTTATGCATCGAGAAACAGCGCTGGATCGACCATCGCGCGGTTCAGCATCACGCTCCAGTGCAGGTGCGGCCCGGTCACGCGGCCGGTGGCGCCGACCGCGCCGAGGCGCTCGCCGGCCATCAGCCTATCGCCGGGCTTGACGCCGATTTCGCTCAGATGGCAAAGCATGCTCAGCAGACCGCCGCCGTGGTCGAGCCAGACCGTGTTGCCGTTGAAGAAATAGTCGCCGGTGTCGATGACCCGCGCCGGCAGCGGCGCCGCGACCGGCGTGCCACTGCCGGCGGCGATGTCCATGCCGCTGTGCGGACTGCGCGCCTGGCCGTTGAACACGCGCCTGAGACCGAACGAGCTGGAGCGCCGGCCCGGCACCGGCACTTGCATTAGAAGCGCCGAGGCTGGCGGCGGCTCGCTGAAAGCCGTGGTCACCACGGCCTGATGGTCGCGCTCGCGCTCGTAGCGCGCAGTGTCTTCGGGCGACAGATCGACCGTGCGCGGCGGCACGGTCAGGCGCTGCTCAGGGTAGCGCTTGGGTGCAATCGTGTAGGAAAGCTGCCTGCGGCCGCCATCCG
>CAXSGT010000280.1:0-1268 GCA_964236835.1 uncultured Polaromonas sp.
TGAGCCAAGCCAGCGGAAAAGCGCCGACCTCGCGCGAATAAGGCCGATCCCAGTCGGCGACCGTTAGGCTATCAGCGGTGTGCGGCGCATGCTTGAGCGGGTTGCTGTCCCGCGGCCATTCGCCGGCTTCAACCCTACGGATTTCCTCGCGGATGGCGATCATCGCGTCGATAAACCGGTCCAGCTCGGCCAGCGTTTCGCACTCGGTCGGCTCGACCATCAGCGTCCCCGGCACCGGAAAGCTCAGCGTCGGCGCGTGAAAGCCGTAGTCCATCAAGCGCTTGGCGACGTCTTCGGCTGTGACGCCGCTGGTTTCTTTTAGCGGGCGCAGGTCCAGAATGCATTCGTGCGCGACATGACCGTTTTCACTGGCGTACAGCGCCGGGTAGTGGGCTTTCAGCCGCGCGCTGATGTAGTTGGCGCTCAGAATTGCGATTTCGGTCGCCTGTTGCAATCCTTGCGGCCCCATCATGCGGCAGTACATCCAGCTGATCGGCAGCACGCCGGCGTTGCCCAGCGGCGCTGCTGAAATGGCCCCCACGCTCCCCACTGCGTGTGGTTCGCTGCCCCCCGAGGGGGCTGCTGCGCCTGCGGCCCGGCTGAGCCGGTTCCGCGGCCCTGGCTGGCCTGGAGCTGTTGCCCCGAAGCTTCCCACTGCATTTGGTTCGCTGTTATGGCGAGGCAGGTAAGGCACCAAGTCGGCGACCACGCACACCGGCCCGACGCCCGGGCCGCCGCCGCCGTGCGGGATGCAGAATGTTTTGTGCAAGTTCAGGTGGCTGACGTCGCCGCCGAACTCGCCGGGCGCGGCGACGCCGACCAGTGCGTTCATGTTCGCGCCATCGACATACACCCGCCCGCCGTGCGCATGCACCAGCTCGCAAAGTTCCTTGACGCGCGTCTCGAACACGCCGTGCGTGCTGGGGTAGGTGATCATCACGCAGGCAAGCTTGCCGCTGTGCTGTTCGCATTTGGCTTTCAGGTCGGCCATATCGACATTGCCTTGGCTGTCGCAGGCGGTGACGACGACGGTCATGCCGGCCATCTGCGCGCTCGCCGGGTTGGTGCCGTGCGCCGACGCCGGAATCAGGCAGATGTCGCGCTGGCTCTGGCCGTTCGCTTCGAGCCAGGCCTTGACCACCAGCAGCCCCGCGTATTCGCCCTGCGAGCCGGCGTTGGGCTGCAGGCTGACGCCGGCATAGCCCGTCGCCTGGCACAGCCAGTCGCGCAGCTGCCGATCGAGCTCGGCATAGCCTTGCAACTGGTCC
>CAXSGT010000280.1:1278-3511 GCA_964236835.1 uncultured Polaromonas sp.
TGCGGCGCGAATGGGTGGATGTTGGCGAACTCGGGCCAAGTGATCGGAATCATCTCGCTCGTCGCATTGAGCTTCATGGTGCAGCTGCCCAGCGGGATCATGCCGCGGTCCAGCGCCAGGTCTTTGTCGCCCAGCCTGCGGATATAGCGCAGCATGGCGGTCTCGGAATGATGGGTGTTGAACACCCGATGCGTCAGGAAATCGCTGCCGCGGCGCAGGCTGGCGGGTATCAGCGGTTCGATTCCGCCCTCGAAGTCGCCGACGCGCGGCAAGGCCTGGCCCGGCTGCGCGAAGAACGACCAGATCAGTTCGATGTCGGCTCGGGTTGTGGTTTCGTCGAGTGAGATGCAAATATAGTTTTGGTAATAGATTCGCAGGTTTGCGCCCGCCGCTATTGCTTTGTTTGCTATTGAATTAGTAGTTTCATCGGTTTTGAGGCTCAAGGTGTCGAAAGCGCTGTTGCCGCGCGGTGCGTAGCCGAGCAGTTCCAGCCCGCGCGCCAGGATGGCGGTGTAGCTGGCAATGCGCTGCGCGATGCGTGTCAGCCCCAGCGGCCCGTGGTACACCGCGTACATGCTGGCGACCACGGCCGGCAGCACCTGCGCCGTGCAGATATTCGACGTGGCTTTTTCGCGGCGGATGTGCTGCTCGCGCGTTTGCAGCGCCAGCCGGTAGGCAGGGTTGCCGTGCGTATCGACGCTCACGCCGACCAGCCGGCCCGGCATCGAGCGTTTGTACTCATCGCGGCAGGCGAAGAAAGCGGCGTGCGGGCCGCCGGCGCACATCGGCATGCCGAAGCGCTGCGTCGTGCCGACGACGATGTCGGCGTCCCATTCGCCGGGCGGCGTCAAAAGCGTGAGCGCCAGCAGGTCGGCGGCGACGATAAAGGCGGCGTGCTTTTCATGGACGCGGGCGACATCGCCGCGCAAGTCGTCGATCCGGCCACTGGTACTCGGGTACTGTGCCAGCGCGGCGAAATACTCTCCCTGCAAGGCGGCTTCCCACTCGGAAGCCGAATTGGCGAGCTGCACCGTAATGCCCAGCGGCCTGGCGCGCGTCTGGATGACTTCGATCGTCTGCGGATGGCAGTCGCCGGCGACGACGAAGACATCGCTCTTCGATTTCACGCTGCGCCTCGCCAGCGTCATCGCCTCGGCGGCGGCGGTCGCTTCGTCGAGCATCGACGCATTGGCGATCGGCATCCCGGTCAGGTCGCAGACCATGGTCTGGAAGTTGATCAGCGCTTCCAGGCGGCCCTGCGAGATTTCGGCCTGGTAGGGCGTGTAGGCGGTGTACCAGGCCGGGTTTTCCAGCACATTGCGCAGGATGACGCCGGGCGTGATGGTGCCGTGATAGCCCTGGCCGATAAAGCTCTTGAACACCTGGTTTTTCGCCGCCATCGCTTTCAGCTCCGCGAGCGCGGCCGCTTCGCCGACCGGCGGCGGAATCGCCATCGCGCTTGCGCGCGCGATCGAGCGCGGAACGATGCCGTCGATCAGCGCCCGGCGCGACGCCGACCCGACCACGCCGAGCATGTGCGCCTCGTCGGCCTCGCCGATGCCGATATGGCGGGCGATGAATTCGGCATCGTTTTCAAGCTCGCCTAGCGGTTTGGCGGATGGCGTCGGCATCGATGAACCTCGTATTCAGGCGTTGGCGGTGAAGGCGTCGTAGCTCGATTCGTCCATCAGCGCATCGAGCTCGGACGCATCGGCCAGCCTGACCTTGAAAAACCAGCCCGCGCCCAGCGGGTCGGTGTTGGCCAGCGACGGGTCGTCGCGCAGCGCTTCGTTGACTTCGACGACTTCGCCGGCGACCGGCATGTAGATGTCGGCGGCGGCCTTGACCGACTCGACGACGCCGGCGGTTTCCTTTTGCGCATAGTCGACGCCGACGGCGGGCAACTCGACGAACACCACGTCGCCCAGCGCGTCCTGCGCGTGGAGCGTGATGCCGACGGTGGCGATGTCGCCGTCGATCCTGACCCATTCGTGGTCTTCGGTGTATTTGACGGTCATGCGGTTCTCCTGAAATTAAGGGAATGGAAGGAAACGAAAAAAATCAGCCGCGGTGGTAGTGCGCCGGCACGAACGGCGTGGCGCTTACCTCCATCGGCACCGGCTTGCCGCGCACCATGGCGTTGACGCGGGTGCCGACGGCGGCGAATTCCGGCTTCAGATAGCCGAGCGCGATCGGCAGGTTTAGGCTGGGGCCGAGCAGGCCGCTGCTGACT
>CAXSGT010000281.1:0-3511 GCA_964236835.1 uncultured Polaromonas sp.
GCAGGCGCAGCGGCCCCCTCGGGGGGCAGCGAACCACGCGAAGCGGGGAGCGTGGGGGCTAATCAATCACTTTTTATGCCGTTGTCCTTCACCACCTTGGCCCAGGTGTCCATCTGCCGGTCGATAAAGACGCGCGCCGATTCCTGCGAGCCGCCGATGATGTCGATGCCCTGGGCGCTGAGTTTTTTGGCGATGTCCGGGTTTTTCAGCGCCTTGTTGACCTCGTCGTTCATGCGTTTCAATATCTCGGGCGGCGTTTTCGCCGGCGCGATGACCGCCCACCAGGCCGGCGCGTCGAATCCGGCAAAACCGCTTTCGGCGACCGTCGGCACATTCGGCAAGTCGGGCGAGCGCCGGCTCGTGGTGACGACCAGCGGGCGCATCCGGCCATTGTCGATATGCGGCTTGGTGACGAACACCGAGCCGATCGACAGCTGCACATGGCCGGCGACGGCGTCGGTCATCAAGGGGCCGCCGCCCTTGTAGGGAATGTGCTGCCAGTCGAGGCCGCCGTTTTTCCCCAGCAGCGCCATCGCCAGGTGGCCCAGGCTGCCCGAGCCGATGCTGCCGTAGTTGACATTCTTTTTGGCTTTCGCCGCCGCGACCACGTCGGCGAAGGTTTTGTACTCCGACCCGGCGAAGGTCGCCAGCACCATCGGCGAGGTGCCGACCAGCGCGATCGGCGCCAGGTCCTTGCGGCTGTCGTAGGCGAGGCCCGGAATCAGGCTGGGATTGACGCCGTGGGTGTCGAACACCACGCCGAAGGTGTAGCCGTCGCCGGGCGCCGCCGCCACCGCCGCGGTGCCGATCGAGCCCGACGCGCCGCCCTTGTTTTCGACGATGACGCTCTGGCCGAGCTGCTGCGACAGCGGCTGTGCCAGGATGCGCGCGACCTGATCGACCGAGCCGCCGGGCGGGAACACCGCGATGAGGCGGATCGGCTGCCGCGACGGCCAGCCGGCCGCGGAATTAACGGCAGTGCTAGAGGCCATCTGCGCCAGCGCGCCCACGCTGCTGAAACAAAGCGCGGCGGCGACCAGCGCGAAGAAAGCGCCGCTTGTACGGTGGGACATGGTGAACTCCTGAAAATGTGTGGTTTTCAGTATCAGCAATGGTAGTTGCCGGCGCCATTGCGGTTAACGCCTATCGCCAGTTATCAGCCAGCGACATTTTTGCGGCGGCGATGCAAAATGGCGCATGCCAAGAACCTCCCAGCTTCTCTATCCCCAGCGCGAGCCGGCGCCGACGCGGCCGGCCGCTACCCTCTTGCTGCTGCGCGATGCACCCGGCGGCGTTGAGGTGCTGATGACGCGGCGCTCGACAAGCACCAGCTTCGCCCCCGGCGCCTACGTCTTCCCCGGCGGCGGCATCGACTCCGCCGACGCCGCCGCGCACGCGCAGTCCACGCGCCGCGCCAGCCAGTCCGATGCGCAGCTGACGCAGGCGATCGCCGCCATCCGCGAAAGCTTCGAAGAACTCGGCGTGCTGCTGGCGCGCCATGCCGACGGCAGCCATGCCACAACCGCCGACATCGCCGGGCTCGACCGCAAGGCGCCCTTTGCGGCGCAATGCCGGGAGCGCGGCCTGCTGCTCGCCGGCGCCGACGTCTTCACGCTGGCGCACTGGATCACCGACCGCGACTTGCCGCGCCGCTTCGACGTGCCTTTTCTGGTCGCCCGCATGCCCGGCGGCCAGGCGCCGGTCGCCGACGAAAGCGAGCAGTTCGAGCCCGTCTGGATTCGCCCGGCGAGCGCGCTGGAGCGCAACCAGGCGGGCGGCTTTTTCATGATCTTTCCGACGCTCAGGACGCTCGAGCGGCTGCGGCATTACGCCAGCGTCGATGAAGTGCTCGCGGCCTGCGCGACTGAAAAGCCGCTCTGGATCTCATGCCCGCGCGCCGGGCTGCTCGGTAGCCGCGAGGCGCGCTATATGGCGCACGAGGCGCCTTATGGCGAGCTGGCGCTGACCAGCCCCGACGGCCAGATCGTGCATGCGCTCGACTGGCAATGCGAAAAACCGGTGGCGCTGCTGAAAAACGTGATGCGGCTGACCGCGCCCAATCCGGGCGTGATGACCGGGCCTGGAACCAACAGCTACATCGTCGGCAGCGCTGAATCGGGCTACATCGTGATCGACCCTGGGCCGAACGACGAGGCGCATATCGAGCGCCTGCGTGCGGCGACCGGTGGGCGCATCGAGGCCATCGTCTGCACGCATTCGCATCCCGACCATTCACCCGGCGCGCGGCCGCTGCAGGCGCTGTGCGCCGTGCGCCCGCCGATCCTGGGCCTCCCTTCGGCGGACACCGCGCGCGCCGACTCACAGTTCGTTCCCGACCGTTCGCTATTGAATCAGGAGCTATTAACCCTTTGCCAGCATGCGCAAAAGCACACTTTGATGATTATTTTCACCCCTGGCCACGCGGCCAACCATCTTTGCCTGGCGCTGCTCGAAGACGGCCTGCTGTTCTCGGGCGACCATGTCCTGAACGGCAGCACCACCATCGTCAATCCGCCCGACGGCGAAATGAGTGCGTATCTCGCGTCGCTCGACGCCTTGAGCGCCGCCTGCGAGACGCATGAAATCGACTTCATCCTCCCGGCGCACGGCCATGTGCTGGGGGATGCGCCGCAGGCGATCGCCCAGCTCAAGGCGCACCGCCTGAAGCGCGAAGCGAAGGTGGCGGCTGCCATGAAAGCCCAGCCCGGCGGCACGCTGCAAGACTGGGTCGCGCTGGCTTACGCCGACACCGACCCGCGCCTGTGGCCGATCGCGCTGCGGTCGCTGCAGGCGCATGTCGATCGCTTGGAGGGATTGCGCCATGCCGCCTGAAGCCGCACCCTCCATCGCGCTCGCGCCGCCGCACCCCGACGCGCGCCGGCGCACCCTGCGCGCCATCGCTATTTTCGAGGCCGCCAAGGGGTTCGCGGCGCTGGCGGCGGCCATCGGCCTCTTGAGTTTGCTGCACCATGACGTGCATCGCCTGGCGCTGGCGCTGCTCTGGCGCTTTCACCTCGACCCGGACGCGCGCTATCCGACCTTGCTGCTGCACTATGCCGACCTGCTCAGCGCCCTCGACATGCGCTCGGTCGCGCCGGTCGTGCTGGCCTATATCGCCGTGCGCCTGCTCGAAGCCTGGGGCCTGTGGAAAGAAAAATCCTGGGGCCAATGGCTGGCGGCGCTGTCGGGCGCGCTCTACCTGCCGCTCGAGGTCGGCCACCTGATCCACCGCACCACGCTGGTCAACGCTGGCGTGCTGCTGGCCAATTTGCTGATCGTCGCCTTCATGGCGTTCCAACTCTGGCGCCGCAGGCAGTTAAAGCGGATTGCGGACAGTCTTGCGCCCGCGCCGGGTGGCGCCGGCGAACACCTGTGAGTCGCCGCCCGGCGCTGGAAATAAAAGTGTGAAGCCCGCCGATAAGCCGGATTCTGTGCGCCGGGCATACCTTGCGGCCTGCCCGGCGTGACCGCCATTAATCTGGGCCGGGGGTCGCCCACCCGGCTCGGTGCC
>CAXSGT010000282.1:0-3465 GCA_964236835.1 uncultured Polaromonas sp.
CGTCAGCGGCCAGACGCAGGCGTCGATGATGCCGGTCCACTCGGCATTGCCTTTTGTGCGCTCGGGCAAGCTGCGCATGCTGGCGGTCGCGCGCGAGACGCGCTCGCCTTTCGCCCCTGACGTGCCGAGCTTTGCCGAGGTCGGCGCGGGCAACCTCGACCTTGCCGTGTCATTCTGGGTGGCCGGCCCCGCGGGCATGCCCGCAGACCTGCTCGCCAGGCTGAACCGCGATCTCGGCGCTGTGCTTGCCATGCCCGAGGTGCGCGAGCAGTTCGCCTCGCAGGGCATCACGCCGGAGCTGAGCTCGCCGGCCCAGCTCGGCGACTTCATCCGGCGCGACATCGACCGCTGGAAGCGCTTTGTCGCCGAGCAGGGCATCACGCTCGACTAAGCGGCGTGAGGGTTGAATCGGGCCGATGACCTTTTCCATAGTCCAGCTGCTCGGCGGCCTGTCCTACGCCACGACGCTGTTTCTGATGGCGGCGGGGCTGACGCTGATTTTCGGCGTCACGCGCATCGTCAATTTCGCTCATGGCAGTTTTTTCATGCTCGGCGCGCTGTTCACCGCGCACTGGATCACGAACTGGTTTCCGGCCTGGGGCGAAAGCGCCCCGCTGTACCTGCTTGCTATTGTTTTGGGAGCTGGGTGCGCAGCGCTGGCGGGCGCAATTGCCGAATTCTTCCTTCTAAGGCGGATGGCGGGCGCGCCCGAGCTGTACCAGCTCGTCGCCACGTTCGGGCTGAGCCTGGCGATGCATGACGCGATGCAATGGGGCTTCGGTCCCGACGAGGTGTTCGCGCCGCGCTTTCCGGGCCTCAAGGGCTCGATCGAGATCGCGGGCGAGTTCTTTCCGGTCTACCAGCTCGCGATGATCGCGCTTGGGCCCCTGGTGTGGGCGGGCCTGCATCTGCTGCTGCGGCGATCGCGGTTCGGCCGGCGGCTGCGCGCGGCGACGCAGGACCGCGCCATGCTGGCGGCGCTCGGCGTGAACCCCAAGCCGCTGATGCTCGGCGCCGTCGTGCTCGGCTGCGCGCTCGCGGGTCTGGCCGGCGCGCTGCAGCTGCCGCGCGAGCCGGCGCACCTGCAGATGGACATCAACGTCATCGTCGAGACCTTTGTCGTCGTCGTCACCGGCGGGCTCGGCAGCATCGGCGGCGCGTTCTTCGCGGCATTGCTGATCGGCCTGGTCCACGCCTTCGGCACCGCGCTGTTTCCACAGGCGACGCTGGTGGTCGTGTTTTTGACGATGGCCGTGGTGCTGGTGTTCCGGCCGCAGGGGCTCAACGGCAGGGCGCTGGCGTCACTGGAGCCCGGCGGCGGCGCGGCCGGCGAGGCGGCGCAGAAGTTTCGCGGGCTGCGCATGGGACGCAGGTCGACAGCGCTTATCGCCGTGGTCTTCGTCGCGCTGGCCGCGCTCGCCTGGTCGGGCGGCGCGTACTGGCAGACGCTCGCCGCCGACGCGCTGATCCTGATGATCTTCGGCATCAGCCTGCAGGCGATGATGGCGCTCGGCGGGCTGGTCAGCTTCGGCCACGCGGCGTTTTTCGCGCTCGGCGCTTATGGCGCGGCGCTGTCGCACAGCGTTTGGGGCGCATCCTTGCCGCTCGCGCTCGCCGCCGGCTGCGGCGCGGCGCTGGCGGTCGCCGGCGTGTTCGGCGCGGCGGTGGTCAGGAGCAGCGGCGTCTATCTGGCGATGCTGTCGCTGGCGCTGGCGCAGGTCGTCTGGGCCGGCGCGACGCAGTGGGTCAGCCTCACCGGCGGCGACAACGGGCTGATCGGCCTGGCGCTGGTGACAGCCGATGGCCGGCCGGTTTTCTATACGCTGCTGGTTGCGCTGGCGCTGGCGTCGGTGTTCGCACTGCGGTTTTTAAGCCGCTCGGTGATGGGCGGCGCGCTGCAGGCGGTGCGCGACGCGCCGCTGCGGGCGGCGGCGTTGGGGCTGTCGGTCGGCTGGCTGAAGTACCGGATATTTGTCGAAAGCGCGGTGCTGGCCGGCCTGGCGGGCGGGCTGTTCGCCGCGCACAAGGGCGCGGTGTTTCCGTCGCTGGCGGCGGTCGCGACCTCGGTCGATGCGCTGCTGGTCGTGCTGCTCGGCGGCGTGCACCAGCTGTGGGGCGCGGTGGCGGGCGGCGCGCTGCTGACCTATGCCAGCGCCGAACTCGGGCGCGAGGCGACCTATTGGCGCGGCCTGCTCGGGGTGTTCATCATGCTCATCATGGTGCTGTCGCCTTCCGGGCTGCTCGGGCTGCTGGCGCGCTTCGGCACCCATGGGCGCGTCGCCAGGGGAGGCGGCTGATGCTGCAAGTGCGACAGCTGGTCAAGCATTTCGGCGGCATCCATGCGGTCGATGGCGTGAGCTTCGACATCGCCGGCGGCGAATGCGTCGCGCTGATCGGCCCGAACGGCGCCGGCAAATCGACCTGCTTTGCCTGCATCGCCGGCCAATATCCGCTGACCGGCGGCGGGGTGCTGTGGAACGGCCAGGCGCTGGAAAAACTGGCGCCGGCCGCCCGCCTGCGGCACGGCGTGGCGCGAACGTTTCAGGTGGCGCAGGTCTTCGACGCGTTGACGGTGCTACAAAATGTGCAGCTAGCTATTCAGGCTGGACGTGCCGAAAGTGCTGTTTCAGCCTTCAAAACGCTCGATCGGCAGTCGCGCGAAGCCGCCAGGGCGCTGCTCGATGAAACCGGCCTGCTGGATCTGGCCGCCGAAGATGTTTCGAGCCTGCCCTACGGCGCGAAAAAGCGCCTTGAGCTGGCCATCGCGCTGGCGGCCGCACCGAGCTTGCTGCTGCTCGATGAACCGGCGGCCGGGCTGGCCGAGGCCGAGCGCGCGAGCTTGATGCGGCTTGTGAAAAAGCTCGCCGGGCAGGGCATGGCGGTGCTCTACACCGAGCACAACATGGACGCGGTCGCCGGCGTGGCCGACAGGGTGCTGGTGCTGATCGAAGGCCGGCTGGCCGCGCACGGCTCGTTCGACGAGATTTCCCGCGACGCGGAGGTGCGCCGGCTCTACCTCGGCGAAAGCCTGCGGGAAGGCGGCGCGCATGCTTGAAGTGGAGAACCTCAGCGCGTTCTACGGCCAGGCGCAAGCGCTGTTCGACGTGTCGCTGCGGGTCGATGCCGGCGAGCTGGTCGTGCTGCAGGGCCTGAACGGCGCCGGCAAATCGACGCTGCTCAAGGCCTTGATGGGGCTGGAGGTGCGCACCGAGGGCGGCATCCGTTACCAATCCGCCATTGGCGCCGCCGACATCGAGCGCTGGGAAACGCACCGGCGCGCGCAGTCCGGGCTGGGCTATGTCGCCGAAGACCGGCGCCTTTTTACCGGCCTCACGGTGCGGGAAAATCTGCATGTCGCCGCTGGCCGCGACGCCGGCGCGATGGAAGCCAAGGCGCTCGACCTGTTCCCGGCGCTGAAAACCCTGCTCGACCGCCCAGCCGGCCAGATGAGCGGCGGCCAGCAGC
>CAXSGT010000283.1:0-3446 GCA_964236835.1 uncultured Polaromonas sp.
CTGTCGGCGATCCTCAATAGTCTCCAGATGGGTTTCCGCACGCTGGCGCTGGAAAAGCGCTCGTCCGAGGTATGGCAGGTGCTCGCCGCCGTCAAAACGGAATTCGGCAAGTTCGGCGACGTGCTTGCGAAAGTCAAGTCGCAGACCGAAACCGTGCTCAGCACGCTCAGCAGCGCCGAGCAGCGCAGCCGCGTTATGGGCAAGGCCTTGCGCAACATCGAGGCGCTGCCCGACGCCGATGCGCAGCGCCTCATTGCCGTGGCGCCGCTGGAAAAAGAGCTGGACGAAGTTTGAGAGGCATTGCATGACGCCTGAACTGGCGCGCCTGATCGTGGCGCAGATCTGCCTGCACGCCTGCATGACCGGCATGCGCATGGCCGCGCCACTGCTGGCGCTGCGCGAAGGCCGCAGCCCGGCGGCGGTCGGCGTGCTGCTGGCGCTGTTCGCGCTGACGCAGGTGTTCCTGGCGCTGCCGGCGGGGCGCTTCGCCGACCGCCACGGGCTCAGGCGGCCGGTCAGCTTCAGCGTGGCGGCCGCCGTCCTGGGCGCCGGCGCGGCGGTGGCGTTTCCGGTGTTTCCGGTGCTCTGCCTGGCGGCCTTGATGACCGGCGGCGCCACCGGCGCGGCGGTGATCGCGCTGCAGCGCCATGTCGGCCGCGCGGCGGGCGGCGCCTTGCAGCTCAGGCAGGTCTTCAGCTGGCTGTCGATCGGGCCGGCGATCTCGAATTTCGTCGGCCCGTTTTCAGCCGGCCTGTTGATCGACCACGCCGGCGCCGCGCCGGGCAGCCTCACCGGCTACCGCGCCGCTTTTTTCCTGCTGGCGGCGCTGCCGCTGGCGAGCTGGTTCCTGGTGCGGCGCACGCGCGAATTGCCGCCGATCCTGGCCGCGCCCGGCGCGCAGCCCCGGGCCTGGGATTTGCTGCGTGAGCCGGTGTTTCGGCGCCTGATGATGGTGAACTGGTTTTTGTCGTCGTGCTGGGACGTGCACACCTTCGTCGTTCCGGTGCTCGGCTTCGAGCGCGGCATCAGCGCGTCGGTGATCGGCTCGATCCTGGGCGCGTTCGCCGTCGCCGCGGCGCTGATCCGGATGCTGATGCCGCTGCTGGCGGCGCACCTGAAGGAGTGGCGCGTGCTGGCGTTCGCGATGCTGGCGACGGGAGCGATCTTCGGCGTCTATCCGTTCATGCGCTCGGCGCTGACGATGGGAATTTGCTCGGTGCTGCTCGGGTTTTCGCTCGGCCTGGTGCAGCCGATGATTATGAGCATGCTGCACCAGATCACGCCCGAGGCGCGCCACGGCGAAGCATTGGGCTTGCGGCTGATGGCGATCAACGCCTCGAGCTTCCTGATGCCGATGCTGTTCGGCTCGGCCGGTGCGCTCGTCGGCATCGCCGGCGTGTTCTGGGTCATGGGCGCCGTCGTCGGCGCGGGCTCGCGCCTGGCTTGGCTGCTGCGGGACGCGACACTCTTTCACAGCAAAGCCGCCGAATGAGGCGCCTATAACTCGTAGAACGTCTTAATGGCGTCCCAGGCGGCCTGCGGTTCATCGACATAGCGCATCAGCTTCAGGTCGTCGGGCGAGATCGCGCCTTCCTCGATCATCACGTCGAAGTTAAAGAGCCGCTTCCAGTAGTCGCTGCCGAACAAAATGATCGGCACCGGCCTGGCCTTGCGCGTCTGCACCAGCGTGATGATCTCGAACAGCTCGTCGAGCGTGCCGAAGCCGCCGGGAAACACCACCAGCGCCTTGGCGCGCATCATGAAATGCATTTTTCGCAGCGCGAAGTAATGAAACTTGAAATTGAGCGACGGCGAGACGTACGGGTTGGACGTCTGCTCGTGCGGCAGCACGACGTTCAGCCCGACCGTCAGCTCGCCCATTTCCTGCGCGCCGCGGTTTGCCGCCTCCATGATTCCGGGGCCGCCGCCGGTGCAGATGAACATGCGCTCGGCCGGCGGGCGCGGCTTGCTGTAGCCGGCGACCAGCCGCGCAAAGAGCCGCGCCTGGTCGTAGTAATAGGCGTTGCGCACATGGCGCCGGGCCAGCGCCAGCGCCGCGCCGTCGCCGCCGCTTTCTTCGGCCAGCTTGAGCGCGGCGTTGGCCTGCTCGGGCGCCGGAAAGCGCGCGCTGCCGAAGACGACGACGGTGTTCTCGACGCCTTGGGCCTGCTGGTCGAGCTCGGGCTTGAGCATTTCGAGCTGGATGCGGATGCTGCGGGTTTCGCGCCTGAGCAAGAATTCCGGATCGGCGAACGCCAGCCGGTTGGCGTCGGGGCGCAGCGGCGCGCTGTCGTTGGAAGACGCCTGCAGCTCGGCCCAGGCGTGCGCCAGGCGGTCCTGCGTTAAATCGTGTGTTTGTTCCATGAGCCGCGAGGTTGGAAAAAAGTTATGCAATGCAAAAAAGGCTCCGTGCGGAGCCTTTTTCAGGAAGCGCGAAATGCGCCCGCAGGCAGCGCGATCAGACGCGCTTGCGGTATTCGCCGGTGCGGGTGTCGATCTCGACGATATCGCCCTGCGCGACGAAGATCGGCACGCCGATCTCGAAGCCGGTCGCCAGCTTGGCGGGTTTGAGCACCTTGCCCGAGGTGTCGCCCTTGACGGCGGGCTCGGTCCAGCTGATTTCGCGCTGCACGCTGGTCGGCACCTCGACCGAAATCGCCTTGCCGTCGTAGAACACGACTTCGAGGTCCATGCCGTCCTGCAGGTAGTTCAGCGAGTCGCCCATGTTCTCGGCCTCGACCTCGTACTGGTTGTAGTCGGCGTCCATGCAGACATACATCGGGTCGGCGAAGTAGGAGTACGTGCAGTCTTTCTTGTCCAGGATGACCTGGTCGATCTTGTCGTCGGCCTTGAACACGACTTCGGTGTTGAAGTTGGCGATCAGGCTCTTGAGCTTCATCCGCACCGTGGCCGAGTTGCGCCCGCCCCGGCTGTATTCGGTCTTGAGAACGACCATCGGGTCCTTGCCATTCATGATGACGTTGCCGGCGCGGATTTCTTGAGCGATTTTCATGGTGGTTTTAAAAGAAGTTGGGTCGCAGCAGGTGCGGCGGGTTTTGGACCGAATCAGGCGTTTTGCCCCCGAGGCAAAGCCGCAAAGCCCGTGATTTTAACGTTTTTTCGCCACAAACCCCAGCAAGCGGGTCGTCAGGTCGTCCTGCGTCAGCAGCCGCACGCGCGCGGCTAGGACGCAAGCCTGCCAGGCCGGTAAATCCAGCGCCGGGAGGACTGCCAGCGGCGGCGACGGGTTGCGGCCGTTCCAGGCGGCATGAAAACGCCGCAGTGAAGGCGGCGCGTCGAGCAGGTCCAAAAACGCGTCGAGCTTGTCCAGGTGCGCGCCGCCGGCCTGCGGGTAAACCTGCCAGACGAACGGTTTGCCGGCCCACAGCGCGCGAACCAGCGAGTCCTCGCCGCGAACGAAATTGAGGTCGCAGGCCCACAGCAGA
>CAXSGT010000284.1:0-3417 GCA_964236835.1 uncultured Polaromonas sp.
TTGACCGCTGCCAAGCGTCAGCGTGGATGGAAACGACCACCGCGGCCGGTTTACGGCCTTTAACCAGCGCCAACCCCTTGAGGTGTTCGCCTTCTGGAAAGGCGATCGTCATCGAACGATCGGGCGCGCCCGCCCATGCGTTCGCAAATAAAGACATCGACGCCCGCGTCGCTCTCTGCCAACGCGATGATCTTGTGGAATAAATCGGCGCAGCAGTAGGTAAATAGCACACCGCCAAGCGCCACGATGGACAGCGCCAGCCAGTCGATGTCCTTGCAGCCGCGGGCGCGGATCTTCGAGCGCGGGCTGAAAGCGGCCTAGCCAAGGAATTGGCTGGCATGGCTTTTCACGCGCATCGTCTCGTCGGCGCCCGCTGGCGATGGCGCCGACAGGCGCGCCGCCAGCCGGCGGGCGAGCCGGCCTACTTCGCCTTGTTTGGGTGATTCGTCCGGGACATGGCTTTCGATCCCGCGCCATCCGCAATCGCCCGCGGATGCGCCGCGTCATAAATCTTCGCCAGGTGCTGGAAATCTAGCCGCGTGTAGACCTGCGTCGTCGTGATGTTGGCGTGGCCGAGCAGCTCCTGCACCGCGCGCAGGTCGCCGCTGGACTGCAGCACGTGGCTGGCGAAGGAATGGCGCAGCATGTGCGGATGCACCGGCGTCGCCAGCCCGGCCTGCTGCGAGCGCCGCTTCAGGCGCACGCGGATGTGCTGCGGCGTGAGGCGGCCGCCGCGCGGGTTGATGAACAGCGCTTCGCCGCCGGCAACGCCCTTGCGCGCCCAGAGGCTGCGAACAGCGAGCCATTTGCGCAGCGAGAGCAGCGCCGCGCGGCCGACCGGAACGCTGCGCCGTTTTTCGCCCTTGCCGAGCACATGCGCCTCGGCGCCGGCCAGGTTGATCCAGCCGCGCGCCCTGGCGCTGGCCTGGGCATCGAGGCCGACCAGCTCGCCGATGCGCAGGCCGCAGCCGTAGAGCAGCTCGGTGATGCACTGGTCGCGCGCTTCGAGGAAAGGGTCGGCGGTGGTCGCCTCGGCCTCGAAGCCGGCGAGCTGCATCGCCTCATCGACGCTCAGCGCCTTGGGCAGCGGCTTGGCCACCTTGGGCGAGCGCACGTCCCGCACCGGATTGCCGGACACCAGGCCTTCGCGCCCCAGCCAGGTGTAGAAGCCGCGCCAGCCCGAGAGAATCAGCGCGATGCCGCGCCCGCTGCGCCCGCCGGCGTGCATCTGCGCAACCCAGCGCCGCAGGTGGACATGCTGGACCTGCGTCAGCGCCACCTCGGCCTTGCGCGCATAGGCCTCGAGCTTGCGCAGGTCGGCCGTATAGAGCTCGACGGTGCGCTGGGCCAGGCGCTTTTCCACCCGGACGTAGGCCAGGTAGCGCTGCGCCAGCGGATGCGGCTCCAAAACGGCTTCCTCGCCGAAGGTGGGCTCAGGCACGGTCATGCCGCGCCTTCAGGCAGCCCAAAGCGTGGCCCAGCCAGCCGCGACAGCGCCGCGGCGGCCAGCTCGCCCAGGCGTTCCAGAAACTCGACTCCCATGCCCGCGTGAAAACGCTGCGCGTCGGGCGAGGCGAGGACAAGCAGGCCCAGTACCGGCGCATCGGCGGCGGCGCGCAGCGGGATCAGCGCCAGCGATTCGGCTTCGGCCGGCTTGGCCAGCCAGCCGGCCGCCTCGAAACCGGCGTTGAGGCCGCAATACGGCAGCGCCAGCGAGGCCGCGAAAGTCCGCACATCGCTGCCGGGGCCGATCACGAACGGCTCGTCGGCATACCGGCTGCCGACGCCCCAGACCCGGATCGCCGCCTGCGGAATCTCGAACTCGCTGGCAAGGCCGGCAATGATGGCGCCGGGAACGTCTTCGGCGCGCGCGGTCCGCAGCAGCGCGCGCGTCCAGCCGTGCATCTTGCCGGCGATGACGAGGTTGTCCTGCGCATGGCGGATCATCTCGACGACGCGCGTCTCCAGCGCCTTGATCTTCTCGCGCAGCAGGGCGGCCTGGCGCTCCTGCAGGCCGATGGCGCGGCCGCCGTGGCCGCTGGACAGCTGCACGGTGGCGAGCAGCTCGGCATGGCGCTCGAAAAAGTCCGGCGTGTTGGCCAGAAAATTGGCGATGTCGTCTTCCGTGATGGCGTGTTCAGTGAGCTTCATGGCGGCAATTGTCGCCCGATTCCCGCGCCGCGCCGCTGGATTTCAGGGGCGCGTCGGGAATGTCGATCTCGGCTTCAAAGACCGTTGTCGCCGGGCCGGTCATCCGCACCGCCGCCTCGCGTCAGCACATCGACGCGCGACTCCAGCAGGCCGAGCCGGATGCCAGCCACCACCGCCGCGCACGCGCCGGTGCCGCAGGCCAGCGTTTCGCCGGCGCCGCGCTCGTAGACGCGCAGACGGATCCGGCGCCGCGACACGAGCTGCATGAAGCCGGCGTTCACCCGATTCGGAAAGCGCGCATGGCGCTCGATCAGCGGGCCGGTTTCCAGCACCGGCGCGCACTCGACGTCATCGACAAGCTGCACCGCATGCGGATTGCCCATCGACACCACCGCTATTAAAACAGTAGCTATCTCCGCCCGTCCAGCAAGCGCCAGAGGCCATTTTTTCCATGAACCGGCGGCTTGCGGCGCCAGGCCCGCCGCATCGAAGGGAATGCGGTCGAGATCGAACACCGGCGCGCCCATATCGACCGTCACGCGGCCGTCGGCCTCAAGGCGCGGCTCGATGACGCCGCCCAGGGTCTTGACTTTCACCGCGTCTTTTTCGGTCAGGCCGCGCTCGCGGACAAAGCGCAGAAAACAGCGCGCGCCGTTGCCGCACTGCTCGACCTCGCCGCCGTCGGCGTTGTGAATCACGTACTCGAAATCGATGCCCGCGCCGGGCGAAGGCCGCACCGAAAGAATCTGGTCGGCGCCGACGCCGAAATGCCGATCGGCCAGAAATCGGTATTGCGCCGGCGTCAATCCGAGCGGCGCGCGGGTCTCGTCGAGCATGACGAAATCATTGCCGGCGCCGTGCATCTTGGTGAATTTGAGTCGCATCCGTGGCATTATTCCGCATCCATCCACCGCACGAGAGAAGACACACCATGCGCATACCCGACTGGAGCCCGGCCCTCAAACCCCAACCCCAGGACCTGGTGGACGCCGTCCTGAAGCGTCGGGGCGGCAGCCTGCTCAACCTGGACAAGGCGCTGCTGTGGAGCGAGCCGCTGGCGCACGGCTGGAATGTCTATCTGGCCGCGGTGCGCACCGGCCTGCCGACCAGCCGCCGCTTACGCGAGCTGGGAATCTGCACCGTTGCGCTGCTGACCGGCGCCGCCTACGAATACCAGCATCACGCGCCCGATTTTCTGGCCGCCGGCGGCGTCCAGGCCGAACTCGATGCGCTGAACGCGGTGCTTAAAGGCAACCCACGCGAAAC
>CAXSGT010000285.1:0-3391 GCA_964236835.1 uncultured Polaromonas sp.
GGCTGTAGGAGGAATCCGCGCCTTCTTCCCCGCTTCTTTCCCGGCATTTGCCGCGTCTGTCGCGTGACCCAGGGAAATAATGAATCAGGCCTGGCTGGCCTCAAAATATCGATATCGGAGCTGGCAACGTGCGGTTGATCTTTCCGCTGTAGCCAAATCGCCATGAAAGAAGCAAATGCAAAACGCGCGACCTGAAGTCTTGATCGCCGGTGCCGGCCCCACCGGCCTGCTGCTGGCCCTGTGGCTCACCCGTCTAGGAGTTAAGACGCTCATTTGCGACAGCAAATCGGGCCCGACTACTGAAACACGGGCCATCGTGGTTCAGGCGCGCACCATGGAGTTTTATGACCAGCTGGGCTTGGGTGGCGAAGCCCTTGCACGCGGGCGGCACTTTGGCAGCCTTCGTTTATGGCTGCGCGGCGCGCTGGCGGGCTCGGTGCGGCTGGGCGGCCTGGCGGCCAACGACACGCCGCATCCCTACCTCTACATCCTGACGCAAGACCAGAACGAAGCCATGCTGCTGGCCCAGCTCGAGTCGCTTGGCGGCCGGGTCGAATGGAACACCGAGCTGGTGAGCCTGATACAACACATCAGCGGCGTGACCGCCACCCTGAAGCGCGATGACGGGACGCACATTGTGCAGGCGTCCTACCTGGCCGGCTGTGATGGCGCTGGCAGCAGCGTGCGGCACGGCCTTGGCGTCCAGCTGTCCGGCGGCACCTACGAACGGCGCTTTTACGTGGCCGACGTGACGGCGAGCGGCAAGCTGTACGCCGATGACGTCAATGTATGCATGGACGACGGCGAGTTCATCGCGTTCTTTCCGATGCGCGAAAAGAATCGGCACCGCATCGTCGGGCAATTGCCAGAGGGCGCTGGCGAACATGCCGGTTTTGAGACCGTGCGGCCACGGATAGAAGCGCGCGGCCTGGCGCGGATCGAGCGGCTGCACTGGTTTTCAACCTACCGCGTTCATCACCGGGTGGCTGACAGGTTCAGGGTCGAGAGGGTTTTTCTGCTGGGTGATGCCGGCCATGTGCACAGCCCGGTGGGGGGACAGGGCATGAACACCGGGCTGGGCGATGCCGCCAACCTGGCTTGGAAACTGGCGCAAACCGTGAGGGGCGGCAATCCGGAGCTGCTGGGCAGCTACGAGCCGGAGCGCAGGCCTTTTGCCCTGTCGCTGGTAAGAACAACCGACCAGGCGTTCAATGCCATCGTCGGCAATTCGATCCGTGCAAGGCTGGTCCGCACCGTGCTGGTTCCGCTGTTGCTGCCTGTCATCACTTACCCGAAAGCGGTGCGGCGCTGGCTGTTTTTACGCGTGTCGCAAACGCGCATTCACTACCCCGACAGCGCGCTGAGCGTGGGACGTGCGGGGCGGGTGCGGGGCGGCGATCGCCTGCCCTGGGTTGCGCTCGGCGATGGCAGCAACTTCGACGCACTGAAGTCCTTGCGCTGGCAGGTTCACGTTTACGGCGAGGCCGCGCCGGGACTGCAAGCCTGGTGCGCGGGGTGGCGCCTGGCGTTGCATGTGTATGGGTATTCCGAGACGGCGCGACGGGCCGGCATGGCCCGCAATGCCATTTATCTGGTTCGCCCCGATGGTTACGTAGGCTTGGCCGCGGCGGCCTTCGACCACGCTGCGCTGGACGCCTATGCGATGCGCTGGCTGCGCGAGGAGGAGTCGGTCTTCAACGCGGGCTACTGCGCACCGCCCGCCTGAACCCGCTAAAACCGGCGCCAGCGGAGCCTGGGTGCCAGGTTCCTAACGGCTGTGGTGCCGCATGATGTCCGGTGTGGCGACCTCGACATCCGCGTTCTGCGCACGCTGACGCAGCGCGTGCTCCATCACCACCAGCGCCAGAAGCGCCTCGGCGATCGGCGTGGCGCGGATGCCGACGCACGGGTCGTGCCGGCCCTTGGTCGCTACCTCGGCCGGCTGGCCGTGAATGTCGATCGACCGGCGCGGCGTGATGATCGAGCTCGTCGGCTTGATCGCGATCGCCACTTCCAAATCCTGGCCGGTGCTGATGCCGCCGAGCACGCCGCCGGCGTTGTTGGACTCGAAGCCTTCCGGCGAAAGAGAATCGCCGTGCGTCGTTCCGCGCTGCGCCACGCTGGCGAAACCGGCGCCGATCTCGACGCCCTTGACCGCGTTGATTCCCATCATGGCGAAAGCGATGTCGGCGTCGAGCTTGTCATAGAGCGGCTCGCCCAGGCCGACCGGAACACCCGACGCCGTCACGCGGATGCGCGCGCCGCACGAGTCGGCCGCCTTGCGCAGCGCGTCCATGTAGCTTTCCAGCGCCGACACATCGGCCATCGGGGCGAAAAACGGATTCTGCGCCACATGCTCCCAGGACTCGAACGGAATCAGGATGTCGCCGAGCTGCGTCATGCAGCCGCGAAAAACGGTGCCGTATTTTTCAGCCAGCCATTTCTTGGCGACGGCGCCCGCCGCCACCGTCGGCGCGGTAAGGCGCGCCGACGACCGGCCGCCGCCGCGCGGGTCGCGCAGGCCGTACTTGTGCAGATAGCTGTAGTCGGCATGGCCGGGACGGAAGGTGTCGAGGATATCGCCGTAGTCACGGCTGCGCTGGTCGGTGTTTTTGACAAGCAGGCAAATCGGCGTGCCGGTGGTCTTGCCCTGGTACACGCCCGACAGGATTTCGACCGCATCGAGCTCGCTGCGCTGCGTGACGTGGCGGCTGGTGCCGGGTCGGCGCCGGTCCAGGTCGTGCTGGATATCGGCTTCGCAAAGCGCCATGCCCGGCGGGCAGCCGTCAATGACGCAGCCGATGGCCGGACCGTGGGATTCACCGAAGTTGGTGACCGCGAAAAGATTGCCGAAGGTGTTGCCGCTCATAACGGCCGATTATCCCCGAGCACCAGGCCGTCCTGCGCGGCTTGGACGCTGGAACGGTTCGTGCTTGTTGCATTGCACCATTTCTATGGTTGCCGACCGAAAAGGAGTATTTCCCATGCTGGACCGCACCGCTACCCGCTTTTCCCACGTCAAACCGGGCGACACGCAATTCGTTCCCGGCGGCCTGCGCGACTTTTTTCTTTACCGCGACCTCGGCATCGCCGACGCAACCAATGGAAAAGTGATCGCGCACCTGGTGAAGGCCAATATGGCACCAGAACAAGGCACGGGCTGGCACCGCCATGAAGCGGATTTCCAGATCGTCATCATGATGAAAGGCTGGGCGCGCTTTATGTACGACGACAAGGAAACGCTGGTCGAAGCCGGCGACGTCGTGCATCAGCGTCCGGGCATCAGCCATTACCTGTTCGATTATTCGCCCGACATGGAATACCTGGAGATCGTCTCGCCGGCCGATTTCAAGTCGATCGACGTCGCGCCGGTGTGCGCTATTCCGGCGCC
>CAXSGT010000286.1:0-3351 GCA_964236835.1 uncultured Polaromonas sp.
TGTCGGGCTCGGTGACGATCTCGAGCAGCGGCGTGCCGGCGCGGTTCAGGTCGATGCCGCTCATGCCGATAAAGTCCTCGTGCAGCGACTTGCCGGCGTCTTCCTCCAGGTGGGCGCGCACCAGCCGAACCGACCTGGGCTCGCCGCCGAGGAAAAACTCGACCACGCCGCCCTGCACCACCGGAATCTCGAACTGGCTGATCTGGTAGCCCTTGGGCAGGTCGGGATAGAAGTAGTTCTTGCGGGCGAAGACGCTGTGCTCGGCGATATGCCCATTCACCGCCAAGCCAAACTCGATCGCCCGCTGCACCGCGCCCCGGTTCATCACCGGCAGCGCGCCGGGCAGTGCGAAGTCCACCGCCGACGCATTCGTGTTGGGCTCGGCGCCGAACGAGGTCGAAGCGCGGCTGAACAGTTTCGACTGCGTGGTCAGCTGGGTGTGGGTTTCAAAGCCGATGACGACTTCGTAACCCTGGATCAACAGGGATTTTGCGTCTTGGCTCATACCGGAGCTTTCGGTATTTTCTGGTGCCAGTCTGTCGCCAGCTGAAACCGGTGCGCCGCGCCAAGCAGCTGCGCTTCCTGGAAATAGTTGCCGATCAATTGGAGACCGACGGGCATGCCGTGCGCGCCAAAGCCCGCCGGAATGCTCATTCCCGGCAGGCCGGCCAGGCTCGACGACAGCGTATAGATGTCGGCCAGGTAACTGGCGACGGGATCATCGGACTTTTCGCCGATTTTCCAGGCGACGGTGGGCGAGACCGGGCCGGCGATGAGGTCGCACTGCGTGAATGCGGTCTGGAAGTCCTGCGCGATCAGGCGGCGGATTTTTTGCGCCTTGAGGTAATAGGCGTCGTAATAGCCATGGCTCAGCACATAGGTGCCGATCATGATGCGGCGCGTCGCCTCGTCGCCGAAGCCTTCCGAGCGCGATTTGCGGTACATGTCGTTCAAGTCGGTGTAGTGCGCCGCGCGGTGGCCGTAGCGAACGCCGTCGAAGCGGCTCAGGTTGCTGCTGGCCTCGGCCGGGGCGATGACGTAATACACCGAAATCGACAATTCGGTCAGCGGCAGGTTGACATCGACGAGCGTCGCGCCGAGCTTTTCGAACTCGGCCAGCGCGGCGCGAACGGCTGCCAGCACATCGGGCGCGCAGCCGGTGCCAAAAAACTGCGTCGGTAGCCCGATTTTCAAGCCTTTTAAGGGTTTTTCACCCGTCCCGCTTAAATTGTTAGCTATTAAATCAGTAGCGTAGTCCGCTGCCGGCAAATCCAGCGAGGTCGAGTCGCGGTCGGGATCGGGGCCGGCCATGGCCGAGAGCAGCAGCGCGCAGTCGAGCGCGCTGCGCGCCATCGGGCCGGCCTGGTCGAGGCTGGAGGCGAAGGCGACCATGCCATAGCGCGAACAGCGGCCATAGGTCGGCTTGATGCCGGTGATGCCTGTCAATGAGGCGGGCTGGCGGATCGAGCCGCCGGTGTCGGTGCCAGTGGCTGCGGGAACCAGCCGTGCCGCGACCGCCGCCGCCGAGCCGCCTGATGAGCCGCCCGGCACGCGGCTCGTGTCCCAGGGGTTTTGCACCGCTTGGTAAGCGCTGTTTTCGTTGCCCGATCCCATTGCGAATTCGTCGCAGTTGAGCTTGCCGAGCGTGACCATGCCGGCGCCGCCGGCTTCGACGCCGAGCCGGCTGACCACCGTCGCATCGAACGGGCTGCGGTAGTTTTCGAGCATTTTCGAGCCGGCGGTGGTCGGGAAGTCGCGCGTCACGAACACATCCTTGTGCGCCAGCGGCACGCCCAGCAGCGGCGTGCGTTCGCCAGCGGCCAGCCGCGCGTCGGCGGCGCGCGCCTGCGCCAGCGACACGCCTGGATCGGTGGCCAGAAAGGCGCCCAGGCTGTCATGCCGGGCGATGCGCGCCAGGAAATGCTGCGTGGCCTCGACGCTGGAGACATCGCCGGCGGCAAGCCTGGCGGCGAGCTGCGCCACGCCCAGGTCGTGCAGGTCGAGGTTGGCAAGAAGGCCGTTCATTCGATGACTTTCGGCACCAGGAACAGCCCGCGCTCGACGGCCGGCGCACTTGCCTGGCTGGCTTCTCGCTGATCGGGTTCGCTGGCGATGTCGTCGCGCAGCCGCAGCGCCACCTCTCCCAGCAGCGCCGCGGGATGCGCCAGCGGCTCGACGCCTTCGGTATCGACGGCATCCATTTGCGCCACCAACGCGAAAAAGCCGTTGAGCTGGCTCAGGGTGCGCTCGGTCTCATCCGCGCGAAGCTCCAGCCGCGCCAGATTGGCGACGCGGGCGATGTCTTGTGATGTCAATGGCATAAAAGAAAAGATGATGGGAAAGGGCGAAAGCGCGGGCGAAAAAATGCCGCTGGCTGCAGTATGCGGCGCCGAAAAATCGGGCATTTTGCCATGCCGTGCCCAGAGTGATGCGTTATTATCCCGCCTTTGGCGTGAAATCACGGTTGGATGCACGCTTTAGGCGCGAGTTGACGCTGCTAGCAAAATTTCTCAAAGCCTCCGGCTTCGTTTCTCTCATTATTGACTCTCATAAAAAAGGCGATGCGGCAACGAAGTTTGCCCATGCCCAACCGGATACCTGCACATGTTTGAAGCATTCCGTCGGTATTTTTCCACCGACCTGGCGATCGACCTCGGAACCGCCAACACCCTGATTTTCGCGCGCGACAAGGGCATCGTGCTCGACGAGCCTTCGGTTGTCGCCATCCGCCACGAGGGCGGGCCGCACGGCAAGAAAGTGATTCAGGCCGTCGGCCGCGAAGCCAAGGCGATGCTCGGCAAGGTGCCTGGCAATATCGAGGCGATCCGTCCCATGAAGGACGGCGTCATCGCCGATTTCGTGATCACCGAGCAGATGATCAAGCAGTTCATCAAGATGGTGCATCCGCGCCGCCTGCTCACGCCCAGCCCGCGCATCATCATCTGCGTTCCCTGCGGCTCGACCCAGGTCGAGCGCCGCGCCATCAAGGACGCCGCCGAGGCCGCCGGCGCCGCCGCTGTCTATCTGATCGAAGAACCCATGGCCGCCGCGCTCGGCGCCGGGCTGCCGGTGTCGGAGGCCAGCGGCTCGATGGTCGTCGATATCGGCGGCGGCACCACCGAAGTCGGCGTGATCTCGCTCGGCGGCATGGTCTACAAGGGCAGCGTTCGCGTCGGCGGCGACCGCTTCGACGACGCCATCATCAACTACATCCGCCGCAATTACGGCATGCTGATCGGCGAGCCGACCGCCGAGGCGATCAAGAAAAACATCGGCTCGGCCTTTCCCGGCTCGGAAGTGCGCGAGATGGAGGTCAAGGGCCGCAACCTGTCCGAAGGCGTGCCGCGCAGC
>CAXSGT010000287.1:0-3345 GCA_964236835.1 uncultured Polaromonas sp.
CTCGCCCGGAAGAGCCAAGAAACCCCATCGGCGTGCCTTGTCCGCTCGCCGATGTTTTTTTGTGCGGCGCCGCCACCTACATAATCGGCTCCCACCATGAAACCCGCCATTCGACTGCTGTCCTGCGCCTTGCCGGTGTTCGCATTGGCGCTGGCCCACGCCGCGCCGCGCGAGTGGACGCCGCAAAACGATTCCGAGGTGGTCGAGAAATTGCCCGAGCGCATCCGCGCGCCCGCCGCGACTCCTGAGGCCGCGGCGCAAGCGGCGCGCCGCTGGATCGCGCTGGCCAGGCGCACGGCCGATCCGCGCTACCTCGGGCGCGCGCAGGCGGCGCTGGCGCGCTGGTGGGACCGGGCCGATGCGCCGGCCGCGCTGGCGGTGCTGCAGGCCACCGTCGAGCAAAGCCGCCATGAATTTGGCGCCGCGCGAAAAACCCTGAAGGCCGCGCTGGCGCGCGAGCCGGCGCAGCCGCAGGGCTGGCTGACGATGGCGACGCTCGAACGGCTGTCGGGCCGCTACGCCGCGGCGGCGCAGGCGTGCGAGCAGGTTCGCCTTGCCGGCGCTGGTTTTTACGCCGCCGCCTGCTCGCTGGAAACCCGCTCGCTGCTGGGCGACTTCGACGCGGCGCGGCTTGGCCTTGGCGCGCTGGCGCGCCAGGCCGGCGACGCATCGACCCGCGCCTGGCTGCTGTCGCTGCTGGCTGAAAGCGAGGAGCGCGCCGGCGCCGATGCACAGGCTAAAACCGCCTACCAGGCCAGCCTGGCGCTCGACAACGACGGCTATACGGCGCTGGCCTATGCCGACTTGTCGCTGCGCCTGGCGCAACCGGCCGAAGCGCTGAAGGTGCTGGCAACGCAGGCACCGAGCGACGCGGTGCTGATTCGCCAGGGCCAGGCGCTCAAGCTGCAGGGCGATGCGCGCTGGAAAGCGGTCGGCGCCGAACTTGTCGAGCGCTTCGCCGCGCTCGATGCGCGCGGCGAGGATAGGGCGCTGCATGCCAGGGAACGGGCGCTCGCGGCGCTCTGGCTGGATGATGCGCCCGCTGTCGCATGGCGCTATGCCGAGGACAATCTGGGATTGCAAAAAGAGCCGTTCGACTGGTGGCTGGCGCTGACGGCGGCGCAAGCCGCCGGTCGCGCGCAGGACATCGACCGGCTGCGGCTGGCGCTGCGGGAAACCGGCCTGAAGGACGCCCGGCTGGCGCGCTGGCAAGCTATGCGAAAGTCATGACAATCGCGACGATGAGGCGGGCGTTCGGCGCACTGGTTTTGCTGGCCGTCGGTATTTTCGGATTTTTCGGCCAGGCGCATGCCCACAAGGCGAGCGACGCGTACTTCGTGCTGTCCGAGCCCGGCGGCCAGGCGGCTTCTGGCGTGCCGCGCATGCGGCTGTCGCTGGCGCTAAAAGATGTCGATGCCGCGCTGGACACCCTGGACGCCGACAACGACCGGCAACTGAGCTGGGGCGAAGTCAAGCGCGCCACGCCCGATATCGTCAAGTGGGCCGCCGCTGGCCTGAGCTTGCGCTGCGCCGGCCAGGCGCTCGATGTCGCATGGGTTTTCGAGTCGCTCGAGCAGCGCAGCGACGGCGCCTATATCCGGCTCGGCGCGCCGCTTGCCTGCGCGGCGCCCGCCAGCCTTGCGCTCGACTACCGGCTGCTCAAGGACATCGACCCGACGCACAGGCTGCTGCTGAGCGGAACGCTGGGCGGCAAGCCGTTCGCCACCGTGCTGGCGCCGCTCGACAGGCCGCAGATCGAGCTCAGGCCCGCCGGCTCGCCGACGCCAGCCGCATCCGCCGCTTCCCGCCTAGAAAGCAACCGGTCCACTGGCGACACAGGCGCCGTGCCGGTGGCTCGGCGCTTGCCGCAAGGCGGCATCGCCACGCTGCGGCAATTTTTCGACGAGGGCGTTCACCACATTCTGACCGGCTACGACCATCTGGCGTTTTTGCTCGCCTTGCTGCTGCCGGTGGTGCTGTTTCCCAACGTGCGGCGCCATGGCGTCACAGCCGCCGCCACTGCTACCGCGCCGGCAAGTCCAAGCGCGGGCTTTTCCCGGCTGCTGCTGACGGTCACGGGGT
Source organism: uncultured Polaromonas sp. (assembly GCA_964236835.1). Classification (GTDB taxonomy): domain Bacteria; phylum Pseudomonadota; class Gammaproteobacteria; order Burkholderiales; family Burkholderiaceae_C; genus Polaromonas. The sequence continues at coordinate 2,083 of CAXSGT010000287.1, forward strand.
TCACCGTCGGCCATTCGATCACGCTGGCGCTGGCGACGCTGGGCGGATTTTTGGCGTCGCCCGCCTGGGTCGAGCCGCTTATCGCGCTGACGATCGCGGCGTCGGCATTGCTCAATCTCTATCCGGTGCGCTGGATACGCGGCGATGTGCTGGCGCTGGTGTTCGGCCTGATCCACGGCCTGGCCTTTTCCAGCGTGCTGATCGAAGCCGGCATCTCCGGCGCATTGCTGCTGTGGGCTCTGGCCGGCTTTAACCTCGGCGTGGAAGCCGGCCAGCTTGTCGCCGTTGCCGCCTGGTGCGTGCTGCAACGAATTCTGCTGCCGTGGCGTTATTACCAGCCGGTGGTGGTCCGGGGCGGTTCATGGGCCTTGCTGGTGCTGGCCTTGTACTGGACGGTGCAGCGCATCGCCTGACGGCGGCGGTATTTTCAGTCCTGGTAATGCGCCAATCGCATCGACCAGCGATTGCGCGCAAGCGGGCAGCGCTTCAGGCTCGCGCACCGGAGCGCAGTGCTCGCGCACGGCTCCGGCTGTCGGTGATCTCGGTCAGCGCGGTTTTTGTCTTCAGTGATTGCCTTGCCGGCTTTAAACTGGGACCATGACGCTTTAAAACGGAAACCGACCATGATTCCAAGCGCTGATACCGAGATTCGCGTCCTCGACGCCGCAACCCTGGCGCATCTGCAAGCCTGGTCCGGCAGGACCGAAACCCTGCTCGACGACATTAGCGCCGCGCCGGTTGCGGGACTGTCCGCGACGCTGGACCGCGATGATCCGGCGCCGGCGCCGGGCGCACCCCTGCCGCCGCTGTGGCACTGGCTGTATTTTTTGCCGCGGCACCGCCAGAGCGAGATCGGCCCCGACGGGCACGCCAGGCGCGGCGGGTTTCTGCCGCCTGTACCCCTGCCGCGCCGCATGTGGGCCGGCGGCCGGCTGCGGTGGCTGCAAGGCAATCCTCTGGTCGTGGGCAATGCGGTCCGCCGCGTGTCGTGCATCGAATCGGTCACGCACAAGGCGGGCCGCACCGGAGACCTGCTGTTTGTGCTGGTGCGGCATGAAGTCCATAACGACCAAGGCTTGGCGCTGACCGAAGAGCACGACATCGTCTACCGCGCGGCAGCCCAGCCGGGCGAGCCGGTGCCACCGCCCGTCGCGGCTGAAAAGGGCGCCTGGCAGCGTCAGATAACGCCCGACGACGTGCTGCTGTTCCGCTATTCGGCGCTGACCTTCAACGGCCACCGCATCCACTACGACCGCAAGTACG
>CAXSGT010000288.1:0-3248 GCA_964236835.1 uncultured Polaromonas sp.
TGGTTTTCCATCGGCTCCATGTGCTTGCCGTCCAAGCTTTCGGGCCGGCCTTCGATGCCCATCATCATCGGGATGCTGGGGCCGTAGATGTCGGCGTCGAGCAGGCCAACGGCGGCGCCCTCGGCGCTAAGGGCCAGCGCCAGGTTGACGGCGGTGGTGCTTTTGCCGACGCCGCCCTTGCCCGACGCGACCGCGATGATGTTTTTCACGCCGGGCAGCAATTGCACGCCGCGCTGCACGCTGTGGCTGGCGATATTCACGCTGACATTGACCAGCACGTTGCCGACACCTAGAACGCTTCGGGCGGCGGCGGCCAAGCTGGCGCGCAGGCCGGCGATCTGGCTTTTGGCCGGGTAGCCGAGTTCGACATCGAAGGCCACGTCGGCGCCGCTGATTTGCAGATTTTTCAGCGCTCGGGTAGAGACAAAATCCTTGCCCGTGTTGGGGTCGAGCACGGTTTGCAGCGCGTCTAGAAGTGCCTGTTGTTCTACAGCCATTTGGGGGAGTCTCCATGTGATTCAGGCGAAGGCGGCGCGCCCTTTTTCAGCAAGTGCGCTGGTTACCGCAGGTTGACCAGGAGTCTAAACGTCGTGCGGGTCGGAACCAAGACAGCCAGCCTGTATCAATTGATAGAATTGATGCAATCTGTGTTGAAAGGAAACTGCCATGCTAAGAGAAGCCACCGCCATGACCGTCCGCCAGAATCTCGGCGAATTGCTGAGCGGCGTCCAATACCGCCATGACAGCGTCGTGATTACCAAGGCCGGCAAGCCGGTTGCCGCGCTGGTGGATATGGCGACGTTTGAGCGAATGCGGCGCAAGAACGATGGCGAGTTCGAGCGGGCCTGGGCTGCATTCGCCAAAGGTTTTGAAGATTTGAGCGAGGAAGAAGTGGAGGCATTGGCTGAGCAGGCCTTGCAGGAAGCACGCGCGGAAATCAGCGCCAAAGCCGCCGCAGCCGACACAGCCAAATCCGCCGGGCGATGAAGTTCGCCATTGATACCAATTTGCTGATTTCATCGACCTTCAAACTGGGCAGTCCGCCAGGTCTGGTCATGGCGGCCTGGCGGATGCGGCAAATCGAATGGATCAGCTGCGACGAGCAGTTCGAAGAACTTTCGGCAGCGCTGCTTACATCGAGGGTGTTGGCAAGAGCCATCGGCGGCGAAAAAGTGGCTACGGCACTGTTGCAAGAAATACGCGACAACTGCGATTTCAAAACCTTGAATTACCCTTTGCCAAGCGTGTGCCGGGATAAAAAAGACGATTATCTTTTTGCGCTTTACGACCAGCGCCACGTCGAAACCATTGTCTCAGGCGACAAAGACGTGCTGGCGCTAAAAGGCCGCTATCCCATCATCACCGCCCGCGAGCTGATCGACCGACTATGACCAAAGAAAAACGAAAACTCTTCGTCACCACCGCGCTGCCCTACGCCAACGGAAACTTCCATATCGGCCACATCATGGAGTACATCCAGGCCGACATCTGGGTGCGCTTTCAAAGGATGCAGGGCAATGAAGTGAATTTCGTCGGCGCCGACGACGCCCACGGCGCGCCGATCATGATCGCCGCCGAAAAAGCCGGCGTCACGCCGCAGCAGTTCGTCGCCGGCATCGCCGCCGGCCGCAAGCCTTATCTGGACGGCTTTCATATCGGCTTCGACAACTGGAGCTCGACCGACAGCCCGGAAAATCACCAGCTGGCGCGGCAAATCTACCTGGATTTGAAAAGCGCCGGGCTGATCGACAGCAAAGTCATCGAGCAGTTCTTCGACCCGGAAAAAAGCATGTTCCTGCCCGACCGCTTCATCAAGGGCCAATGCCCGAAGTGCGGCGCCAAAGACCAGTACGGCGACAACTGCGAGGTCTGCGGCGCGGTCTATGCGCCGACCGATTTGATCGATCCGTACTCGGCGCTGTCGGGCGTGACGCCTGTCTTGAGAAGCTCGGAACACTTTTTCTTCCGGCTCTCGGACCCGCGGTGCGTGGCATTTCTGGAAAATTGGACGCAGGACGGCAAGCTCCAGCCCGAGGTCGCCAACAAGGTCAGGGAGTGGTTTTCCGTCCGAACCAACGCCGACGGGACGCAGAGCGAAGGCCTGGGCGACTGGGACATCTCCAGAGACGCGCCCTACTTCGGCATCGAGATTCCCGACGCGCCGGGCAAGTATTTCTATGTCTGGCTCGACGCGCCGGTCGGCTATCTGGCGTCACTGAAGAACCTGCTTGATAAGCGCGGCGAAAGCTACGACGACTACATGGCCGACCCGGCGCTGGAACAGTATCACTTCATCGGCAAGGACATCGTCACCTTCCACACGCTGTTCTGGCCGGCGATGTTGAAGTTCAGCGGCCGCAAGACGCCCGACAACATCTTCGTGCACGGCTTTTTGACCGTGAACAACGGCGAAAAAATGAGCAAGAGCCGCGGCACCGGGCTCGATCCCCTCAAGTATCTGAATTTGGGAATGAACCCGGAATGGCTGCGCTACTACCTGGCGGCCAAGCTCAATGCGCGCAATGAAGATATTGATTTCAATGCCGATGATTTTTTGGCGCGGGTCAATAGCGATTTGATTGGGAAGTTCGTCAACATTGCGAGCCGGACAGCGGGATTTATTACCAAGCGCTTCGCAGGAGAGTTAAGCGATGTATCGGGCGACGGCAGAGCATTGCTGCAATCACTTCGATGGTTAAAAGACAGTATCCAACAGAAGTACGAAAACCGTGAATATGCCAAGGCTCAGCGCGACATCATGCTGCTGGCTGACCGCGTCAACGCCTATGTGGATCAAAACAAGCCTTGGGAGCTAGCCAGGAAAGAAATGATGGAGGAGAGGCTACATGAGGTCTGCAGTGATTGCATAGAGGCGTTTCGCCTGCTGACGCTGTACCTCAAACCGGTACTTCCTGCTCTAGCTGCAACGGTCGAAACCTTTCTGAAAATCGAGCCGCTGACCTTTGACGACACCGCACACAACTTAGGCAAGGGCCACCGCATTGGCGACTACCAACATCTGATGCTACGTGTTGACCCAAAGCAGCTCGATGCACTGTTCGATCCTCCAGCACAAGACCAACCTGCGCAAGCAGCTATTGAAACCATAGTGCCCGGCGGTGAGGCCATCGCCCCCGAGATCAACATCGATGACTTCGCAAAAATCGACCTGCGCATCGCCAAAATCGTCAACTGCGAAGCCGTCGAAGGCTCGACCAAGCTGCTGCGGCTGACGCTCGACGCCGGCG
>CAXSGT010000289.1:0-3228 GCA_964236835.1 uncultured Polaromonas sp.
TGGCGGAAGAGGCGGGATTCGAACCCGCGGTGGGTATAACCCCACGCACGCTTTCCAGGCGTGTGACTTAAACCGCTCATCCACCCTTCCGCGAAGCCGCCGATTGTAGCAGCCCTGCCGCTCGGCAAAGCGCTCCGCCATGAACCCAACCCTCAATGAACGGTTCCCTGGAAACGGTGCTTTTCAAGCTGCGCCAGGGTGACGAATTGCAGCGCATTCGCGTGCGTCGCTTCCAGCACCGCCGGTGGCGCGCAGCCCGCCTCCAGGGCCTCGCGCCAGCGCAGCGCGCACAGGCACCAGCGGTCGCCGGGCCGGAGGCCGGCAAAACGGTACTGCGGCATCGGTGTGCTCAAGTCATTGCCGTGGGCGCGGGAAAACGCCAGAAAATCGCTGCTAACCCGCACGCAGATCAGGTGCGACCCCAGGTCCGATGCGTCGGTGTTGCAGCAGCCGTCGCGGAAATACCCGGTCAGTGGGTCGAAAGAACAGGCGACCAGTTCGGTGCCAAGAACGTTTTTTGCAGTCATCGCGTTGCCTCTGTATTCGTTTTGACGCGGCCGGCCGATCAGGCCTGGCCGGACTGCACCATTTTCATCGCCGAGGCGATCAGCGCCGAGACTTCGGTCATGCTGCTCGGCACGATCAGCGTGGTCTTGGCATGGTTCGCGACCTGGGAGTAAGCCTCGACCGCCTTTTCTGCCACCTTGAGCTGCACCGCCGACTGGCCGCCGGGCTGGCGGATCGCCATCGCGACGACCTCGATGGCCCGCGCGTTGGCTTCGGCCACGGCGAGGATTGCCGACGCCTCGCCCTGCGCATTGTTGATCGCCGCCTGCTTTTCGCCTTCGGAACGGGCGATGAAGGCTTCGCGTTCGCCGGTGGCGATGTTGATCTGCTCTTGTTTGCGGCCTTCGGACGCCGCGATGAGCGCGCGCTTTTCGCGCTCGGCGGTGATCTGCGACTGCATCGCGTGCAGGATTTCCTTCGGCGGCGTCAGGTCCTTGATCTCGTAGCGCAGCACTTTCACGCCCCAGTTCAGCGCCGCCTCGTCGATTGCCGCCACGACCTGGGCGTTGATGATGTTGCGCTCTTCAAAAGTCTTGTCCAACTCCAGCTTGCCGATGACGGAGCGCAGCGACGTCTGCGCCAGCTGCGTGACCGCGACGATGTAGTTCGACGAGCCGTAGCTGGCGCGCATCGGGTCGGTCACCTGAAAATAGAGGATGCCATCGACCTGCAGCTGGGTGTTGTCGCGGGTGATGCAGACCTGGCTCGGCACGTCGAGCGGAATTTCCTTCAGGCTGTGCTTGTAGGCGACCCGATCGACAAACGGAATCAGGAAATTCAGTCCCGGCGTGAGGGTGCCGTGGTACTTGCCCAGCCGCTCGACGACCCAGGCGTTTTGCTGCGGCACGACCTTGATGCTTTGGACGATGAAAATACCTGCGAGGATCAGGATGACGAGTGCTATTTCCATGGAATCTCCGTGAATTGAAAATTGGGTTTGCGCGCGGCGATTCGAGATTCGGGCCGCATTAAAGCTTTTCAATGACAAGCCGGTTGCCCTGCATCGCCTTGATCCGAAAGTTGCCCGCGATGGCCGCCTCGGCGGGATCGGCGGCCACCGCCGTCCACTGCGCCCCGCGAAAATGCACACTGGCGGTCCCGTCGGCGTTCCAGCGCGCCACATGCACCGGCTCGCCGATGTCCAGATGCACATCCGGGTTGGCGCTGGCCGCCAGCGGGCGCGGGCGCCTGCCGCGCCGCCAGTGCCACGCGGCGACCGCGCCGCCGCCGACGGCCGCGGCCAGCAGCATCTGGCCGATCGGCGCCAGCCCCAGATATGCGGCGATCGCGCCGGCGGCAAGGCCGGTCGCCAGCATCAGGAGGTAGAACGTGCCGGTCATCAGCTCGACGGCCACGGCACCAGCGGCCAGCACCCACCAGATCGTCGATTCGCTCATGAATTTTCCTTTTTCGGCAATTCGCGGTATTTTGGGGCAAACCGCCAGTGGGCAGGCGAATTGACCGAATACGTCCTTACACTTCCCGGTCTGATAGGCGCGCGACCCTGGCCAACGGGCGCATAGGCCGCTCCTGCCCAGCCGTCTAGCCTCTGGCGTGTCCCTTTTTTTGAATTGCAACCACCATGAAATTCCGCTTTCCGATCGTCATCATCGACGAAGACTTCCGCTCCGAAAACACCTCGGGCCTGGGAATCCGGGCGCTTGCCCAGGCGATTGAAAGCGAAGGCTTCGAAGTGCTCGGCGTGACGGGTTACGGCGACCTGTCGCAGTTCGCGCAGCAGCAAAGCCGCGCCAGCGCCTTTATTTTGTCGATCGACGACGAGGAGTTCACGCCCGGCCCCGACCTGGACCCTGCCGTGCTGAACCTGCGCAATTTCATCGAAGAGGTGCGCCGCAAGAACCTGGACGTGCCGATCTATGTCTATGGCGAAACCAAGACGTCGCGGCATATCCCGAACGACATCCTGCGCGAGCTGCACGGCTTCATCCACATGTTCGAGGACACGCCCGAGTTCGTCGCGCGCCACATCATCCGCGAGGCCAAAAGCTACCTCGAAGGCGTGCAGCCGCCGTTTTTCAAGGCGCTGCTCGATTACGCCGAAGACGGCTCATACTCCTGGCACTGCCCGGGGCATTCGGGCGGCGTGGCGTTTCTGAAAAGCCCGGTCGGGCAGATGTTCCACCAGTTCTTCGGAGAGAACATGCTGCGCGCCGACGTCTGCAACGCCGTCGAAGAGCTCGGCCAGCTGCTCGACCACACCGGGCCGGTGGCGGCGTCGGAGCGCAACGCGGCGCGCATCTTCAACGCCGACCACTGCTTTTTCGTCACCAACGGCACCTCGACCAGCAACAAGATGGTCTGGCACCACACGGTGGCGCCCGGCGACGTGGTCGTGGTCGATCGCAACTGCCACAAGTCGATCCTGCACGCGATCATCATGACGGGCTCTATTCCGGTCTTTCTCAAGCCGACGCGCAACCACTTCGGCATCATCGGGCCGATTCCGCAAAGCGAGTTCGAGCCGGAATCGATCCGCGCGAAGATCGCTGCGAATCCGTTACTGGGCGGCGTCGATGCCGCGGTGGTCAAGCCCAGGGTGCTGACGCTGACGCAATCGACCTACGACGGCGTGCTGTACAACACCGAAACCATCAAGGGCATGCTCGACGGCTATATCGACAACCTGCATTTCGACGAAGC
>CAXSGT010000290.1:0-3228 GCA_964236835.1 uncultured Polaromonas sp.
ACATCGCCGTCGTAGTCGAGCACGTCGTCGATCACCTGGAAGGCGGTGCCCAGCGCCTGGCCATACTCGGCGCAGCGCCGCTCGACGGCCGGCGGCGACCGCGCCAGCAACGCCGCGAGCCGGGCGCTGGCCTCGAACAGCTTGGCGGTCTTGGAGCGGATCACGCGCAGATAGCCTTCCTCGGACAGCGCCGCGTCGTGCAGGTTCATGAGTTGCAGCACTTCGCCCTCGGCGATCACGTTGGTCGCTTCGGCAAGGGTTTGCATGACACGCATGTCGCCGGCCTCGACCATCATCTGAAAGGCGCGGGAGTAGAGAAAATCGCCCACCAGCACGCTTGCCGGATTGCCGAAAACCTCGTTGGCGGTCGAGCGCCCGCGGCGCAGCGTCGATTCATCGACCACGTCGTCGTGCAGCAGCGTCGCGGTGTGGATGAACTCCACCACCGCGGCCAGGTTAAGCCGCTGCTCGCCGCGGTAGCCCAGCGCGCCGCACATCAGCAGCACCAGCGCCGGCCGCAGCCGCTTGCCGCCCGCCGCGATGATGTAATGCGACACCTGCGCCACCAGCGGCACGTCGGACTGAAGCCTGCGCCTGATAACCGCATCCATGGCGCTCATCTCGCCCGCGATCAGGGCAAGGGCGGCGGCGGTGCTTGAGGAATTGGCAGACAAGAGAACTTCCGGCGTGGGTATGGGCAGCAGATTATAGGAAGGCCGATGTGCGCCATGGCGCTATCGAAACTGCTTAACTCGTCATTTTTGCGCAGCATGCTAAAATATTCGGTTCTGTGGAAATCCGTCCGCAGAACTCAACAAGCTCAGACGAACTGATAGTTAAGGGTTTACATGTACGCGGTCATAAAAACCGGCGGCAAACAATACAAAGTTGCTGCTGGAGAAAAAATTAAAGTAGAACAGATTGCTGCGGACGTGGGCCAAGAGATCGTTTTTGACCAGGTATTGGCTGTCGGCGAAGGCAGCTCGATCCAGGTTGGAACGCCCTTGGTGCCAGGCGCAACGGTCACAGTCACGGTCCTCGCCCACGGCAGGCACGACAAGGTGCGAATTTTCAAAATGCGCCGTCGCAAGCACTATCAAAAACGCATGGGCCACCGGCAGAACTTCACCGAACTGCAAATCGGCGCCATCACCGGCTAGGCCGTTTGGCGCCCATCGCATCAGGAGTAGATAAAAATGGCACAGAAAAAAGGCGGCGGCTCGACGCGAAACGGGCGTGATTCTCAGCCCAAAATGCTTGGCGTCAAGAAGTTCGGTGGCGAAGTCATCAACGCCGGCAGCATCATCGTGCGCCAGCGCGGCACCAAATTCCATCCAGGCGTCAATGTCGGCATCGGCAAGGACCATACCCTGTTCGCGCTGGTCGATGGACAAGTATCCTTTGCCGTCAAGGGTTCGCTGAACAAGCACACCGTCAGCGTGACGCCAGCGCAAGGCTGATCAGCCCGATGGCAGCGAAGCCCCGACCCGTCGGGGCTTTTTTGTTGGTCGATTCGATTTCATTGCACCGCTTTACCTGCGTTTTTCCCCCATCATGAAATTTGTCGACGAAGCCTATATTGACATTGCCGCCGGCGATGGCGGCAGCGGCTGCGTCTCGTTCAGCCATGAAAAATACAAGGAATTCGGCGGGCCGAACGGCGGCGACGGCGGGCGCGGCGGCCATGTGTACGCGGTGGCCGACGTCAACCTGAACACGCTCGTCGATTTCAGGTTTTCACGCCGCCACGAAGCCAAAAACGGCCAGCACGGCATGGGCTCGGACATGTTCGGCGCCAAGGGCGACGACGTCGTCCTGAAAATGCCGGTCGGCACGATTTTGACCGACGCCGAGACCGGCGAAGTGCTGTTCGAGCTGCTGCTGCCGGGCGAGCAAATCCTGATCGCCAAGGGCGGCGACGGCGGCTTCGGCAACCTGCGCTTCAAAAGCTCGACCAACCGCGCGCCGCGCAGCAAGACGCCCGGCTGGCCCGGCGAGCGCAAGAGCCTGAAGCTCGAACTCAAGGTGCTGGCGGACGTAGGCCTGCTCGGCATGCCCAACGCCGGCAAATCGACTTTCATCACCGCCGTTTCCAATGCCCGGCCGCGCATCGCCGACTATCCTTTCACCACCCTGCATCCCAACCTCGGCGTGGTGCGGGTCGGACCCGAGCAGAGCTTCGTCGTCGCCGACTTGCCGGGCCTGATCGAGGGCGCATCGGAAGGCGCTGGTCTGGGGCATCTGTTCTTGCGGCATCTGCAGCGCACCCGGCTGCTGCTGCACATGGTTGACATCGCGCCCTTCGACGACAGCGTCGATCCGGTCGCGCAGGCCAAGGCCATTGTGGCCGAGCTCAAGAAATACGATGAAGCGCTGTACAAAAAGCCACGCTGGCTGGTGCTCAACAAGCTCGACATGGTCGATGCCGACAAGCGCGCGGCCCTCGTCAAGGATTTCGTCAGGCGCTTCAAGTTCAAGGGCCCGGTGTTTGAGATTTCAGCCTTGACGCGCGAGGGCTGCGAGCAGCTCGTCAAGACGATCTACCAGCATGTGAAGAAAGTGCAGAAAAGCGAGCAGCCCGAGGAGGAAATCGATCCGCGTTTTGCGCCGCTGCCGCCTGACCCGGCAAAATCATCGTCCGCCGATGAATGACCGCCCGGAGTCTGACGCCCGCAAAGCGTCATTGCTATTAAATATATAGCTAAAAAACCATATGGGTATTGCGGTAAAGCCTTAATTGACAAGAAAAATGCACGTAAAGACAGGTTCGGCTGTGCTGCGCAATGCCAAGCGCATTGTCGTCAAGGTCGGCTCCAGCCTGGTGACCAACGAAGGCCGCGGCCTGGACGCCGAGGCGATCGGCCAGTGGTGCGGGCAGATCGCCGCGTTGGTCAAGGACGGGCGCGAGGTCATCATGGTCAGCAGCGGCGCCATCGCCGAAGGCATGAAGCGGCTGGGCTGGCAGGCGCGCCCGAAGGCGATTCATCAACTGCAGGCCGCCGCGGCCGTCGGCCAGATGGGCCTGGCGCAGGTGTATGAAACCAAGCTGCGCGAAAACGGCATCGGCAGCGCGCAGGTGCTGCTGACGCATGCCGACCTGGCCGACCGCGAGCGCTATCTCAACGCCCGCACGACCCTTTTGACGCTGCTGCAGCTGGGCGTGGTGCCGGTCATCAACGAGAACGACACCGTCGTCAACGACGAGATCAAGTTCGGCGACAACGACAC
>CAXSGT010000291.1:0-3185 GCA_964236835.1 uncultured Polaromonas sp.
GTTCGTTGCTTACAACCCTTTTAAGAATACCGCTGAGGATGAAATATTGCTCCATTTCCTGCGCACCCTGGCGCAGCAGCGACTCCCCTTTTTGGCAATCGACAATGACCAGGCGCGGCTCAAGCTCTGCGCTCTGCTCGGTTGTCATTGCGCTCAGCACAATGTTCTGCGCGAGCTGTAGTCGAATAACATTTCTCTCGGGATGACTTGCTACTGACAACATCGATTTGGCGGTTTTGACTAAAGGGCAAAGTTTGTGAAATGGAGTCGCTCAAAGATGGCGAAAATTGACCGTAGTCAATCTTTAAGCCCGAGATCGATTCCTATAATGGGCCGACGCTGCGCCGCAGTCGAATGGCGCACAAATCCTGGGCTCTGCTGAAAAATTCGGTGCGTGCCTCGGGACCGCTGGCCATGCTGGCTCCCAGCTTCTGGCCACACCGCATCACTATTCAAAATAAGACGAAAAGAGACATTTTATTATGACCAACGAGACTCCAACACCCGCCGTAACCGATGGGTTTCATCTGGTGATCGATGCGCTAAAACTCAACGGCATCGATACGATCTTCACCGTGCCGGGCATTCCCATCACCGATCTCACACGCAAAGCACAAGCCGAGGGAATGCGGGTTATTTCGTTTCGCCATGAGCAGCATGCCGGCAACGCAGCGGCGGCAGCAGGCTTCCTGACGCAAAATCCAGGCATCTGCCTGACGGTATCGGCTCCCGGCTTTCTCAATGGCTTGACAGCGCTGACGAATGCCACGACAAATTGTTTTCCGATGATTCTCATCAGCGGCTCAAGCGAGCGCGAGATCGTCGATCTGCAGCAGGGCGATTACGAAGAGATGGATCAGCTCGCCATCGCCAAGCCCCTTTGTAAGGCTGCGTTTCGCGTGCTCCATGCTGAGGATATCGGCGTCGGCATTGCGCGTGCGATTCGGTCTGCCTTGTCAGGTCGGCCGGGCGGCGTCTATCTTGATCTCCCGGCCAAATTGTTCTCGCAGACTATGCCGGCGGAAGCCGGCGAGAAGTCGCTGATCAAGGTGGTCGATCCAGCGCCGCGTCAGCTTCCATCGCCGGACTCGGTGCAGCGTGCATTGACCTTGCTCAAGAGTGCCAAGCGGCCGCTTATCGTGCTAGGCAAAGGAGCGGCGTACGCGCAGGCAGACGCTGACATTCGTGCGCTGGTCGAAAGCAGCGGCATACCCTATTTGCCAATGTCGATGGCAAAGGGTTTGTTGCCCGACACGCATACCCAGTCTGCCGCTGCGGCACGCTCTTATGTGCTCGCTGAGGCCGATGTCGTGGTTTTGATCGGCGCACGCTTGAACTGGCTGCTGTCGCACGGCAAGGGCAAAACATGGGGCGGCGACAAGGCTGCTTCCAGGCAGTTTATTCAAATCGACATTTCGCCGGCGGAAATGGACAGCAACGTGCAAATAGCAGCACCTGTGGTGGGCGATATCGGCTCCTGCGTGTCGGCCCTGCTGACCGGCATGGGCTCGAACTGGGCGAAGCCGCCGGTGGAATGGACGGGCGGGGTTGCCGATCGCAGGACGAAAAACCTGGCCAAAATGGCTGAAACACTGGCGCTGAATCCGTCGCCGATGAACTTTCACAGTGCGCTGAATGTAATCCGTAACGCAGTAAAGGCCCGCCCGGATGCCATCGTTGTCAACGAAGGAGCCAATACGCTGGACTTCGCCCGCAGCATTGTTGACATGTATGAGCCGCGCAAGCGGCTCGACGTCGGTACCTGGGGAATCATGGGCATCGGCATGGGCTTTTCAATTGCCGCGGCGGTAATAACCGGCAAGCCTGTGATCGCGATTGAAGGCGATAGCGCCTTTGGTTTTAGCGGGATGGAAGTCGAAACGATCTGCCGCTATAACCTGCCGGTATGCGTGGTCGTGTTCAATAACAACGGTATTTACCGCGGCATAGACGTGAACCCTTCGGGCGGCCCCGACGTGGCGCCTACCGTATTCGTGAAGAATGCCCGCTATGACAAGATGATGGAAGCCTTCGGTGGCGTGGGCGTTCACGCTACGACTCCTGCGGAACTACAAAAAGGGCTGGACGACGCGATTGCCTCCGGCAAGCCGACCCTCATCAATGCGGTCATTGACGAAACTGCCGGAACCGAAAGCGGCCGCATTACCAGTTTGAACCCGCAAAGCGCCGCCAAAAATAAGTAACTCAGCAAAAGCAATCTATAAGGAAAATGACCATGTCAAACAAACCCCTACAGGATATCAAGATCATCGACTTCACCCACGTGCAAGCGGGTCCTGCGTGCACGCAGCTGCTGGCCTGGTTCGGCGCTGATGTCATCAAGGTCGAGCGCCCGGGTGCCGGCGACGTCACCAGGACTCAACTGCGTGACATTCCCAATGTAGATGCCTTGTATTTCACCATGCTCAACAGCAACAAACGCTCGCTGTCGCTGGACACCAAAAAACCCGAGGGCAAGGCGATTTTGGAAAAGCTGATCAAAGAAAGCGATGTGCTGGTTGAAAACTTCGGTCCAGGAGCGCTCGACCGAATGGGCTTTTCATGGGAGCGCATTCAAGAACTCAATCCGAAGCTTATCCTTGCGTCTGTCAAAGGATTTAGCGATGGCCATCATTACGAAGATCTCAAGGTCTATGAAAACGTTGCCCAGTGCGCCGGAGGTGCGGCCTCGACCACTGGCTGGTGGAAGGGAGAGCATTCTGGGCCGACGATTTCTTCCGCCGCTTTGGGCGACAGCAACACCGGCATGCACTTGGCCATCGGCATATTGACGGCATATATCGGGCGTCAGCAAACCGGCAAGGGCCAGAAGGTCGCCGTAGCGATGCAAGACGCAGTGCTTAATTTATGCCGCGTAAAAATGCGCGACCAGTTGCGACTGGATAGATTGGGCTATTTGGAAGAATACCCACAGTACCCGCATGAATCGTTCTCGGATGTCGTTCCACGCGGCGGCAATGCCGGCGGTGGCGGACAACCCGGCTGGATTTTGAAATGCAAGGGTTGGGAGACTGACCCCAATGCCTATATATATTTCACGGTGCAGGGCCATGCGTGGGAACCTATTTGCGATGCAATTGGCAAACCCGAGTGGAAAACAGACCCGGCGTATATGACGGCAAAGGCTCGCCAGCCACATATCATGGAAATTTTTGGCACTATCG
>CAXSGT010000292.1:0-3123 GCA_964236835.1 uncultured Polaromonas sp.
AACTCGGCGTCGAGCTCGTCGATTTCCTCGGGCTCCTTCTTCGCCTCGGCAACCCATTCCCGCATCGCCGGCAGCGCCATGACATGCTTGCAGTAGCCGGCGCTGGCCTTGTCGATAGCGACGTCGTACGTCAGAAAGCGCGTCACCACAGGCGCATACATCGCGTCCGCCATGCCGGGCTGGCGGCCGAAGAGGAAAGGCCCGCCATACGTTCCCAGGCATTCCTTCCAGATCTCGAGCACGCGGTCGATGTCGGCCTGCGCCCGCGACCAGACCTTGAAGCCGGGAAAATGCGCCCTCAGGTTCATCGGCAGCGACGACCGCAGCGAGGCAAAGCCCGAATGCATTTCGCCGCAAATCGCGCGGCAGTGCGCCCGCGCCTTGATGTCGGCCGGCAGCAACTGCGCCGCGGGCTTGATCTCGTGCAGGTATTCGGCAATCGCCAGCGTATCCCATACTTTCAGGCCGCGGTGCTCCAGCGCCGGAACGAGCATGCTCGACGACAGCAGCAGCATTTCGGCTTTCATGGCAGGGTCGTCGAGCGGAATCACCTTTTCGGTGAACTCCAGACCGGCCAGCCGGGCCAGCAGCCAGCCGCGCAAGGACCAGGAGCCATAGTTTTTACTGCTGATCGTGAGGACGGCTTGGGCCATGAAACGCTCCTTGCGCAAGGTGGGACGCCTCCTCTAGTGCAAAGGTTGTGCCAACCGCCGCGAGGATGTGACGCGGGAAAGCGGACATGGCGCGCAAATTGCCTGCAAAGCCACGGCGAGCGGGCGCGGCCCCTTTTTGAGACAACTTTTTTTTTAAGAATGAACCATGCTCTACCAAACCTACCAAAACCAGTCCGATTTACTCTCGCCGCTTCGCCTGCTGGCGCAAAGCACCAGCGCCGCGTTGTGGCTGAGCAAGACCGAAGGCACGTTCCTGCGCAAGTCGTCGGCGTCGATGGAGGTGTTCTCGCGCCTCAAGCTGACGCACTCGCGCCCGGCCTACGGCATCGACTCGGTGAAAGTCGGCGACCAGGCGATCGCCGTGACCGAGGAAGCCGTCTTGACGCTGCCGTTCGGCTCGCTGCTGCGCTTCAAAAAAGAGTTGCCGGCAGGCCAGACGCCGCATCCGCCGGTGCTGCTGGTGGCGCCGCTGTCGGGCCATTTCGCGACCCTGCTGCGCGAGACCGCGCGAACGCTGCTGCAAGACCACGACGTGCACATCACCGACTGGCACAACGCGCGCGATGTCTCGCTGAGCGAAGGCGGCTTCGGCCTGGACGACTATATCGACCACATGATCCGCTTTCTCCGGGCGATGGGGCCTGGCGCGCATGTGGTGGCGGTGTGCCAGCCCTGCGTCGCCGCGCTGGCGGCCACCGCCCTGATGGCCGAGGACGACGACCCGGCGCAGCCGCGCAGCCTGACGCTGATGGCCGGACCGGTCGATTGCCGCGTCAACCCCACGGGCGTGAATACGCTGGCGACCAGCAAGCCGATCGAATGGTTCGAAAAAAATCTGATCAGCCGCGTGCCCGCGCCGCATGCCGGCCGCGGGCGCCGCGTCTATCCCGGCTTTGTCCAGCTCAGCGCGTTTTTAAGCATGAACCTGGAGCGGCATAAAAAATCTTTCCAGGACCTGTACCGGCATCTGGTCGCGGGCGAGCTGGAAAAGGCCGACGCGATACGCCTTTTTTACGATGAATATTTCGCCGTCAACGACCTGCCGGCCGAGTTCTATCTGGAAACCGTCGAAAAGGTTTTTCAGACCTATGACCTGCCGCTGGGCAAGCTAAGCTACCGCGGCCGCATCGTAAACCCCGCCGCGATCCGCCGCACGGCGCTGATGACGGTCGAAGGCGAGCGCGACGACATCTGCGCCGTCGGCCAGACGGTCGCCGCGCAAGACCTGTGCACCGGCGTTCGGCCGTACATGCGGACGCACCATGTCCAGACCGGCGTCGGGCATTACGGCGTCTTCAGCGGCCGCAAATGGAACCAGCAGATTTACCCGCGGGTGCGCGAGATGATCCACTCGCACAGCCAATGATTAACAATAAAATTCGGCTTTTGCGCAATGTCCGTATGGGTTTATAGCTATTTAATTTATAGCAGCTGTCAGTCGTGGTCGGCGTCGCCCGCGACCGGCCAGTCGCGGATATACGCCTTGAGCATCTTGTTTTCGAAGTCCTGGCTGTCGACCACGGCCTTGGCGACGTCGTAAAAACTGATCACGCCCATCAGCATCTTCTGGTTCATCACCGGCATATAGCGCGCGTGGCGTTCGAGCATCATGCGGCGCACCTCGTCGAGCTCGGTCTCCAGGGTGCAGCTAAACGGATGGTCGTTCATCGCCTTGCGCACCAGCGTGCGCCCGACCTCGCCGCCGTTGCCGACGATGCAGACGATGACCTCGCGAAACGTCAGCATGCCGACCAGGTCGCCATGCTCCATCACGACGAGCGAGCCGATGTCTTTTTCGGCCATGATCTGCGCCGCCTTGGCCAGCGGCTCATCGGGCTGGACGGTGTAGAGCGTATTGCCCTTGACGCGCAGGATGTCTGAGACCTTCATTGCATTTCCTTCGGTGGCGCTGACAGTCGCTCTGCCGGCTGGATTCTTCAAGTTCCCGCTGTTGCCTGCGGGCTAGGGTTCGAATTCGGTACCAATATAGCCCACAATGCGTCGGCCGACCGTAACCGAATCCGCGCCGGATTCGGCCTTTTCGCACTGGAGACTTCGCTTATGCCCGGCTATTCGGACCCCGGCTTCGACACCCTGGCGCTGCACGCCGGCGCCGCGCCCGACCCGGCGACCGGCGCGCGCGCGGTGCCGATCCACCTCACCACGTCCTTCGTCTTCGAGTCGAGCGACCACGCCGCGAGCCTTTTCAACCTGGAGCGCGCCGGCCACGTCTATAGCCGCATCAGCAACCCGACCAATGCGGTGCTGGAGCAGCGCGTCGCGGCGCTCGAAGGCGGCATCGGCGCCATTGCCACCGCCAGCGGGCAGGCGGCGCTGCATCTCGCCATCGCGACGCTGATGGGCGCGGGCTCGCACATCGTCGCCAGCACGGCGCTCTACGGCGGCAGCCAGAACCTGCTGCACTACACGCTGCGGCGCTTCGGCATCG
>CAXSGT010000293.1:0-3112 GCA_964236835.1 uncultured Polaromonas sp.
GGCTTGACCGCGGCGCTGGCGCTGGCCGATGCGGGCATTCGTGTGCGGGTGTTCGAAGCCGCCGGCGGCATTGCCGAAGACCTGCGCGCCTCGACTTTTCACCCGCCCACGCTCGACCTGCTGGACGGCTACGGCATCACACCCGTGCTGCTTGCGCAGGGACTGGTATGCCCGCACTGGCAGGTGCGCATGCATCCGGGCGGTGAACATGCGCGGTTTGATCTGTCGGTGTTGTCGGACGTGACGGCGCACCCGTACCGCCTGCAGTGCGAGCAGTACAAACTCGCGCGTGCGCTGCTCGCGCGCCTTGCGGCTTATCCGAACGCGCAGGTGAGCTTCAATTCGGCGGTGGAGTCGGTTTCGCAAACCGCAGATGCCGTCACGGTGGAGCTCGCGACGCCGCACGGCGGGCAAACCGCAAGCGGCGCCTGGCTGATCGGCGCGGACGGTGCGCGCAGCGTCGTGCGCAAGTCGCAGGGCATCGGCTTCGAGGGCCAGACCTATCCGGAAACGACGATTCTGGCCACGACCGACTTCCCCTTCGAGGCACACCTCAAAAGCCTGTCGAATGTGACCTACTGCTGGCAGGCCGGCGCCGGCAACTTCAGCTTGCTCAAGGTGCCCGGCAGGTGGCGGGTGTCGATTTATCCCGATGAAACCCGCCCCATTGAAGCGTCGCTGAAACCCGAGGCCATCGAGGCGTCGCTGCAGGCCATCGTCGCCGCGCCCGCGCCCTACCGGGTTTTCGAAGTCCGCCCCTACCGGGTGCATCAGCGAATGGCGCCCTGCTACGGCGCGGGGCGGGTCTGGCTGGCCGGCGACGCGGCGCACCTGAACAGTCCGGCCGGCGGCATGGGAATGAACGGGGGAATTCATGACGCCCTGAACCTGGCCGCCAAGCTGGTGCGCGTGCTGCGCGGCGAGCCCGCAAGCCTGCTGCAGCTGTACGAGCGGCAGCGCCGGCCGATCGCCATGGATCAGATTCTGCGGCAGGCCGATGCAAACCGCGCCCGAATGCGCGAGCGTGACCCGGCCCTGCGCATGGCGGCGCTGCGCAAGCTGCAGGCCATCGCGGACGACCCCGCCGCGCTGCGTGCGCATCTGCTGCGCACTTCGATGATCGACGGGCTGCGTCGGGCGGCGAGCGTGGTGTGACTCGGTCAAGCGCCTGCTCCGGCCGGCCTTGGTACCGCCCGCGGCGCGAGCATGCCGGCGAGCACTCCGGCGGCGGATGCATCCGGCGCGATGACGCAGCGCATGGCCCAGGCCAGGCACAGGTTAGACGCTAGAACGGGCATCGGCAGTTGCCGCACGGCAAGCGCCTGCAGGGCACGCAGCGTCGGCATGCCCGTGCCGCTCATCAGCACGGCGTCGCAGCCAGCGGTGTCAAGCGTGTTGAAAACGTCGAGCACGGACGCTGTGCGCAGCTTGTAGATCGTGCGCGTGTCCATCAATTCACCCGGTAACCCGGCGACAGCCGTGACCGTCAGGCCGGCTGCCCTCCAGTACGCCTGTCCCGCCTGCGACAGCCAGTTCGGATAGGGAGACAGCACGGCGATGCGCTTTGCGCCGATCAGCCGAAAGGCCTTGACGATGGCCTGCGCAGCCGACAGCACCGGGTGGCCGCGCGCCGCGCTCAAGGCGGCGAGCTGTTCGGCTTCGCTGCCGGCGCCCACCAGGTAGCTTGAACCGGTGCAGGCAAAGCCGGCCACCCGGACCGGCGCCACGTCGAACTGCGCGAGTATCTGCGGCAGACGATCGAGGTAGTCGAGCAGGCGCTGGCGCGAGTCGGACGCGCTGCTCGTCATGCGGGCCGTCAAAAGCGTGTGATCGGCGCCCAGCAGGGCCTGTATTTCAGGCTCGACGGTGGTGTTGGCCTGCGGTACGGCAAGGCCGATTACCGGACCGTACTCGGGATGGACAGGTCTTTCAGGCACGGGTGAAATCACCTTTCAATTGGCGCTGCCTGAGGCTGGCCATTAAACCGCCGTCTCTTGCCATGGCCAGTAAAAACTCGGGAACCGGCTCGCATTCCAGCGCAAATCCTGAAGCGAAATGCAGCGTTTGGGCATTACCGACGGGCGCAACCAGCTCCTGATTTCGTAGCATATCGGTTTCCGAGGAGGTCAGCAGCAGCAGGCCCAGGTTGAACGCGTTGCGAAAAAACAAACCGCCATAGCTGGGCGCGACAACCGCTGCGATGCCCAGATGCACCAGAGCCGCCGCCGCCTGCTCGCGAGACGAGCCGATGCCGAAATTGCGCCCCGCGACGATGATGTCGCCACGCCCGGCTTGCATGGCGAATTCAGGAAGGACGTTTTCAAGGCAATGTTGCGCAATCACGTCGATGCCATGCTGCATGTGGGCGCCGGGCGCCAGCGCGTCGGTGTCGATGTCGTCGCCGACATGCCAGACCCGGTGCCAAAGCTGTTTTTCGGTCATGTCGGTCATGCCAGCACCTCGCGCGGGTCGGTGATGCGGCCGCGCAGCGCCGACGCCGCGACCGTGTAGGCCGAGCCCAGAAAAACCTGCGTGCTCGCCGGCCCCATGCGGCCCTTGAAGTTGCGCGCCGTGCTCGAGATCACGGTCTGGTCCGCCGCGAAGCCGTCGCCGTAGCCGGCGCAGGCGCCGCAGGCGCTCGGCAGCAGCGTCGCGCCGGCGTCGAGCAGCACTTGCATCGTGCCGTCCGACTCGGCCAGCGCGCGGTCGTGCAGGCTGGCCGGCGCCACCACGAGGCGCACGCCGTCGGCGATCTTTTTTCCCTTGAGCACCTCGGCGGCAAAGCGCAGATCGTCGAGCTTGGCGCCGGTGCACGCTCCGATGTAGGCGACATCGATGCGCGTATCGCTGTGCGCCGCGATAGGGACGCCATGCGCCGGGCTGTGCGGCGCGGCCAGCTGCGGGCCGAGCGCGCCGGCATCGAAATCATGCTGGACATCGAAGCTGCCGGGATCGGAGGCGAAATAGCGTGCGGCGGGCTCGGCACCGGCGGAACCCGGCCGTGCGCCAAGGTTTTCCAGCCACTGCCGTGTCACCTCGTCGGGCGCCACCAGCCCAGTCTGCGCGCCCAGCTCGGCGCTCATGTTGCACAGCGTCATGCGCTCCTGCATGG
>CAXSGT010000294.1:0-3062 GCA_964236835.1 uncultured Polaromonas sp.
GTGGCGCTGCTGCTCGACCGACGCCGGCTCGGTGTCGCCCTGCGTCACGATGATGCGGCGCAAATTGGCGCGGTGCTCACCGGGAACGTCGGTCCAGGCTTTTTCGCCCTTGTGGTCGCCGAAGTGAATTTCACGCTCGGCGCTGCCGGGATTGAGAAAAATTCCCCAGCGGTAGTCGCGCATCTTTACGTGGCCGAAGTGCGCCCAGCCCTGCGGATCGACGCTGACCGCCGTGCGCAGGTAAACGTCCATGTCGGTCGAGCCTTCCGGACCCATGTCGTCCCACCAGTTGATGAAGTTGGGCTGCCACTGCTCGAGCGCGCGCTGCAGCGTGCGGTCTTCGCCGAGGTTGACGTTATTGGGAATTTTTTCGCTGTAGTTGATGGTGGACATGGGGTTTTTCAGAAAAAGTGAAGATTGGGGATAAACGCCAGGCGCAATCAAGGCTTCAGACGCGGCTCCAGTCGAACAGCGCCTTGTCGCCCTTGCCATACACCTTGAGCGCGCCTTTTTCGCCGACGGCGTTGGGCCGCTGGAAAATCCAGTTCTGCCAGGCGGTGAGGCGGCCGAAGATGCGGGTGTACATGGTCTCCAGGCCGTTAAAGCGCAGGTTCGCCTCCATGCCGGTCAGCGCGTCGGGCGACATGGAAACGCGCTCTTCGACGGCGATGCGCACTTCATCGGCCCAGTCGATATCGTCCGGGTTGGACGTGACCAGGCCGAGCGTAAAAGCCGCATCGGCGTCCAGCGGCTGGCGCGCTTTGGCACGAACGGCTTCGAGCGCCGGCTGCTCGTCGTAGAAGCGGCGCCCGAGGCGGCTCTGGCCGGTGACCATCGGGTAAGCGCCGAAATTGGTTTCTGCGACGGTAATCATGGGCGCGCGGTCTTCGTCGTCGGGCAGCGCCAGGTGGTAGCTGCGGTCGCAGGCCAGCGCGAGTTCAAGGTAGGTGCCGGCAAAGCACGAGCCCGGCTCGATCAGTGCGAACAGGCTGCGCGACGACACGTCCAGCCGGCTCAGCGTGCGGCGCAGCAGGCCGATGGTTTCGCGGACCAGCCAGTGGTCCTGGTTCGCCAGCAGCAGATCGTCCATCGCCAGCACGGCGGCGGCATCGCCTTCGGTCTTGATCAGCCAGACGCCGATGTCGAGCTCGTTGGTGCGCATCATCAAGATGGCGTCTTCGAGTTCGCGCGCCAGTACCAGCGGGAACCAGTCGGCGCCCAGCGCCTCGATGCCGGCGATGTCGGAAGGCTGCGCGCCCGGCGGGGCCTTGATCGTCCAAGTGGCGGTGCGCTTGGCGCGGTCGATTGCGACGCTGACGCTTGAGTAGCGCAGCGCGTCGGCCGCTACCGTGCGATCGAGCGGTTTCAGCAATACGCCCTTGCCGTCGGCGGGGCGATCGCTAAGCGCCGCGAGTTCCAGCGCGCGGGATTGCACCTTACGCTTGAAATCGACCGCCTTGGCAGTGTCATCGACCAGCCGCCACTCTTTGGCTTTCTGGCCGCGAACGCCTTCGATGCTGGTGCAAAACAGGTCGGCCAGGTCGTGGCGCACATGGCGCTTGTCGGTCACGCGCGTCAGGCCCCCGGTGCCGGGCAGCACGCCGAGCAAAGGCACTTCGGGCAGGCTGACGGCACTCGACCGGTCATCGATCAAAATGATTTCATCGCACGCCAGCGCCAGCTCGTAGCCGCCGCCGGCACAGGCGCCATTGACCGCGGCAAGAAACTTCAGGCCGCTGTATTTCGACGAATCTTCCAGGCCGTTGCGGGTTTCGTTGGTGAATTTGCAGAAGTTGACCTTCCACGAATGGCTGCTGACGCCAAGCATAAAGATATTGGCGCCCGAGCAGAACACCTTGTCCTTGAGGCTAGTCACCACCACCGTGCGAACCTCCGGATGCTCGAAGCGGATGCGGCTGATGGCGTCGTTCAGCTCGATATCGACGCCCAGGTCGTAGCTGTTGAGCTTGAGCTTGTAGCCCGGACGCAGGCCGGCGTTTTCGTCGATGTCCATTGCCAGCGTCGCCACTAGGCCGTCGAAGTTGAGTTTCCAGTGTTTGTACTGAGAAGGATCGGTTTGGTAGTCAACAGGGTTAGCAACAGTCATAGCTTGATATCCTCGGCATCATGCAAAAAACTGCATAAATTAAGTTTGATATACGCATAATAATGCAATAAACCAAATTTAAGCAAGCACTTTTGTGCACTCAGATGTAAAAATTATGCGGTCCGGTGAAGTGCTTGCCTGACGGTTTTGCGCAGCAGCTGAAAAGTCAATTCAAGTGTCTGCGCACTGGTATCGACCTGGTATTGCGCCTTGGAATAAAACGCCGTGCGGCCCGCGAGAATGCCTTTCAGGTCTTCCATCGCCTGCCGGCTGGCAGCGATGGGCCGCAGGTCGCCCTGCGCCTGCACCCGCAGCATGTGATCTTCCGGGTCGGCCTGAAGCCAGACAGTCGTGCAGTGCGACAGCAGTTGGTTGAACGCCGCCGGGTCTGACACCAGCCCGCCAGGCACCGCGATAACGGCCTTGCTGTAGTTCTGCGTCGTTTCCTCCAATGCGCGCCGCTCATAGCGCCGGTAGGCATTCATGCCGTAGAGCGCCTGGATTTCCGACACACCGCAGCCGGCGATTTTCTCGATTTCGCGTCTGAGTTCGATGAACGGAAACCCCAGGTCTTCGGCCAGCATGGCGCCCAATGTCGATTTTCCGGCGCCGCGCAGTCCGATCAGCGCCACGCGCGTGTTGACGGCGCTGTTGCCGCCGCCCGTTCCGAGCATTTCGCCAATGGCAATGCGCACCCGGCGCAGCGACGCGTCGTCGCGCGTTTCGAGCAATTGACGGATCAAAAGCCACTCGGGCGATGACGTCGTCACGTCGCCGATCAACTCGGCCAGCGGGCAATGCAGCGCGCGCGCCACCTGCAACAGCACCAGGATCGACGCATTGCCCTCGCCGTATTCCAGGTTGGCTAAATGGCGCTCGGAGACATCGGCCGCAGCCGATACCGCCTTGCGCGTCATGCCGCGCTGCGCCCGCAGCGCCCGCACTTTCTCACCCA
>CAXSGT010000295.1:0-3026 GCA_964236835.1 uncultured Polaromonas sp.
GTATCGGCCAGGATGGTCGAGACGAACGCCGCCAGGCGGTCGTTCGCCGGCGGCGCCTGTGCGGGCGCCTGCTGCACCTGCGCTGGCGGCGCGCCACTGCCGCCGCCGCTCAGCATGCTCATCAGCGTCATCGGGTTGATGCCGAAGATCCAGCCGCCCACCAATGCGATCACGACGGTGCCGATGCCGATGCTGCGGCCTCCGAGCAGGCCGCCGCCCGCGCCGCCGCCATCACTGCCGCGCCGGTCCTCGACATTGTCGGATTCGCGATTGCCTTCCCATTTCATGGTGTTCCCCGGTGCAAGTTGGTGATGGTGCCGACTCTACCCCAACAATCTTTCAAGGACAGGGTGGCGGCCTAGTCGTCCGCACGCTTCAAAACGACATCGCCCTAGATATGACGGTATCGAGATCTCACCGCCGGATTGCCAGGGCCGCCTGGACAGTCGTGTTTTCGAGCCAGCCCGCCTTGGCGCTGGCGAGTCCTGGCTCGGCTGCTGCTGGCGCAGGCGGCTGAGATTTTTTCGCTTTTGTGTCGGTCGCCGAAGCGGCGGCGAGTTCCGCGCACAGCTGCGCGCCATAGCGGCTGAGCGCCGGACCCGAGTGGTTCTCCGAGCAATCGGCAATCGCCATCTGCACGGCGCCGTACCGCGCGTCCCGGATTTGCGCTTTTTCCACCTGATGATCCACCACCAGCACCATGGCCAGCAGCTGGCACAGGAAAACCAGGCCGGCGGCCACAACCATCAGTGATTTATAAGGAACTTTGTCGATTTTTTGCAAGTGATCGGAAAACATCGGTCAACCCTTCCAGATAGCACTGCGGTGATGCTAGGGGCGGCGCTTTTGCCGACGCTTGGGGTTTTCGCTTCTCGACTTGTAGGATAGAAACCCGTGCTGCCCGGACGCCCGCCCCGTGCGTCGGAGTCCGCCGGCGGGCGGGCGATGCGCTCGCGCCCCGCGGGCTCGAAACCGGCGGCAGCCATTTGCCGGCTAGCTTTGCGCAGCGGCTTCGTCCTTTGGAACGATCACCTTCAGCGCTCCCGGGCGGATGCGGTAGCGCAGCGGCGGGTTCATGCGCGTCACTTCGCCATCGGTTGAAACCCGGATGTTGCCGTGGCGGGTGCCGATCACGATTTCCGTGGCGTACAGCGCATCGAAGTCTTTCGCCTGCCGCAAGCGCCCGACAAGCGCCCGCCCGGCCAGCGCCAGCAAACCCATTCTGCTCGCGTGCTGCACCACATAAAGACTTAGGTTCGCCGCGTCGAGCCGTTTACGCTCGCCGATGTCGAAGCCTTCCACTTCATAGGCGTTGTTGCCGATGAAAACGAACGGCGTTCGGCGCCGGTACACCTCGCCGCCGAGCGAGATCGTCAGATCCAGGAAGGGATAGCGCCGCAGGGCGGCGACGGCGGCCGATACAAAAGCCGGCCACTTGCTTCTTCCCAGCCGCTTTTGCTGCCGGTCCCTTTCCCGGACCATGTCGGGATAAAGCCCGAGGCTGGAATTGTTGAGAAACAGCCGCCCGTTGATCTCGGCGGCATCGACTTGCCGGGTGCGCCCCTGGACAACGGTGCGGATCGCGCCTTCGAGGTCGAGCGGAAGCCGCAGATCCTTCGCGAAATGGTTCAGCGTGCCGAGCGGCAGCACGCCGAAGGCGACCTCGGTGCCCACCAGCGCACCGGCCACCGCGTTCAGCGTGCCGTCGCCGCCGCCGGCGACAACGGTCTTGACGCCTTCGCCGACGGCGCGCTTCGCAATTTGAACCAGGTCCTCGCCGCTGGCGGCGAGCGTGACATGAACCGTCATTCCCAGCGCTTGGAATTTATCGGCCAGATCGCTGGCGAAGTCGGCGTTGCATCCGCTTCCAGCGGAACCGTTCAGGACGACGACTGTCTGCGGGCTTTGGGCTGAGCTGGTCATGGGTCACGCTTTCATCTGTTGCAAACGCCCGCGCCTGCGCGAGGTATCGACGGCGGTCAGGCTGAACGCCAGCCAGCAGCCGCTGGCCGCCACCGCCGCCAGCACGTCGCTCAGGTAGTGAACACCCAGGTAGATGCGGCTTAAGCCCACCAGCGCGACCATCGCGGCGGCCGCCAGAACAATGATGGCGCGCTGTCGCCATGCGGCCGCCCGGCTGACGAGCCAAGCCGCCAGGACGCCGTAAAAAAGCGTTGCGGCGGCGGCGTGGCCGCTGGGAAAACTGTAGGTGCTCAGGCTCAAGAGCGGCACATCGAAGGCCGGCCGCACCCGCTGGAAGATATTTTTCAGGGCGACGTTGAGCAGCATGCCGAGCGGCACCGTCAACACCAGCGTTAGCAGCCAGTCCCAGGCCTTGGCTCGCACCCAGTAAAGCGCCAGCAGCGACGAAAGCACGGTGATTCCCAGCGTGCTGTGCAACTGGGTGAAAAGCAGCGTCACCCTGGTCACCGGCGGCGTCGCGCGCGAATGGAACCATTGCGCGACCTGGACATCCAGCACGGTGATCCTATCGGCCGTTGCGACGTCCTCGGCGATCAGGCCGAACAACAGCGCCAAAACGATCAAGACCAGCGCGCCGACCGTCAGGTGCAGCCCCAGATAGCCTTCGCGCGACAGCCGCGCCCGCAGGAACGCGCCCAGGCCGGGGAATCGAGCGCTTGCCATTTTCCAGTGGCGCCGGATCAGGCCATCGGCAATGTCACGCCGCTTTGCCCCTGGTACTTGCCGCCGCGGTCCTTGTAACTGGTCTCGCAGACATCGTCCTTGTCGCTCTCGAAAAACAGTACCTGCGCGCAACCTTCGCCGGCGTAGATCTTCGCCGGCAGCGGCGTGGTGTTGGAAAATTCCAGCGTCACATAGCCCTCCCATTCGGGCTCGAACGGCGTGACGTTGACGATGATGCCGCAGCGTGCGTAGGTGCTTTTGCCCAGGCAGATCGTCAGCACGTTGCGCGGAATGCGAAAGTATTCGAGCGTTCGCGCCAGCGCGAAGCTGTTGGGCGGAATGATGCACGAGTCGCCGTGCATGTCGACGAAGCTTTTTTC
>CAXSGT010000296.1:0-3022 GCA_964236835.1 uncultured Polaromonas sp.
GTCATGGCGATGGCCGTCAGCCTGAGCATGTTCATGTCGCCCGTGTTCTATTCATTGACGACGCTGGACGCTGGCTGGCAATTCTGGATGCGGCTGAACCCGCTGACGCTCATCATCGAGCAGGTGCGGCGGGTGCTGCTGCAAGGGCTATGGCCAGCCTGGGATGAGCTGGCGCTCTATGCGGCGCTCGCCGGCGCATTCGCCGCGGCGGGAGCGGCTTTTTTCCAGTCGACCCGCAGCGGATTCGCCGATGTCCTCTAGCCCGGCCAGCCCGGCGATTCAGGCGCGGCGACTGGGCAAGACATTTCAGCTTTACGACAAGCCGAT
Organism: uncultured Polaromonas sp.; assembly: GCA_964236835.1. GTDB lineage: Bacteria > Pseudomonadota > Gammaproteobacteria > Burkholderiales > Burkholderiaceae_C > Polaromonas. Next base: position 328 of record CAXSGT010000296.1, read on the forward strand.
CGACCGCCTCAAACAGATGGCGGCGCGCGCGGGCAGGCGCCACTACCGCGAGTTCGTCGCGCTGCAAGAGGTCAGCTTCGAGCTGCAAAAAGGCGAAGTCCTCGGCCTGGTCGGGCGCAACGGCGCCGGCAAATCGACGCTTTTGCAACTGATTTGCGGAACCCTGACGCCTTCGGCCGGCCAGGTTGCGGTTCAGGGCCGGATCGCGGCGCTGCTCGAGCTCGGCGCCGGCTTCAACCCGGATTTCACCGGGCGAGAGAACATTTATCTCAATGCGTCGATCCTGGGCCTGAGCAAGGCCGAGATCGACGAACGCTACGACGCGATTGTCGATTTCTCGGGCATTGGCGACTTCATCGGGCAGCCGGTCAAAACCTTTTCCAGCGGCATGTATGTCCGGCTGGCTTTTTCCATCGCCACCAGCGTCGATCCCGATATTTTGATTATCGATGAAGCGTTGTCGGTCGGCGACGGCGCCTTCGCGCGCAAGTCGTTCGACCGCATCATGACCCTGCGGGACAAGGGTGCGACGATTCTTTTCTGCTCGCATTCGATGTACCAGATCGAGGCGCTGTGCAGCCGCGCCATATGGCTTGAAAAGGGCGCGGTCGAGCAAATGGGAAACCCCGCGGCGGTGATCGCGCGCTACCAGGCGTTTCTGGACCGCGACGCGGTCCAGACCAGCACCGTATCCAGGGTTCATGTCTCGCCGCAAGGCCATGCGCGCATCCTGGCCGTCCGGACCCGGGTCGATGACGCCGTGGGCACTTCGCTGGAAGTGCAAAGCGGAATGCAGACGCTCGGCGTCAGCGTCGGCTTCGCCTCCGACCCCGCGCTGGCGTCGCCGGTCGCCGCCGTGACGCTCAATGGCCCGGACGGGCGCATCCTGGCCAGCAGCAGCACCCATGCCGATAGCCTGGCGCTCGCGCGCGACGAATCGGGACGCGGCACGGCCACCATCGAATTTCCAAACATTCCGCTATTAAAGGGCGAATATTTCGTCTGGGCGTATCTGCTCAGCGAGGACGGCATCCATGTCTATGACACCGCCGCCAACGTGGCGACGCTGCATTTCAGCCAGCGCTCGCTCGAGCAGGGCATGGTGTCGCTGGCGCATCGCTGGCATGGCGCGGCCGGCGCCGAGAACGCGGCAGGCGCTGTTTCCGAGCCCGCCGCGCCCGCGCTCAGCGCCGATCCGCTGGACGTGCTCAATGGCGCTTTGGCCGGCCTGGGCGAAGCCGGCGCCTTGACCGATGCGCAGGGCGCGGTCGCGGCGCGGCATCCCGCGCTTGCCCTGCGCCTTGGCCTGGCGCGCAACGGTCGCGGCGAATGGGTCAGGCGGCCGCCGCCCCGCTGGCGCCTGGACTGGGTGCGCCATGAGCAGCGCGCCAGCTTGCATGAATTGCTCAAGGCGTTGTCCGGCGAAGTTTTCCCGGCTGCGTTATCGGAGTGGAACTACCGCGCCGCCGACCGCCTGGGCGTGGGAGCCTGGCGCGGCGGGGAACTGGTGGCTTTTTGCGGCGGCGCCCCTCGTGCCATCAGCTATTTTGGCCAGGTGGCCATGGCGCTGCAAGTCGTCGATTCCGTGGTAAACCCATTGGAAGAAGATGCCCTGGCGAACCCGGGTCCCTTTCAAATGGCCGCCGCGACGCTTGCAGAGCAGCGGATTGGCGATGGCAAGGAATGCCTGCTGGACTTTGGTTTTGTTCAGGGCGGTCGGCTTTCGCAGCTCGAGCCAATGGGTTTGTATGCGCAGGTCGATTCGATGACCGAGCTGCGCTGGCCGGCGCTGCCGGGTTTGCCAAGCCCGGGTGTGTTCGCGCGGCCGCTTGCGCAAACGAATGCCGCTGTCGTGGACGGGCTCTGGCTGGAGATGAAGCGGTCGCTTCAAGGCAGCATCGTCGGCGTGCGCGACTGGGCCTTTGTGCGTGGCCGCTATCTAGAGCATCCGCTGCGGCCTTACTCGGTGCTGCTGGTGCGTCGCCGTTTCAGCGGCGCGGCCGTGGGTGTCGTCGTGCTGCGCGACCAGCATAAGGGGGAAAAGGGCCTGGAACTGGTCGATTTCGTCGCGCCGCCAGATCGATTTCAAGAGCTGCTCGATGTCGGGCGGCGCTTTGCCGGCAGGCTGGGTCGAGCGGAAGTGTTTGCCTGGATCAGCGCCAGCCATGCCGATTCGCTGGCCCCGAAAGGCGCGCGACAAAGCCCGCTGGACCTGGCGATTCCAGCCAACATCTGGTCGCCCGGGCCCGCGGCCGAGGAAATCCGCGGCCATTGGTGGCTCATGGCCGGCGATACCAACTTTCGCTGATGCGGCAGATAAGAGTGAAATTCTCTCTGGCGCTCCAAGCCTTACCGCTGTGCAAGTTTCCGGGCAACGCCGCGGCGGCAACGCTGCGAGCGCTTGCGGGATGAAAATCAAGTCGTCGGCGTGCAATGTGCTGATGGTCACGCGCGAATTCTCGGGCGACCGCCGCTACGGTTTGGGACGCAGCCTTCTGCCCATCGTGCAGTCGCTGCAGCAAAGAGGCTGGCGGGTGCGTTATTTGTGCCAGGAGGATTTGCCCGAATCGGCGAAGGCGGCGCGCGCGCGCTGGCTGGCCCGGCTGGGGCGATTGCCCGGACTGCGTGGCGTCGCCAGCCGGCGGACGCTGCTGGGCGCTTTGGCCGAGCGCTTTCAAATGGGCTGGTTCGCCGC
>CAXSGT010000297.1:0-3005 GCA_964236835.1 uncultured Polaromonas sp.
GTGATTTCCGACGGCGCGCCGAAACGAATCGGCGGACCCCAATAGCCGGTGCCGCGGCTGGTATAGACCCACAGCCTTTCCCATTTCCGCAAACCCGCCGTGAACGGCTGCTGCAAGCGCACTAACAGGTTCCAGGGGTAAAACTGTCCCCCATGCGTGTGGCCCGACAGCTGCAGGTCGAAGCCCGCTTTCGCTGCCGCCGCCGCGCTGCGCGGCTGGTGAGCCAGCAGCACGCGAGCCGCTGCATCGGACGGCGCGCCGCGCAGGGCCGCAGCCGGGTCGCTGCGATGAGCAGGGTCGTACCCGCCGGCGCTGAAATCGGTCACACCGGCGAGCACCAGCGGCTTGCCGACGGGCGGCTCGAACACCACATGGTCGTTAAGTAGCACCGTCAGCCCCAGCCGCCGCAATTCGGCGATCCAGGCATTCGCGCCCGAGTAGTACTCGTGGTTGCCGGTGACGAAGAATGTCCCCCGCCGCGAGCGCAAACCGGCCAGCGGCGCGACCTGCCCGGCCAGCTCTTTGACGCCGCCATCGACCAGATCGCCGGTGATGGCGACCATGTCGGCGTCCAGGGCGTTGACCTTCTCGACGATGCGCTCCAGGTAACGCCGCTTGATCGTCGGGCCGACATGGACATCGCTGATCTGCGCGATGCTGAAGCCTTGCCACGCCGGCGGCAGCGCCTCGATGGGAACATCGACGCGCACCACCGCGGCGGTGCGCCTGGCGTTGACAAAGCCGATCAGCGTCACCAGCCCGGCAAGCAGCGGCACCGCCTGCGCCGAGGCGCCGCGCCAACGCGCCAGCGCCGGCGGATCCGGCGCCAACAGGCTCGCCAGCCACAGCAGGGCCAGCAGCGCATCGCGCGCCAGCGTCAACACCAGCAGCGACGAAAACAGCCCCATGCACAGCAGGCCGGCCCAGGCGAGCGCATCGGCCAGCGGCGGCCTGGCGATGCGGCGGGCGGTCAAGCCCAGCGGCATTGTCAAAGCGCTGAGCGTTAAAACCGCCACGAGGAGAAAGTCGCCCGCCGCAAATGTCGCCAAGCCTAGCGCCAGGCGAATGCCGATATAGGCGTGAAGCAGGACGCTAAGCCCGAAAAGCGCAAAAAGACTCATCGAGTTCCAGGATAATGGCCGCTTTTGTTTTGAATGAATGTTTACAAATGGGCGCAAGTTGCATGCATTCAATGCCTGGGGCGGGTCCGGACGTCGGCACCGGCACGATGGGTTGGCCCACGGCCGCCATTTTTAATCTCGCAACCCGGCATCGGCCATGACCGCCGCCTTGCCTTCGACCTTCGAGATCAAGAGCGCCAACCTGCCGCTGGTCGCGCTGCTGCTCAAGTCGGGCGACCTGGCGGCGTTGGCGCGCGAGCTGGCGCTGCGCTTTGGCGACATTCCAGACTTTTTCGACAATGACGCACTGGTGATCGATTTGTCGCCGCTGCAGGGCGCGGCGCCCGGCGGCGAGGCCGAGATCGAGATCGATTACCCGGCGCTGATCGGCCTGCTGGCGAGCTACCGGCTGGCGCCGATCGCCGTCAAGGGCGGCGGTCCCGGACAAATGGCCGCCGCGCGGCAAGCCGGTTTGCTGGCCGCGCCCGATGCCCACCTGACAACGCCCCGGCCACAGCAGCCCGCGCAGGTCGCCGAGGCGTCGTCGGCGCCGCAGCCGGTGCTGGCGCATGCGCCGCCGCTGGGCGCTTTGGTGATCGACAAGCCGCTGCGTTCGGGCCAGCAGATTTATGCCCGCGGGCGCGATTTGGTGGTGCTGGCGATCGTGAACGCCGGCGCCGAGGTGATTGCCGACGGCCACATCCATGTCTATGCGCCGCTGCGCGGCAAGGCGATTGCCGGCGCGCGCGGCAATGCCGACGCGCGTATTTTCGCGCTCGCGCTCGAAGCCGAGCTGCTGTCGATCGCCGGCATCTACCGCACCAGTGAAAATCCGCTGCCGCCCGACGTGGCGGGCCGGCCGGCGCAGGTGCGGCTGGTGCCCGGCCCGGACGGCGACAAGCTGGTGATGAGCGCGGTGGAGTGATGTGGCCCCCACGCTTCTCGCTTCGCGTAGTGCGCTGCCCCCCGAGGGGGCCGCTGCGCCTGCGGCCCGGCTTAGCCGGTTCCGCGGCCCTGGCTGGTGGGGAGGTGGCGCCCCCACGCTTGTCGCTTTGCGTACTGCGCTGCTCCCTGAGGGGGCCGCTGCGCCTGCGGCCCGGCTTAGCCGGTTCCGCGGCCCTGGCTGGCCGGGAACTGTCGCCCCCACGCTTGTCGCTTTGCGTACTGCGCTGCTCCCTGAGGGGGCCGCTGTGCCTGCGGCCCGGCTTAGCCGGTTCCGCGGCCCTGGCTGGCCGGGCACTGTCGCTTCCACGCTTGTCGCTTCGCGTAGTGCGCTGTCCTCAAAGGGGCTCGCCCCGCCTTGGAGCGGCCCGGCACATCCACTTACAGGGCCTGTTGCGCTTTGCGGCATGATTCGCGCACTTGCCGCCCGCTGAGAACCGACCGCCCCATATACACCTCCAACGATTTCAAAAGGAATTCTTCGAATGGCAAAAATCATCGTGGTCACCTCCGGCAAGGGCGGTGTGGGCAAGACCACCACCAGCGCCAGCTTCGCCACCGGGCTGGCGCTGCGCGGCCACAAAACCGCGGTGATCGACTTCGACGTCGGCCTGCGCAACCTGGACCTCATCATGGGTTGCGAGCGGCGCGTGGTCTATGACCTGATCAATGTCATCCAGGGCGAAGCGACGCTGAACCAGGCGCTCATCAAGGACAAGCAGTGCCCCGACCTGTATGTGCTGGCCGCGTCGCAAACCCGCGACAAGGACGCGCTGACGCTCGACGGCGTGAAGAAAATCCTCGAAGACTTGGCGGCGATGGGTTTTGAATACATCATTTGCGACTCGCCCGCCGGCATCGAGACCGGCGCGCTGATGGCAATGCATTTCGCCGACGAGGCGCTGGTGGTGACGAACCCGGAAGTCTCGTCGGTGCGCGACT
>CAXSGT010000298.1:0-2989 GCA_964236835.1 uncultured Polaromonas sp.
CCCCGCCATTTCTCAATGCTGCGCGACTTCCACCTTGCCGACTTTTTCACGCTCGGCAATGCCGCCTGCGGCGTCGGCGGCGTGCTGTTCGCCATGCTGTACCTGCGCACGCAGCTGCCGTTTCACTTTTTCGCGGCCGCCGCGCTGGCGCCGGCCGCATTTGTCTTCGATGTGCTCGACGGCAAGATCGCGCGGGCGCGGCACCAGCATTCGGCGCTGGGGCGCGAGCTCGATTCGCTGGCCGATGTCATCTCGTTCGGCGTCGCGCCGGCGGCGCTCGCGTACGCGGCGGGCATGCAGGGCGGCTGGGACGCGCTGGCGCTGATCTATTTCGTCTGCTGCGGCGTCAGCCGGCTGGCGCGCTACAACGTGACGGCCGAGTCGCTGTCGGCCGACAGCGGCAAGGTGCGCTATTTCGAGGGCACGCCGATTCCGACCAGCGTGCTGCTGACCGCGCTGCTGGCGTTCGCGGCCTGGCAGGGGCGGGTCGGCGGCGGCCTGTATGGCGGCGTAATCGCCCTCGGGCCGTGGCTGCTGCACCCGCTGGCGCTGCTGTTCGTGCTGTCGGGCAGCCTGATGATCAGCAAGACGCTGCGCATTCCCAAGCTCTGATCGGGCAAGGCCGCAACGCGGCCGTCGTTATCCTGACAGAATCAACTACCGATTCACGCCAAAGGTCATTGCCATGGGACACGCTGAACAAGCAACCGTTTTTCCCGCCGCCGACTACCTGGCGTGGGAGGCGGCGCAGCCCGAGCGCCATGAATACATCGATGGCGAAGTGTTCGCCATGGCCGGCGCCGAGGACCGGCATGTGACAGTGGCCATGAATCTGGCCTTTGCGCTACGCCAGCACCTCGCCGGCAGCGCGTGCCGCACCTACATGAGCGACATGCGGCTGCACGTTGCCGCCGCCAACAGCTATTTTTATCCCGATGTGCTGGTGACCTGCGGCGCGCTCGACGCGGCCAGCCCGCTGGTCAAGACCGAGCCGAAACTGATCGCCGAAGTGCTTTCGTCCAGCACTGCCGCCTACGACCGGGGGCTGAAATTCAGCCACTACCGCAGCCTGGCAAGCCTGGAAGAATATGTGGTGATCGACCTGGACACGCGCAGCACCGACTGCTTTCGCAAGCGTGAAGACGGGCTGTGGGTGCTACATCCATTTGGCCGTGGCGAGGCGGTCTTGCTGGCCAGCGTGGCGCTGGAACTCAGCGTGGCGCAGCTGTTCGCCGAAGTGCCGGAAGTTTGATTGCTACGGTATTGATAGCTGTTTGTCCTTGCTGCGTATGCGCTGAATGCTCAAAAAATGACCTAATTTTTGCTTGCCTGCGCTATGCGCCCGACCACGGATTCGCCAGCGTCAATCCGTCGATGGTTTCAAAGTCTTTCGTGTTGCGTGTAACCACGGTCAGCCCGGCGGCCAGGGCGATGGCTGCAATTTGCGCGTCTTCTGTCGAGACCGGCAGCCCCCGACGGGTTCGGTCCGCCACGATCAGCGCGTAGTTTTTGGCGGCCACCGCGTCAAACGCGAGGCAGCGCTCGGCAAAGTCCCGCTCGAACATCTGCTCGGCGGCCATTGCCAGTGCCGCACGACGTTTGCCTGCTGGCAGCAAGGCGATGCCTGTGAGGATTTCGGCCTGCGTCACGGCACTGACGCTCATGGCGGCGGGCTTGTTTTGTCCAAACCAGCCGAGCACGCTTACGTCGGGATGCTCGCGCATCAGCTCCGAAAGCACATTCGTATCAAGCAAAAAACCGTTGCTCACGGCGTGTCGAAACCGGGCGGCATGCGTGCGGGCTGGCGTGCCGGCAAAGCCAGGGATTCGGCATCCAGACCCGCAAACCGCTTGTTGATTCGCTCGGCAAAACTGATAGTTTGCGTTGGTTCGAGCGCAACGGTTTGCTGAAGGATCTGGCGCACTTCCTGTTCCATTGACCAGCCATGGCGGGCCGCACGGATACGCAAGCTGTTTTTGACAGCTTCATCAAGGTTTCGAACGGTGATGCTGCTCATTTGTGGGCCAGAAGTGATTGCAATGCAATCATTGTAATCACTCCGACTGCACCCGAACGACAAATCTAAACCAGACTCTTGCGTAGCCAGTCCGCAAACGCCACGCATTCCCAGCGGTCCATGGTGCCGGTGCGCCAGCACAGGTAGTGGGGGTGTGGGCTGGCGACGTTGCGGCCGAAGACGGCGTTGTGCCCCAGGCGCACCAGCGAGCCGTTTTCCAGCTAGGGTGCGCCCAGCTTCAGGCGCACCAGGGCGATTCCCATGCCGGCCGCGGCGCCGTCGCACATCAGGCCGATGTCGTTGGCGCGGAATCAAAATCGAGCGCGCAAAGGTCGGCGTAACCGCCAGGCGCAGCCGGCGCTTGCCCGGCGCCACCAGGAAATTTCTGCAGCGTCGCCAGCCCTTCGCGCACATGCGCCAGTTATTCGCTGCCCTCGGCCGTCAGTGAAAAATCGGCGCGACCAAAGAGCTTGATGCCGATGATCTGTTCGAACTGCTTGACGCGGTGGCTGATGGCGCTCGACGTCACGCACAGCTCCTCGGCCGGTTGGGTCACGCTGCGCAGCCGAGCCATCGCCTCGAAGTCAAGAGGCACTGAATCGGCGGGATGCGCGCTGTAGAGGCTATTCTTGGGACAACCATTTACGCACCATCAGTGATGAGTTGGGCTGGTATTTCGCAAGCAGGGGCCGCAGGCGCAGCGGCCCCCTCGGGGGGCAGGGAGCTACACGCAGTGAGCGACCGTGGGGGCTCATTTGAATATCACGGTTTTATGGCCATTGAGCAACACCCGGTGCTCGCTGTGCCATTTCACCGCGCGCGCCAGGACCTGGCTTTCGGTGTCGCGGCCCATGGCGGCGAGGTCTTCGACGGTCTTGCCGTGGTCGGCGCGCGCCACGTCCTGCTCGATGATCGGGCCTTCGTCGAGCTCGGCGGTGACGTAGTGCGCGGTCGCGCCGATGAGCTTCACAC
>CAXSGT010000299.1:0-2886 GCA_964236835.1 uncultured Polaromonas sp.
GCTATCCCCGCGCGCCGGTCACGCTGGTCGTGCCGCTGGCCGCAGGCGATGCGTCGGACACCGCCGGGCGCGCCATGGCCGACGAGCTGGCGCGCCAGCTGGGAGTGGTGGTCATCGTGACCAATCGGCCCGGCGCCTCGGGTGCGATCGGCGTACAGAGCGTCATGTCTGCACGCAAGGACGGCTACACGCTGCTTTTTACCCAGAACAGCCCGCTGACGATCCGCCGCGCACTCGACCCGCAGGCCACCAGCTACGACCCGCTCAAGGACCTCACGCCGCTTGGCCTGTCAACCCGCACGCCCTCGGTGCTGGTGGTTCCCCGCTCGGCACCGTTCAACAGCTTCGCGGGCTTGATCGCGCAAGCGAAAAAAACGCCCGGCGGCGTGAAGCTCGGCAACGCCGGCCCGGGGTCGGCGGGCGATGTGAGCGTGCAGCTGATCAACTCGCTGACCGGCTCGGACATTACTTCGGTGCCCTACAAAGGCGCGGCGCCCGCCGTGACCGACGCGCTTGGAAGCCAGATCGACGGCGTGATCGTTGCGCTCGGGGCGGTCAGCGCGCACATCAAAAGTGGCGCGCTCAAAGCCATCGCGATTTCCAGCCGCTCGCCGGAGTTTCCCGATGTGCCTACGCTTGGCCGGCTGGGCTTTCGGCAGGAAATCCTGGGCCTCTGGATGGCTTTTTTCGCTCCCGTCGGCGTGGCCGCAGAGGTGACGCAGGCGCTGATTGCCGCCCTCGAGCAGGCCGCCAGCAACCCGGCGGTCGCGGCCCGGCTGCTGCCGCTGGGCATCGTTCAGGAATGGACGCCCGCGGCGGGGCTTTCCGCGGAAATCGAGCGCGAATACGAAACCGTCGGCCGGCTGGCAAAGCGCATGCAGCCGGCAAAGCCTTGATCTCCAGCCGCCGCCGTTTCCTGCGAAGCGTTGCTGGCGCAGCCGGTTTCGCAAGGGTTGCGCCAGCCGGCGCGCAGAGCCGGGAGCCCCCGGCGTATTCGATCGACACCTGGGCCGGGCCGCTGCCAGGGTTCAACCTGACCGATCTGGAGGGCAAGACGTGGCGGCCGGCCGATTTCGCAGGCCGCGCGGTGCTGCTTAATTTCTGGGCCACCTGGTGCGAGCCGTGTCGGGCGGAAATGCCGGCACTGCAGCAGCTTGCCGACCGGCATGGCCTTGAAAAGCTGCTGGTGCTGGCGATCAATTTCAAGGAAAAGCCCACGCAAGCGCTGCGCTTCGTCAAAAGCACCGGCTTGACGCTGCCGGTGCTGCTCGACATCGACGGCCAGCTCGCGCAGCGCTGGGGCGTGAAGGTCTTTCCGACGACATTGACGATCGACAGCCGTGGCCAGCCGCGGCACCGGGTGCGAGGCGAGCTGGACTGGAACGGCCAGGCGGCCGAAAAGCTGATCGACAGCCTGTTTCTCAAGTCCCAGAAGCCGGCCCAGCCGGTCTGAATCCCCTGCGCCCCCGAGCGTTAACGGCAGTGGCGATAATCCAGGGCTGTCACCGCCGGCGGCCTTTTCACCAAGATTTCCGGCATGGCTCGACTTCCCGGCGCATCTTTACCTGCGCCGGTGCACGTCACCCTTTCCATCCATTCCCATCCGGAGTTCACCTATGACACCCGCAACCCCCTCCTTGCGCCGCGGCTTTCTGAAAAACACCGCGGCCGCCGCCATGGCCGCCGCACTGCCCGCGCTCAGCTTCGCCCAGCCGGCCGCGCCCGCGCCGCGCGCCAACTTCGCGCCGCAAAGCGGCAACTGGCGCACCTTCGACGTGACGACGCGCGTCGATATCGCCAAGCCCGACGGCGCGACGCGCGTGTGGCTGCCGATTCCATCGGTCAACAGCGACTACCAGCGTTCGCTGGACAACGGCTTTTCCAGCAACGGCGCGTCCAGGCTGACGCAGGACGGCCGGGACGGCGCCAAGATGCTGTATGTCGAATTCGCAGCCGGCGAGCCACTGCCCTTCGTCGAGCTAACCAGCCGCGTCATGACGCAGGACCGCCGGCTCGACTGGTCGCAAAAAACCGCCAGCGCCGAGGACGCCGACACGCTGCGCTACTACACTCGCGCCACGGCGCTGATTCCGACCGACGGCATCGTTCGCAAAACCGCTCTGGCGGCGACGCGGGGCGCGCAGACCGACATCGAAAAAACCCGGCAGATCTACGACTGGATCGTCGCCAACACCTACCGCGAGCCGAAAGTGCGCGGCTGCGGCGTCGGCGACATCCAGTCGATGCTCGAAACCGGCAACCTGGGCGGCAAGTGCGCAGACCTGAACGCGCTGTTCGTCGGCCTGTGCCGCTCGGTGGGCGTTCCGGCGCGCGACGTGTACGGCATCCGCCTCGTGCCGTCGGCGTTCGGCTACAAGGAGCTGTCGGGCAACCCGGCGAGCCTCAAAGCCTCGCAGCACTGCCGCTCGGAGGCTTATCTGAAGGGCTACGGCTGGGTGGCGATGGACCCGGCCGATGTCGCCAAGGTGATGCGGCTGGAAACCGCCGACTGGATCAAGGACACGGCCAACCCAGTCGTCGCGCCGGTCAACAAGGCGCTGTTCGGCGGCTGGGAAGGCAACTGGATGGCGTACAACACGGCGCACGACATCGCCCTGCCGAACTCGAAAAATGAAAAGCTCGGTTTCTTCATGTACCCCATGGCCGAGAACGCAGGCGGCCGCTTCGATCCCTACGCGCCTGACGACTTCAAGTTCCAGATTACGGCCAAAGAAATCAAGGCTTGACGGCAAGCGGTGGTGTCTCGGTTTGAATTTCGGCTAACGGGCAGTTGTTGATATTCGAGGAAAACCGCCAGAGGTCAGCTCCAGACGGCGGATTCAACCGGTCGATGCAACACACTAAAAACTGCGTAAGCAGAAGGAG
>CAXSGT010000300.1:0-2871 GCA_964236835.1 uncultured Polaromonas sp.
GGGGCTCGCACACCCGCAGCAAGAAAAATCCGGGCAAGCGGCCGCACCAGGGCGGCTAAAGGATTGGCGATCTGCCTTGCCACCCGCTGTGGGGCGGCTTCTTGACAAGACAGATTCGCGTTGCCTTCGCATGAAGATTTATCAGGCAAACGGATTGACAATTCGGACGCTTGCAATGGTTTCGCCGGTATTGAAGTCCTCGCTAAACAACTCAATGCAACCGGCTGTCTCGGCGCTGGCCAGAATGATTGCGTCGTAGAACGAGACGCTTCGGGTTTGGTGCAGATCAAGTCCGGCCCGGATCAACGCGGGGGTAATTTGAACCACCTCGAACTGCTCGTAGAAATCGAGCTGCGTACGGATGTGCGCCGGTGACATTTTGAGCTTCTTCAGGGCGACGTTGCAATATTCCTGCAACACTTGCGTGGACAAAACGCCAGTCGCATTTTCATAAAGTCGTTTCAGCAAAGCCAACGCGGCCTGGCGCTTTGCCGGCTCATCACTGGCTTCGGCGTAAACAAGAATGTTCGTATCGATAAAGCCGCGGCTTGCCACGCGATGCTCAACGTTCGTTGGCTTCATCGCGGTTGAAGCGCCAGCCGTCAAGGCTGGCGGGCGAGCGTAGACAACGCGCTTCAAACTGCGCCCAATGTTCGCCGCGACGACTGCTTCCAGCAAGTTGCTCCAGATAATCGCGCACTACCTGATTCAAACTTTTTCCCATCTTTTGCGCAGTTTCGCGGGCGCGTTGAGCGACTTGTTCATCTATTGAAAGAGTAATATTCACGAATTGACTCCAATTGACACGTATTATGTGTGCGCAAGATATTCAAGTCAAGTATTGATATCAGGCGTAGGGAGCATCAATCTGCCTACATATTCCGCCGGTACTGCCCGCCGACCTCGAACAGCGCATTGGTAATCTGCCCGAGCGAGCAAACCCGAACCGCGTCCATCAGCACCTCGAACACATTCCTGCTTTCAATCACCGCCTGCCGCAGCCGCTTGAGCATGGCGGGCGATTCTTCGGCATGGCAGGCATGAAAGCCTTTCAGCCGATTTAACTGGCTCTGCTTTTCTTCGTCGGTCGAACGCGCCAGCTCGAGCTTGTCCTGCACAGCGTCGCCGTGCGGATTGCGAAAGGTGTTGACGCCGATGATCGGCAGCTCGCCAGTGTGTTTCAGCATTTCATAGTGCATCGACTCGTCCTGGATGCGGCCGCGCTGGTAGCCGGTCTCCATCGCGCCGAGCACGCCGCCGCGGTCGGCGATGGCGGCAAACTCGCTCAGCACGGCTTCTTCGACCAGCTCGGTAAGCTCCTCGATGATGAACGCGCCTTGCGACGGGTTTTCATTCTTCGCCAGTCCCCATTCACGGTTGATGATGAGCTGGATCGCCATCGCCCGGCGCACGCTGTCCTCGGTCGGCGTGGTAATCGCCTCGTCGAACGCGTTGGTGTGCAGCGAATTGCAGTTGTCATAAATCGCTGTCAGGGCCTGCAGCGTGGTGCGGATGTCGTTGAACTGGATTTCCTGCGCGTGCAGGCTGCGCCCCGAGGTCTGGATGTGGTACTTCAGCTTCTGCGAGCGCTCGTTCGCGCCGTATTTTTCCTTCATCGCCACCGCCCAGATGCGCCGCGCCACCCGGCCCATCACGGTGTATTCCGGGTCCATGCCATTGCTGAAGAAAAAGCTCAGGTTGGGCGCGAAGTCGTCGATGTGCATGCCGCGCGCCAGGTACGCTTCGACAAAGGTAAAACCGTTCGACAGCGTAAAGGCGAGCTGGCTGATCGGATTCGCGCCAGCCTCGGCGATGTGGTAGCCGCTGATGCTGACACTGTAGAAGTTGCGAACGTTGTGCTGCACGAAATACTCGGCGATGTCGCCCATCACCTTCAGGCTGAACTCGGTGGAAAAGATGCAGGTGTTTTGCCCCTGGTCTTCCTTCAGGATGTCGGCCTGCACCGTGCCGCGCACGTTGGCCTGCACCCATTCGCGGATTTTCAGCGTTTCCGTGTCCGTAGGATCGCGGCCGTTGTCAAGCTTGAACTTGTCCAGGTTCTGGTCGATGGCGGTGTTCATGAACATCGCCAGAATCGTCGGCGCCGGGCCGTTGATCGTCACGCTGACGCTGGTCGCCGGGCTGCACAGATCGAAGCCGCCGTACAGCACCTTCATGTCGTCGAGCGTCGCGATCGACACGCCCGCGTTGCCGACCTTGCCGTAGATGTCGGGGCGCGGGTCGGGGTCGCAGCCGTAGAGCGTGACCGAGTCGAAGGCGGTGGACAGTCGTTTGGCCGGCATGCCCGCGCTCAGCAGCTTGAAGCGCGTGTTGGTGCGAAACGCGTCGCCCTCGCCGGCGAACATGCGCGTCGGGTCCTCGCCCTCGCGCTTGAAGGCGAAGGTGCCGGCGGTGTAGGGGTAGCTGCCTGGCACGTTGTCGAGCATCAGCCATTGCAGGATTTCCCCGTGGTCTTCGTACTTGGGCAGGCAGACCTTGCGCACCGTCGTTCCCGAGAGCGATTTGGTCGTCAGCGCGGTGCGGATTTCCTGGTCGCGAATTTTTACGACGTATTCGTCGCCGGCATAGGCTTGCTGCATTTCTGGCCATTGAGCGAGCAGCTTTTTGGCCGAAGGATGCTGAATTTGCTCGCGCTGCGAGGCCAAGTCGATGGCCGCTTCCGACGCCTGCGCGCGATCGGGTTTGCCGACCGCGAGCATCCTAGCGGCGGCGCGCAGCTGCTGGATTTCGCGGGCCAGCGTCGCTTGTTCGCCGGCGCGCTGCTTGTAGCCGCGCACGGTGTCGGCGATCTCGGCCAAGTAGCGGGTGCGCGCCGCCGGCACGACCGGCGTCTGATTCGTGCTGTGGCGC
>CAXSGT010000301.1:0-2842 GCA_964236835.1 uncultured Polaromonas sp.
CCGGCGCCGGGGGAAATTTCTGCTCGGGCGGCGACGTCCATGAAATCATCGGCCCGCTGACGCAAATGAGCATGCCCGAACTGCTCGAATTCACCCGCATGACCGGCGATTTGGTCAAGTCGATGCGGCTTTGCCCGCAGCCCATCGTCGCGGCGATCGACGGCATCTGCGCCGGCGCCGGCGCGATGCTCGCGCTGGCCGCCGACCTGCGCCTCGGCACCGCGCAGGCCAAAACGGCCTTTTTATTTACCCGCGTTGGCCTGGCCGGCGCTGACATGGGCGCGTGCGCGCTGCTGCCACGGCTGATCGGCCAGGGGCGTGCCTCGGAGCTGCTGTTCACTGGCCGCGCCATGAGCGCCGACGAAGGCCTGGCCTGGGGGTTTTTCAACGCGCTGCATGAGCCCGAAGCGCTGCTGGACGCGGCGCAAAAACTGGCGCACGAACTCGCTGGTGGCCCGACTTTCGCCCACGGCATGACCAAAACCATGCTGCACCAGGAATGGGCGATGACGCTCGACCAGGCGATCGAGGCCGAAGCGCAGGCGCAGGCGATCTGCATGCGGACGCAGGATTTCGGCCGGGCTTACGAGGCTTTTGCCGCCAAGCGCAAACCCGTCTTCCAGGGCGATTGAACCCGTATGAAACCGCCTACCAGCCATCTAACGCTGCCCTTTTTCGACGATGCGCATCGCGAGCTGGGCGAGCGGCTGGCCGGTTGGATTCCCGGCCAGCACATCGACGAAAGCGACGACCGGCGGGCCTGCCGCGAGTGGGTGAAACTGCTCGGCGACCACGGTTGGCTGCGCTATTGCGTACCCGCCGGTCCGGATGGCGCATTTGGCGGCGCGCTGGAGAAACTCGACTCGCGCGCGCTGGTGATCGTGCGCGAGACGCTGGCGTTTCATTCGCCGCTGGCCGATTTCGCCTTTGCGATGCAGGGCCTGGGCAGCGGCGCAATCACGCTGGCCGGAACGCCTGGGCAGCAGGCGGCTTATTTGCCGCAGGTCGCGAGCGGCGCAAAAATCGCCGCCTTTGCGCTGAGCGAAGCCGACGCCGGATCGGACGCCGGCGCGATGACGACGCTCGCCACGCGAACTGCCGGCGGCTGGGCGGTCAACGGCAACAAGACCTGGATCAGCAATGGCGGGATCGCCGATTTTTACGTCACTTTCGCGAAAACCGACCCCGATGGCGGAACGCGCGGCATCAGCGCCTTCATCATCGACGCCAACATTTCCGGCCTGGACACGAGCGAGTACATTGCCGTGATGTCGCCGCATCCGCTGGCAACGCTTAAATTCACCGACTGCCGACTCGATGACCACGCGCAGCTCGGCGCCCTGAACGGCGGCTTCAAGTTGGCGATGCAAACGCTCGATATCTTTCGCGCGTCGGTGGCCGGCGCCGCGCTCGGCATGGCGCGGCGGGCACTGGCGGAAGCGGTGCGGCATGCCAAATCGCGAAAAATGTTCGGCCGGACGCTGGCGGATTTCCAGCTGACCCAAGCCAAGCTCGGCGAAATGGCCGCGCGGGTCGATGCGGCGGCGCTGCTGACCTACCGCGCCGCCTGGCTGCGCGACGACGGCGAACGCCGGGGCCGGCCGGTCCGGGTCACGGCCGAGGCGGCGATGGCGAAGATGACCGCGACCGAAAACGCCCAGCGCGTCATCGACATGGCGCTGCAGATGCACGGCGGGCTCGGCGTGAAGGTCGGAGTCAAGGTCGAAAGCCTGTACCGCGACATCCGCGCGCTGCGCATTTATGAAGGCGCGACCGAAGTCCAGCAACTGATCATCGGCCGGGCGGCGCTGCAATCATGACCATCCGCCCAGCTTTTATTGCCTCGGCGCAAACCGATCGCTTCACGCATGAACGGCTGCCGCCGCGCGACGAGTGGCCGCTGTTCGACTATTCGCAGTTGCCCGGTCTGCAAATAGCGCCGCAATCCAATCTGGTCGAAGTCTTGTTCGCCAGGGCGATGCGAAATGGCCATGCCGACCGTCCCATGCTGCGCTCGGACCGCATCACGCTGAGCTATGCCGACGTACTGGACCGCGTCAACCGGATTTCGCAGGTATTGGTCGAAGACTTCAAGCTCGTGCCGGGCAACCGCGTGCTGCTGCGCGGCGGCAACTCGATCGGCATGGCGCTGGCGTGGCTGGGCGTGGTGCAGGCCGGCCTGGTGGCCGTCGCGACGATGCCGCTGCTGCGCGCCAAGGAGCTGGCCGAGATCATCGACAAAGCCCGGCCGGCGCTGGCGCTGTGCGATGCGACTCTACTCGAAGAGTTGCAGCTCGCCCAGTCGCAAGGCGGCGCGCTACCGGCCGTCATTCCTTTCAACCTGATAAACGCTCCTGGTTCGCTGGCGGTGCTGTCGGCGCAAAAGGGCGGCGCTTTCACGCCCTGCCCGACCTCTGGCGACGACATCGCACTGATGGCGTTCACTTCGGGCACGACCGGCAAACCGAAAGCGGCGGTTCACACGCACCGCGATGTGCTCGCCGCCTGCGAAGCCTGGCCGCGCCATGTGCTGCAGGCGACACCCGACGACATCGTGATGGGCTCGCCGCCGCTGGCTTTTACCTTCGGCCTGGGCGGCATGCTGATTTTCCCCATGTGGGCCGGGGCATCGGTGTATTACCCATCGGTTCCGTACACGCCCGAAGCGATGGTCAAACTGTTGAAGGAGGCCGGAGCGACGATCTGCTACACCGCGCCGACTTTTTACCGGCAGATGGCGGCGTTCGCGAAGCTGCACGGCGTGCCGGAGTTGCGGCTTTGCGTCAGCGCCGGCGAGGCGCTGCCCGACGCGACGCGCCAGCTGTGGAAGGACGCGACCGGC
>CAXSGT010000302.1:0-2840 GCA_964236835.1 uncultured Polaromonas sp.
AAAAGCGCACGCACCGCCGCCGACTGCGACACTTCCAACGCCGAATATCTGGAACGCGACGCGGCCAACATCGACTGGATGCGGCAGGCGTTCAGGTCGGCCAAAGCGAAAAAAGCGCGCGGCCTGGTGCTGGTGTTCCAGGCCGATCCGGGCTTCGACCTGCCGGAAACCGAAGAGCTCGACGAAAGCCAGGCGCCGCGCTACAGCGGCTACCGCAATTTTCTGGCGAGCGTCATCGCGGAAACCGAGAAATTCTCCGGCCAGGTGCTGCTGGTGCATGGCGATACGCATTTCTTCAAGGTTGACAAGCCGCTCTACAGCCCGACCCGGCTGCTGCCCAACCTGACGCGGCTGCAGACCTTCGGCAGCCCGCTGATTCACTGGGTGCGGGTGACGGTCGAAGCGAAAAACCCCAATGTGTTTGCGATCCAGCCGGTGATTGTCAGGCAGTGACAGCCCCATCGCTACGCTTTTTATAGCTGGCTGCGCCTGTGCTGCTTGCGTGAAAGGCTAATTTGACCCATAAATTCGATGTGGTCGTGATTGGCGCGGGCGCCGCCGGGCTGTTTTGCGCTGGCCGGGCCGGCCAGCTCGGCTTGAAGGTATTGCTGGTCGATCACAGCGAAAAAGTGGCTGAAAAAATCCGCATTTCGGGCGGCGGCCGCTGCAACTTCACCAACCGTGACGCCACGCCGGCGCAGTTCCTCAGCGAAAACCCGAATTTTTGCCGCTCGGCGTTGTCGCGCTACACGCCGCAGGATTTCATCGAACTGCTCAAGCGCCACAACATTTCTTTTCACGAAAAGCACAAGGGCCAGCTTTTTTGCGACCGGTCGGCAGAAGACGTGATCGACATGCTGCTGGCCGAATGCGCCGCCGGCCAGGTCACGCGCTGGCAGCCTTGCGGCATCAAAAGCATGCTTTACGCACAGCAGGCGGGCGCAGCCAGCTATCGAATTCAGAGCGACCGGGGCGTGATCGAAGCGCCGCAGGTGGTGATCGCCACCGGCGGCCTGTCGATCCCGAAAATCGGCGCGACCGACTTCGGCTATCGGCTGGCCACGCAGTTCGGCCTGCGCCTGACCCCGACCCGAGCCGCGCTGGTTCCGCTGACGTTCGACGGCGACGCCTGGGCGCCGTATGCCCAATTGGCTGGCCTGGCGCTGCCAGTGCGGATCGAAACCGGCGCGCCCGATGCCAGCGCGAAGCAGCGCAAAAAAGCGGTGGTGTTTACCGAAGACCTGTTGTTCACCCACCGGGGCCTAAGCGGCCCCGCCGTGCTGCAGATTTCCAGCTTTTGGCGAGATGGCCAGGCTATTCGCATCGACCTGGCGCCGGGCGTGGATCTGCCCGCCCTGCTGCTGCGCGCCAAGGCCACCTCGAAAAAGCGCATCGCCAACGAACTCGCCACCCTGGTGCCCAGCCGCCTGGCCGACGCCTGGGTGGGTCAGGACGTCGGCCTGCAGCGCCCGATCGGCGAAGCGACCGACAAAGCGCTTTTCGGCCTGGCACAGCGCCTGTCCGACTGGCAGCTTACGCCCAGCGGCTCGGAGGGCTATAAAAAGGCCGAAGTGACGGCAGGCGGCGTCGATACGCGGGATTTGTCGTCGCAAACGATGGAGTCGAGGCAGCCGGGCCTGTACTTTATCGGCGAGGTCGTCGATGTCACCGGCTGGCTCGGCGGCTACAACTTTCAGTGGGCCTGGGCGTCGGGGTTTGCGTGCGCGCAGGCGCTGGCGGCGCGGCGGGCCGAGGCTGTTCAGTTCGGCTGACGAATCAGGCTCTCCGCTGGAATACCGAGCCCGAGGTGCAACCGCCACACCATCGCCATCGTCAGTTTGCGCTTGCGGTTGAGTACTTCGTACACCCGGCTCCTCTGTCCAATCATCGGCTTCAGGTCCTTGGGTTTCAGGCCTTGCTGCTCCATACGAAAAAGAATTGCCTCTATCGGGTCAGGCGGACTGATGGGATAGTGCTTTGCTTCATACGCTTCGATCAATGTCAGCATGGCCTCGAAATGCGCTCCCGCATCGCTGTCGATCTCGGGTTCATTGTCGAAACAAGGTGCGACCAGTGCCAGTGCGGCGCGGTAGTCGGCCTCGGTGCGGATGGGGCGAATGGCGTAGCTGTCCGGCTTTTTCATGGTTGATCCTCCACGGTGGCGGCGTCGATGGCGTCGTACTGTGCGTGCGTGCCAGCAAACTTGATGTAAAGGGCCGCGAAGCGGTAGGCCACCGCCACCACCAGGCGGTAGTCATTGCCCTTGATATTGAACACTATCCGGTTCGCCGCCAGCATGCGACCTCACGCTATAATCCCGAGCTTTGCTAGCAAACCCGCGCCCGGCCCGATCCTGATCAGATCAACAACGGCGCACCTTTTGGATCAACTCATCAATGACGACCATTCGCGTAAAAGACAACGAACCCTTCGACGTGGCGCTGCGCCGCTTCAAGCGCACCATCGAAAAACTCGGCCTGCTGACCGACCTGCGCGCACGCGAGTTCTATGAGAAGCCGACGGCAGAGCGCAAGCGCAAGAAGGCAGCCGCCGTCAAGCGCAACTACAAGCGCATTCGCTCGATGCAGTTGCCCAAAAAGCTGTACTAAGCCTGCACTAAACCGGACAGCCTTTACGGCAGCCTAAGCCCGCAAGAGGACGCTCTGCGGGCTTTTTTGTTTTTAGCCTTTTCTTCAGGAGCCCTGTCATGACACTTAAAGAACAAATCACCGAAGACATGAAAAACGCCATGCGTGCCAGGGACAGCGAGCGCCTGGGAACGATTCGGCTGCTGCTGGCGGCGATCAAGCAGAAGGAAGTCGATGAGCGCGTCGTGGTCG
>CAXSGT010000303.1:0-2840 GCA_964236835.1 uncultured Polaromonas sp.
CGAATGTCGGTGACACCCACATCGCTATTCGTCGTCGCGCCGGCCGGGTACAGCTTGACAGCGACCACGCCCGCGTCCCTGGCGCGTTTGATCTCATCGGGCGGCAGGTTGTCGGTCAGGTACAGCGTCATCAGCGGCTCGAAAGTTACCCCTTCCGGGACGGCGGCCAGGATGCGTTCGCGGTAGGCGACGGCCTGGGCGGCGGTCGTCACCGGCGGTCGCAGGTTCGGCATGATGATGGCGCGGCCGAATTGGGCGGCGGTGTGCGGCACCACGGTGTGCAGCGCGTCGCCGTCGCGCACATGCAAATGCCAGTCGTCGGGGCGGGTGATCGTGAGCTGCGAAACGGGAGCGTCGATGGCTGGAGTCATGCGCAGAATTGTCGCACCGGCTCAAGGAAACTCCCGATGCGTGGCGGCTCGTCCGGCCCTTAGGATGGCGCCGGGCGGCATCGATAATGCTGCTTTTCAAACCGGACTTCAGTCTTATCGCCATGCCTTTCCCGCCCGATACCGGCCATACGCCGGAAGCCTTGCCGCCCCTTGATGACATCGACGAGGCGGCCCGGGTGCCGCTGAAAATCGAAGACTGGCTGACCGTCATCGTCATGGGCTTGCTGGCGCTGGTCACTTTCGGCAATGTCATCGCGCGCTATTTCACCAGCCAGTCGTTTGCCTGGACCGAGGAATTTTCGGTGTTTTTGATGATTGTCCTGGCGCTGGTCGGCAGCTCGGCGGCCGTGGCGCGCGACCGGCATATCCGCATCGAATACCTGTCGGAAAGCGGCTCGATGGCCAGGCGCCGGGGCTTGTCGCGCTTCGGCGCTGCGCTGGTCGCGCTATTGTTTACGCTGATCGGCGCGCTGAGCATTCGCCTGGTGTGGGACGACTACCGTTTCGACGAAACCTCGCCGGGCATCGGCATTCCGCAATGGTGGTATTCGATCTGGCTGCCGATACTCTCGATCGGCATCGCGCTGCGCGCCGTCGGCCTATTCATCCGCCGTGGTCGCCGCGAATGATCGTCACGCTGCTGTTCGTGGCGTTTATCGTCATGATGCTGGCCGGCGTGCCGATCGGCGCGGCGCTGGGACTGGCGGGCGCTACGGCGATTGCGCTGGCGAACGCCGATGCGCAGTGGTTCGGCTTGCTGGCGGTGCCGCAGAATTTCTATGCCGGCCTGGGCAAGTACCCGCTGCTGGCGATTCCGATGTTCGTGCTGGTGGGATCGATCTTCGACCGCTCCGGCGTGGCGTTGCGGCTGGTGAATTTTGCCGTCGCCATCGTCGGGCGCGGCCCTGGCATGCTGCCGCTGGTGGCGATCGTGGTGGCGATGTTCCTGGGCGGCATCTCGGGCTCGGGGCCGGCGTGCGCGGCGGCGGTCGGCGGCGTGATGATCGCCGCGATGAACCGCGCCGGCTATCCGGCGTCGTTTTCCGCCAGCGTCGTCGGCGCCGCGGCGGCGACCGATATCCTGATTCCGCCTTCGGTCGCCTTCATCATTTACTCGGTGCTGGTGCCCGGCGCGTCGGTGCCGGCGCTGTTTGCCGCCGGCATGGTTCCGGGCATCCTCGCAGGGCTGGCGCTGATCGTTCCGGCCGTCTGGCTGTCGCGCAGGCACAAGATGGGCGCGCTCGAAGCGAGCATGCCGCGCCCGCCTTTCTGGGCCAGCTTCAAGGATGCGATCTGGGGCCTGGCCGCGCCGGTGCTGATCCTGGGCGGCATGCGCGCCGGCTGGTTCACTCCGACCGAGGCGGCGGTCGTGGCGGTGTTCTACGGCCTGTTTGTCGGCATGGCGGTGCACCGCACGATCCACGTTCGCGACCTGTACGAAATCCTGCGCGAGTCGGGCGAGCTGTCGGCGGTGATTTTGCTGGTGGTGTCGCTGGCCGGCATTTTTGCCTATTCGCTCAATACCCTTGGCGTTATCGACCCGCTGACGCGCGCCATCACGTCGTCGGGCTTTGGCGAATACGGCATTTTGGCGCTGCTGATTTTGATGCTCATCACCGTCGGCATGTTTCTCGACGGCATTTCGATTTTTCTTATTTTCGTTCCGCTCTTGCTGCCGATCGCGCAGCACTACCACTGGGACCTGGTGTGGTTCGGCGTCCTCCTCACGCTCAAGGTGGCGCTGGGCCAGTTCACGCCGCCGCTGGCCGTCAACCTGATGGTGTCGTGCCGCATCGCGCACGTGCGCATGGAGGAAACCGTACGCTGGGTGGTGTGGATGCTGGCGGCGATGTTCCTGGTGCTGGTCGCGGTGATCGCGTTCCCCGAACTGGCGCTGTGGCTGCCGCGCAAGCTCGGGTACTAATCCGCTGGCGAGCTGCTTTTTTCGTTTTTTATAAAGGAGACTTCTGTCATGAAATTCAAGACTGTCATCGGCTTCGCACTGGTTGCCGGCGCATTGGCGTTTGCCGCGGCGGCACCGGCGCAAACCTACAAGACCGAATACAAGATGTCGCTCGTCGTCGGGCCGGCCTTTCCTTGGGGCAAAGGCGGCGAAATCTGGGCCAATCTGGTGAAAGAGCGCACGCAGGGCCGGATCAACATCAAGCTGTATCCCGGCGTGTCGCTGATCCAGGGCGACCAGACGCGCGAGTTCAGCGCGCTGCGCCAGGGCGTGATCGACATGGCGGTCGGCTCGACCATCAACTGGTCGCCGCAGGTCAAGGAGCTGAATATCTTTTCAATGCCTTTCTTGATGCCCGACTATGCCGCGGCCGACGCGCTGACGCAGGGCGAGGTCGGCAAGGAAATCTTCAGAATCATCGAAAGGGCCGGCGTGGTGCCGCTGGCCTGGGGCGAAAACGGCTACCGCGAGATCAGCAACTCCAA
>CAXSGT010000304.1:0-2834 GCA_964236835.1 uncultured Polaromonas sp.
GGCCGCTGATGATGAGCGGCGTGCGCGCCTCGTCGATCAGGATCGAATCGACCTCATCGACGATGGCGAAGTTCAGGCCGCGCTGCACCCGGTCGGCGACTTCATAGACCATGTTGTCGCGCAGGTAGTCGAAGCCGTATTCATTGTTGGTGCCGTAGGTGATGTCCGAGTGGTAGGCGGCCTGCTTTTCCTCGCGCGACATGTTCGGCAGGTTGATGCCGACGCTCATGCCGAGAAAGTTGTAGAGCTTGCCCATCCAGCGCGCGTCGCGGTTCGCCAGGTAGTCGTTCACCGTCACCACATGCACGCCCTTGCCGGTCAGCGCATTGAGGTATACCGGCAAGGTGGCAGTCAAGGTCTTGCCCTCGCCGGTGCCCATTTCGGAAATCTTGCCGTT
Source organism: uncultured Polaromonas sp. (assembly GCA_964236835.1). Lineage (GTDB taxonomy): Bacteria > Pseudomonadota > Gammaproteobacteria > Burkholderiales > Burkholderiaceae_C > Polaromonas. Next base: position 398 of record CAXSGT010000304.1, read on the forward strand.
GTGCAGCGACATGCCGCCGAGCAGCTGCACGTCGAAATGGCGCATTTTCATGACGCGCTTGCTGCCCTCGCGAACCACGGCGAAGGCCTCGGCAAGAATGTCATCGAGCGCCTCGCCGCCGGCTATTCGGGCCTTGAACTCGCCGGTTTTGCCGCGCAGCTGCTCGTCGTCCAGCTTTTCGTATTCAGGCTCGAGCGCATTGATGCGTTCTATGGTTCTGCGGTAGGTTTTAAGCAGTCTGTCGTTTCGGCTGCCGAAAATTTTTGTCAGGATATTGGAAGCCATAAATGCGAAGCCGCCCCGGCCGCTCACGTGAGCTGGCGATGCGGCCAAAATCCTTTAATAAGTACGTGAGTACAAAATTCAAGTGTGGTGCGCCGGCAGCCGATCCAACCATGCACAAAGCTTATGATTTTAGCGCGGCCCCGCAGCAGCAAACCATTTACGGTGAAACGGGCGATTTTCATGGATTCGGGATCGGAATATCGACTGACGATGCCCGATTGCGGCTTGCGGACAGCCGGATAATCCGGCGCTGTGTCCACCTTGATCCCAAATACTTCCCGTGCCTCCGGGCACTGCTCGCCATGACAAGCTACAGGCGCCTTCCCCAGACGGTTACCGTGCTGGAAGCGGCCGGCAATTCGCCGTCGCTGGCGCGCCTTGCGGACTTGGCGCAGGAGTCGAACGACCGCCTCAAAGCGGTCGAGCCCTTGATTCCCGATGCACTGCGGCTTGCCGTCAAGGCCGGGCCGATCGATGGCGAAAGCTGGTGCCTTCTTGTCGATGGAAACGCCGCCGCGGCAAAAATCCGGCAGCTCACGCCGTTGATTCAGGCCAGTTTACTGCGCCAGGGCTGGAATGTGACTTCGATCAGGCTAAAAGTGCTTATCGCCAAGAAATAGCTTGGCAAAAAGTTCAATTATTCGTTATGCTATAAAATTAATAGCAAACTATCGAGATGGGATATGCGAAAACAATGAATTTCCCTGGAAATTCTGGTAACTGGTGCCGCTTGTCGGATTCGAACTGACGACCTACCGCTTACAAGGCGGTTGCTCTACCAACTGAGCTAAAGCGGCAAGGGCGTGATTCTACTTCACCCGTTTGAGCGAGGGGCGCGGGTGCGTCGGCGGTTTCGGCGGCTCCGGCGCGTCGGTGGTTTTTTGCGTAGGCGCAGGGTCCGCGACAGGCGCGTTTTCCACCAGCTGCATGATCTTGCCCTCAGCAGGGTGTGCGGGCGCCGGTGCCGCCGGCGCAATGTCTTGAACCAGCGCCGTCGGCGCCGCGGAGCGTCCGGCATGGCTTGCACCGCCTTCCGGGGCGGTTTCGGGCGAAAACGCCATTCCCTGGCCGTTTTCACGGGCGTAGATGGCAATCACATGGCTGATCGGCACCAGAATTTCCCGCGCGGTGCCACCGAAGCGCGCCTTGAACTCGATGAAATCGTTGCCCAGCGTGAGCGAGCTGGTCGCGTCGAACCCGATATTCAGCACGATCTCGTTGTTTTTCACGTACTCGCGCGGCACCTGCACCGTCTGATCGACCGACACGGCGACATACGGCGTGAAGCCGTTGTCGGTGCACCATTCATAGAGCGCGCGTATCAGGTAGGGACGGGTAGAGGTGGCGTTCGGCGCATTCATGATTAAAGCCTGATCAATAAACCAGAAATGACAACTCCAGCGAAGTCCCACCCCGACCATGCCAGCAGGGGCCGCGGAACCGGCTCAGCCGGACCGCAGGCGCAGCGGCCCCCTCGGGGGGCAGCGAACCACACGAAGTGGGGAGCGTGGGGGCCATTACTTTCGCATTACTTTCTCAGACGGCGTCAGCGCTTCGATATAGGCGGGGCGGGAAAAAATTCGTTCGGCGTATTTAAGCAAGGGCGCGGCGTTTTTCGACAGGTCGATGCCATAGTAGTCCAGGCGCCAGAGCAAGGGCGCGATCGCCACGTCGAGCATCGAGAAATTGTCGCCGAGCATGAACTTGTTCTTCAGAAAAATCGGCGCCAGCTGCGTCAGCCGGTCGCGGATGTGCGAGCGCGACTTTTCCAGCATTTTCTCGTTGCCCTTGGCCGCGCGCGACTCAAGCGCGCTGACGTGCACGAACAGCTCTTTCTCGAAGTTCAGCAGAAACAGCCGCACGCGGGCGCGGTCCACCGGGTCGCCGGGCATGAGCTGCGGATGCGGAAAGCGCTCGTCGATGTACTCGTTGATGATGTTCGACTCGTACAGAATCAAGTCGCGCTCGACCAGGATCGGCACCTGTCCGTAGGGGTTCATCACATTGATGTCTTCGGGCTTGTTGTACAGGTCGACATCGCGGATTTCAAAATCCATGCCCTTTTCAAACAGCACGAAACGGCAGCGATGCGAAAACGGGCAGGTCGTGCCTGAATATAAGACCATCATGATTTTGGAATTCCTCAAAAAGC
>CAXSGT010000305.1:0-2829 GCA_964236835.1 uncultured Polaromonas sp.
GCGCACGCCCTGACGCTCGGCCGCGCTTTCGGTCGCGCGCAGCATCGCCGACGGCACGAAGCCGAAGATGCGGGCGATCAGCAGTGTCGGAAACTGGCCTTGGGCATTGTTGAAATCGAGCACGGCGTCGTTGTACGCCTGGCGCGCAAAGCCGACCTTGTTTTCGGTGCTGGTCAGCTCTTCGCTGAGTTCGCGTATCGTCTGGTCGGCTTTCAGCTCGGGATACGCTTCGGCCACCGCGAACAGCCGGCCCAGGCTGCCGTCGAGCACCTGCTCGGCCGCCGCCAGCGCGACGACGGCATCGGCCTTGCCGGGCCGGCTGCGCACCGCGTCGCTGGCGCTGCGCGCCTGGTTGCGCGCGGCGATCACCGCCTCCAGCGTGGCATGTTCATGCTGCAGATACTTTTTCGCCGCTTCGACCAGGTTGGGAATCAGGTCGTAGCGGCGCTTGAGCTGGACATCGATCTGGCCGAACGCGTTGGCGATGGTGTTTTTGGAGCGGACCAAGCGGTTGTAAGCGCCGACGGTCCAGAACACCAGCAAAGCGGCCAGAACAATAAAAACGATCGTGCGCGGGTCCATGAAAATTCCCTAAAGCCGGAAACGCACACTGAAAGGCTGTTTCCGGCATATTTGTAAAAAATTGTGCAGCAAGCTTAACGCGAATTTTTACCTGTCAGGAAACTCGTTGTGTCAAAAAATGCAAATACTACTATTTTTATAGCAAACTAAGCACGCCCATATTGCGGAAAAGCCGTTTTTTATGAATTTTTTAGCGAACGGCTTAAAAAAACCCCGCAGCCTTGAAGGCATGCGGGGCTGGATGCTTTTCAGGGCACCGTAAGCTAGGCGGCCTTATCGATTACTCGGCCGCGGCGCTCTCGCCGCTGGTTTCAGCCTGCGCCGCTTCCAGTTCGGCCGCTTCGGACTCGGCGATGGCGCGGCGCTCGGAGTCGTCCATCAAGTCCTTGGCCTTGCGCGCCTCGTGATACGCCATGCCGGTGCCGGCGGGAATCAGGCGGCCGACAATCACGTTTTCCTTTAGCCCGCGCAGCTCGTCGCGCTTGCCCATGATGGCAGCCTCGGTGAGCACGCGGGTGGTTTCCTGAAACGATGCCGCCGAGATGAACGAATCGGTCGAAAGCGACGCCTTGGTGATGCCGAGCAGCAAGTTGGTGAAGGTGGCCGGAATCTTGCCTTCGGCGCGCAGCGCGTCGTTGACATCGAGCAGCGCCGAGCGCTCGACCTGCTCGCCGGCGATGTAGCTGGTGTCGCCAACATTCTCGACCACCACGCGGCGCAGCATCTGGCGAACAATCACTTCGATGTGCTTGTCGTTGATCTTCACGCCCTGCAGCCGGTACACGTCCTGCACCTCGTCGACGATGTAGCGCGCCAGCTCGGCCACGCCCAGCAGGCGCAAAATGTCCTGCGGATCGGCCGGCCCATCGACGATTGATTCGCCCTTGTTCACCACCTGGCCTTCGTGAACCAGGATGTTTTTCTCCTTCGGCACCAGGTCTTCCCACTCGTTGCCCTCGGGGTCGGTGATGACCAGGCGAACCTTGCCCTTGGTTTCCTTGCCGAACGACACCGTGCCGGTCATCTCGGCGAGCATGCCCTTGTCCTTGGGCGAGCGCGCCTCGAACAGCTCGGCCACGCGCGGCAGGCCGCCGGTGATGTCGCGGGTTTTTTGCCCCTCGATCGGGATGCGCGCCAGCACTTCGCCGGGTCCCACGTCCTGGCCGTCGCGCACCTGAACCAGCGCGCCGATCTGAAAGCCGATCGTCACCGAATGGTCGGTGCCGGGGATCTTCACCTCGTTGCCGACGGCGTCGATCAGCTTGACCTGCGGACGGATCACCTTGGTCGCGCCGCGGCGCTTCGGATCGATCACGACCAGTGTGGAAAGGCCGGTCACGTCATCGACCTGCCGCGCCACCGTCACGCCTTCTTCGACATTCTCGAACCGCACCTTGCCGGCGAATTCGGTGATGATCGGGCGCGTCAGCGGATCCCAGTTGGCCAGAACGGCGCCGGCCTTGACGGCTTGGTCGGCCTTGACCGTCAGCGTCGCGCCGTACGGCACCTTGTGGCGCTCGCGCTCGCGGCCGTGCTCGTCGTGAATCACGATCTCGCCGGAGCGGGCGATGACGACCAGGTCGCCCTTGCCATTGGTCACGTAGCGCATCGGCGCGTTGAAGCCGATCATGCCGTTGGATTTCGCCTCGACGCTCGACGCGATCGCCGCGCGCGACGCCGCGCCGCCGATGTGGAAGGTCCGCATCGTCAGCTGCGTTCCGGGCTCGCCGATCGACTGCGCGGCGATGATGCCGACCGCCTCGCCGATGTTGATCAGGCCGCCGCGGCCGAGGTCGCGGCCGTAGCATTTGGCGCACAGGCCAAAGCGCGTTTCGCAGGTCAGCGAGGTGCGCACCTTGACTTCATCGACGCCGGCGACTTCGAGCTCGTCGATGATGTCCTCGTCGAGCATGACGCCGGCTGGAGTCAGCACCGAGCGGTTCTCGGGGTGCACGATGTCCTCGGCCAGCGTGCGGCCCAAAACCCGGTCGCGCAGCGATTCGATGACCTCGCCGCCCTCGACGATGGCGCGCATCAGCGAGCCGTCGAGCGTGCCGCAGTCTTCCTCGGTCACGACCAGGTCCTGCACCACGTCGCAGAGGCGCCGCGTCAGGTAGCCCGAGTTGGCGGTTTTCAGCGCCGTGTCGGCCAGGCCCTTGCGCGCGCCGTGGGTCGAGATGAAGTACTCGAGCACGTTCAGGCCTTCGCGGAAGTTCGCGGTGATCGGCGTCTCGATGATCGAGCCGT
>CAXSGT010000306.1:0-2788 GCA_964236835.1 uncultured Polaromonas sp.
GCCTTCCCCGTCACCCGCAAATGGCCCGCGCGGCACCCGGAGCGGCTGCAGCTTTACTCGCTGCCCACGCCGAACGGCGTGAAAGTCTCGATCATGCTGGAGGAAACCGGCCTGCCGTACGAGCCGCACCTCGTCAGCTTCGAGAAGCACGACCAGATGACGCCGGAATTCCTGTCGCTCAGCCCGAACAACAAGATTCCGGCGATTCTCGACCCCGACGGCCCGGGCGGCCAGCCGCTGGCGCTGTTCGAGTCCGGCGCGATTTTGCTCTACCTGGCAGAAAAAACCGGCCGCCTCATGCCGCTAGATGCCGCCGGCCGCTACGAAACCATCGAGTGGCTGATGTTCCAGATGGGCGGCATCGGCCCGATGTTCGGCCAGCTGGGGTTTTTCCACAAGTTCGCCGGCAAGGACTATGACGACAAGCGGCCGCTGGGCCGCTATGCGGCTGAGGCGAAACGCCTGCTCGGCGTGCTCGACCGGCGGCTGGCCGGCCGCGACTGGATCATGGGGGGCGACTACGGCATCGCCGACATCGCCGCCTTTCCCTGGGTGCGCAACCTGGTCGGGTTTTACGATGCGGGCGGCCTGGTCGGCTTCGATGAGTTCGCGCATGTCAAGCGGGCGCTGGCGGCGTTCGTTGCGCGCCCGGCCGTGGTGCGGGGACTGAACATTCCAGAACGCTCCTGATTTTATAGCGTACTTCTTAAGCGCAGTATGCGGTAGAGCCTTATTTTATTGGTTTTTCAGGCTTTCGGGAACCGGACCGGCGCAACGGCATGGATTTTGCCTGTCAGAAGTTTGTACCGGGACGCTCGGGCGTCGGCGGCGCCTTGGGTTTTTTCGGCTGCTCGGGCTGGGCGGGACGCGCCGGCTGACGGGGCTGAGCGGGCGGCTTTGGCTGCTTCGGCTGCTTCGGCCCCGAGTCGCAGCCGGCGGCCAGCGCAAAGCTCAATAGGGCGAGCGGCAAAATCGGATTATTTTTTCGCATGTGGTGAAAGTCGGGCCGGGTTGACACTACTCTAACTGGGCGGCAAGCGCCAAGCCGCGGCAACTTTTATTAAATCAACTCCAGCCATGAAGCTCAAAGCCTGCTGCCACCTCACCGTCACCGCCCCGACCGACTGCAGCCTGATCGCCATGCTGCGCCCGCGCAGCGGCCGGGCGCAGTGGCTCGTCAGCGACCGCTACGACTTGCGGCCGTGGGTGCCGACGACCGAGTTCGTCGATAGCTACGGCAACCTGTGCCAGCGCCTGACGGTGCCGCAGGGAACAATGCGCATCGCCGTCGAGGTGACGATGGAAGTCGAGGCGCGGATCGACATCGCGCCGCTCGCGCCGCTTACCCCCGTCGCCGAGCTGCCCGACAACGTGCTGCGCTACCTGCTGCAAAGCCGCTACTGCCCGTCGGACAAGATGCAGGAGCGGGCGCTGGCGGTGGTCGGCACGGCGCCGCCGGGCTATGCGCAGGCAGAAAAGATTCGCGCCTGGATCCACCAGAACATCACCTACCGCTATGGCGTCAGCTCGGCGTCCACCGATGCGCTCGACACGCTCGAGCAGGGCGCGGGCGTGTGCCGCGACTTCGCCCATGTCGGCATCGCGCTGTGCCGCAGTTTGCAGATTCCGGCGCGCATGGTCGTCGGCTACCTGCACGGGCTCGAACCGATGGACCTGCACGCCTGGTTCGAGGCCTTTGTCGGCGGGCGCTGGTACACCTTCGACGCGACGCAAGACGCGCCGCGCGGCGGGCGCATCGTGCTCGCCTACGGCCACGACGCGGCCGACGTCGCCTTTATTTCGGACTATGGCGCGCTGCCGCTGCGTATGGACGAGATGCGGGTCGAGGTCACCGAGCTCGATGACGACGAGGCGGCGGATTGAAGCCTGGCCAGCCCTAAAAATTTTTCAGCCGATTCGACCCATGCGATTTTTTTCGCCATCCGTTTCAACCGGCCGCCGGGCGGTGCTGCGCCGCTCGGCCGGCGCGCTGACGGTGCTGGCCGCCGCGCCATGGTGCAGCGGCGCGCCGGCGTCCTTTCAAGGCAAACCCATGAGCTCAGCGATCGACACCCGCCCGATCCCCGCCACCGGCGAGGCGCTGCCCGTCATCGGTTGCGGCACCTATATCGGCTTCGACATAACGCCCGGCCACAGTGACTATGCCGAGCTGCCGGGCGTGCTTGAAGCGCTGTTCGCCGGCGGCGGCTCGGTGCTCGACAGCTCGCCGATGTACGGCCGCGCCGAAGCCACCACCGGCGAGCTGCTGGCCGCCAGCGGCAGCCGCGCCAGGGCGTTCATCGCGACCAAGGTCTGGACTTCCGGGCGCGAAGCCGGCATGGCGCAGATCGACCAGTCCTTCGCGCGCCTGCAAACCGCGCGCATCGACCTGCTGCAGGTGCACAACCTGCTCGACTGGCGCGTCCAGCTGGCGACGCTGCGCCGGCTGAAGGACGCCGGGCGCGTGCGCTATGTCGGCATCAGCCACTACACCGAATCGGCGTACCGCGAAGTCGAAGCCGTGCTGCGCGCTGAAAAGCTTGACTTTTTGCAGATCAACTATGCGCTCGACGAGCGCGCGGCAGCCGAACGCCTGCTGCCGCTGGCGCAAGCGCGCGGCGTCGCGGTGCTGGTGAACCGGCCGTTCGGCGGCGGCGGGCTGCTGCGGCGCCTCTCCGGCAACCCGCTGCCGGCGTGGGCGGCGGAGATCGGCTGCGCCAGCTGGGCGCAGGTGTTGCTGAAATTCGTGCTCAGCCACCCGGCGGTGACCTGCGCCATTCCCGGCACC
>CAXSGT010000307.1:0-2759 GCA_964236835.1 uncultured Polaromonas sp.
GCCCAGCCTGGACTCGGTCCCCTTTATCAGCCTGGCGATGTTCTCGCGGTGCCGATACAGCAGCAGCGCGCTGATGACGATCAGCGCGAAGGCGATGCGGTGATCGGCATACCAGGCGGCGCGGTCGCCGAGCAAGTAAAAAAACGGCGCGAACACGGCCGCGGCAATCGCCGCGAGCGACGAATAGCGCGAGAAAAAGGCGACGATCAGCCAGGTCGCCAGGGTCGCCAGGCCGAGCGCCCAATGGACGCCGAACAGCACGCCGGCGGCGGTCGCCACGCCTTTTCCGCCCTTGAACCTGAAAAACACCGGATACAGGTGGCCGAGAAAAACCGCCAGCGCCACCGCCGCCACGGTTCCGTCGCCCAGGCCCAGGTCACCGCCGAATCGCTTGACCAACGCAACCGCAACCCACCCTTTCAGGCCGTCGAGCACCAGCGTCGCCACCGCCGCCGCCTTGTGGCCCGAGCGCAGCACATTGGTCGCGCCGGGATTTTTGCTGCCGTAGCTGCGCGGGTCGCTCAAGCCCATCGCCCGGCTGACGATGACGGCGAACGACAGCGAGCCGAGCAGATAAGCGAGCAGCGTCGCGGCGATCGGGTAGGCATGGTTCAAAATAAATTTCCCGGTTTGGTTTCAAAACGCACCGCAAGAGATGGAACCTACTGCGCCGGGTCGCGCATTTCCCAGCGAATTTTGTCGATTGCCGCCAGCACGTCGGCGCTCAAGGTCGTGCCATAGGCATCCAGGTCCTCATCGAGCTGCGCCACCGATGTGACGCCGATGAGGGTGCTCGCGACTTGCCACTTGGTGTAGCAAAACGCCAGCGCCAGCCGGGCGGGCGTGAGGCCGTGCGCGCGCGCCAGCGCGTTGTAGCGGCGGGCGGCGGCGAGCGCTTCCGGGCGCCCCCAGCGCTGTTTGCGAACCGATTCGTACCTGGCGATGCGGCCGTCCCTCGGCGCCTCCGGGCCTTCGGTGCCGGACTCATCATATTTGCCCGTCAGCAGCCCGAATCCCAGCGGCGAATAGCCCAGCAATGACACGCCGAGCCGGTGCAGGCTCTCGTCCAGGCCGTTTTCCACCGTCCGGTTGATCAGGCAGTACGGGTTTTGCACGGTTGCGATGCGCGGCAGGCCGTGCGCCTCGGCCAGCCGAACGAACTCGTGCACGCCGTACGGCGATTCGTTCGACAGGCCGATATGGCGCACCTTGCCCTGCCTGACCAGCCGGCCGAAGGCTTCGAGCTGCTCGTGGATCGACGTTGCCGTGCGTTCCTTGGCCGGGTCGTAATACATCGCGCCAAAAGCCGGCACATGGCGCTCGGGCCAGTGGATCTGATACAGGTCGATCACGTCGGTTTGCAAGCGCTTCAGGCTGGCGTCGCACGACGCCAGGATGTCGCGCGCCGTCATGCCGCCGCCTTCGCGCACCCACGGCATGTCGCGCGACGGGCCGGCGACTTTCGTCGCCAGCACCAGCCGGCCCCGAACGCCGGGATTTTTGCCGAACCAGTTGCCGATGATCCGCTCGGTGGCGCCGAAGGTTTCGGCGCGCGCCGGCACCGAATACATCTCGGCCGTGTCGAGGAAATTGACGCCGCGCGCCAGCGAGCGGTCCAAAATGGCGTGCGCCGCGGCCTCATCGACCTGCGCGCCGAAAGTCATCGTCCCCAGGCAGATGGGCGTGACGCGCAGATCGCTGGCGCCGAGTTGGACCTTGTTCATGGTGCTTCCAGTCAAAAACAAAAAACCGGCGCGGCGGCGACTTGGCCAGCGGCTCGCCATGCCCTGAAGCTATCAGTTTAATGGACTTGCAGATGGTTTTCGTGGTTCGCTTTTTCACGGCTGGCGAGCTTGTCTTACAGATGCATACGATTGACACCTTTAGTATTGGCCGGCTAGCGCCTTGGCGCGTTTGGCTCGTCCGTTCAAAAATTTCCAGGAGTTTTCCAATGAAAAAAGTGTTCATCGCCAGCGTCACCTGCGCGGCATTGGCCGTCGCCGCGCTTTCCGGCTGCGCGAACATGAATGAAACCCAGCGCGGGACCGCGCAGGGCGCGGGCATCGGCGCGGCGGCGGGCGCGGTATTGGGCGCGGTCACGGGCGGCTCGCGGGGCGCGGCGACCGGCGCGGTGCTCGGCGGCGCGGTCGGCGCGGGCGGCGGCTACATCTGGTCGAAGCGCATGCAGGACCAGAAAATCGCGATGGAGCGCGCCACCGCCGGCACCGGCGTGGCAGTCAGCCAGACCACCGACAACCGCCTGAAGCTCGACATTCCGAGCGACGTGTCGTTCGACGTCGGCCGCGCGGCGATCAAGCCGAACTTCGCGCCGGTGCTGACGCATTTCGCGACCAGCCTGAACCAGAACCAGATCACCACCGTCGCCATCATCGGCCACACCGACAGCACCGGCTCGGACGCGGTCAACAACCCGCTGTCGGTCGAGCGCGCGAACTCGGCGCGCGATTTCCTGGTCGCCCGCGGCGTCGCGGCGCAGCGGATTTCGACGGAAGGCCGAGGTTCGCGCGAGCCGATCGCCGACAACAGCTCGCCGCAGGGACGCGACAAGAACCGGCGCGTCGAGATTTACGTGGCCGAGCCGGCGCCGCGTTCGTAAATTTCCTTGCGGCTTTGCTGTCTGAAGAGGGCGCCTTCGGGCGCTTTCCTCGTTGGGCGCGCGTTCAGCCGCCGTCTCTGAACCGCGCTTCTTCGCGCAGCCGCAGCAGCCGGCGCTGCACCTTGCCGGTCGTCGTCATCGG
>CAXSGT010000308.1:0-2735 GCA_964236835.1 uncultured Polaromonas sp.
GGGCCGATGATTTCATGGACGTCGCCGCCCGAGCAGAAATTTCCCCCGGCGCCGGTCAGCACGACGACTTTCACGTCCAGCGCGCCGCTGAGCGAGCGAAACAAATCGCGCAGCTCGGCATACGACTCGAAGGTCAGCGGATTCTTGCGCTCGGGGCGACTCAAGGTCAGCGTCGCGACGCCGCGCTCAAAGGCGTAGGCGAAGTGCCGCGCCTGGTAACCCGCCAGCGCGTTGAACTGGGCATGCATGGGATTGGCGGGGCCGATGTAGTGTTTCATGCGGTTTCCAGAAGCGGTTGGCTGACATGCTGCTTGACCTTGCCGAGCAGCGCGTGCAGCGATTCGAGCTCGCGCGGCGACAGGCTTGCAAAAGCCGCGACGATCCAGCCTTCGTGCTGGCGCGCCATGTCGGCGAAACGCTCGCGACCGCGCGCCGTCAGGCGGATGCGGCAGGCGCGGCGGTCGCCCGCGACGCCGATGCGCTCGACCAGTCCTTCGGCGGCGAGCTGGTCGGCGATGCCGGTGACGTTGCCGCCCGTCACCATCATGCGGCGCGACAGCTCGTTCATCTTCAGGCCGTCGGCGTTGCGCTCGAGCTGCGCCATCAAATCAAAGCGCGGCAGCGTGGTCTCGAAGCGCTCGCGCAACCCGGCGCGCACGCGCTTTTCGACCAGCTGCGTCAGCGTAAGCAGGCGCAGCCAGAGGCGCAAGGCTTCGGGGTGCTCGCTGTGGCCGCGTGCTTCCATGTCCATTTCAAGCTTCCTTTTCGTTGTTTGGCTGTTGCTAGCTTTTTAATAGCTGTAAAGGTATATGGGGCATGCGAGAAAGCCATTTTTTATTGGAATTTTGTCTTTTGCGTCACCATTCCGCGGCCAGCGCGTTGCTCATTCAATCGCAGGCCGCGCACGCTGCGCCTGCGCCGCCATGTCTTTTTGCCTCGAAACCTCGCGATACAGCTGGTCGCGCCCGCTCCAATAAGGCCGCGGCCAGTCCACCTGCCGGCTTTGCAGCTTTGCCGCTTCATGCAGCGTCCAAGCCGGGTCGGCCAGGTGCGGCCGGGCAATTGCGCACAGGTCGGCGCGGCCGGCGGCGATGATGCTGTTGACGTGATCGACCTCGGAAATCGCGCCGACGGCAATGGTGCGGATGCCGACTTCGTTGCGGATTCGGTCGGCAAAAGGCGTCTGGTACATGCGGCCATAGACCGGCTTGGCCGCGCGCGTCGTCTGGCCCGACGACACATCGATGAAGTCGCAGCCGGCGGCCTTGAACAGCCGGGCGATCGCCACCGCGTCATCACCCGTATTGCCGCCCGGCGCCCAGTCGTGCGCCGAGATGCGAACGCTCATCGGCAGCTCCGCCGGCCAGACTTCGCGCATTGCAGCGAACACTTCGAGCGGGTAGCGGCAGCGGTTTTCCAGGCTGCCGCCATAGTCGTCCTGACGCAAATTCGTCAGCGGCGTGATAAAGCTCGACAGCAGATAACCGTGCGCGCAGTGCAGCTCCAGCCAGTCGAACCCAGCGGCGATGGCGTAGCGGGTCGATTGCACGAACTCGGCCTTAACACGGTCCATGTCGGCGCGGGTCATGGCTCGCGGGACCTGATTCGTCGGGCCATAGGCGATGGCGCTGGCGGCCAGCAGCGGCCAGTTGCCTTCGGCAAGCGGCTCGTCGGGCGCTTCCCAGCCGAGCTGCGTCGAGCCTTTCGGGCCGCTGTGGCCGAGCTGCAGGCCGATCTTCGCGCCGGCGCCCGAGGCATGGACGAAATCGACAATGCGCCTGAACGCGAGCATCTGCGCCTTGTTCCACAACCCCGGACAGCCCGGCGTGATGCGGCCTTCGGCGTCGGGCGAGGTCATCTCGACAAAGACCAGCGCCGCGCCGCCGAGCGCGCGCGCGCCCAGATGCACCAGGTGAAAGTCCTGCGGCACGCCATCGATGGCGCTATAGGTCGCCATCGGCGATACGACGATGCGGTTTTTCAGCGTCAGCCCGCGCACCGTCAAGGGAAGCAGCATCGGCGGTGGCGGCATGGCCCCCACGCTTGTCGCTTCGCGTACTGCGCTGCCCCCCGAGGGGGCCGCTGCGCCTGCGGCCCGGCTGAGCCGGTTCCGCGGCCCTGGCTGGCTGGAAACCTCGCCGGCCAGCCATCGCTCGTAGTCCTGCAGCCAGGCAACGTCGCGAATGCGCAAATTTTCATGGCTGATGCGCTGCGAGCGGGTCATCATCGAGTAGAAAAATTGTTCGGCTTCCAGGCCGCTGTAGCGGTTCACGTTCTCGAACCATTCGGTCGAGTTGCGCGCGGCGTTCTGGATTTTCAGCACCTCGACCGAGCGCAGCGCTTCGTAAGCTTGCAGCGCAGCATCGGCGTCCGGTTGCTGCGCAAAACAGCGTGCCAGCTCGATTGCGTCTTCCAGCGCCAGCTTGGTCCCGCTGCCGATCGAAAAATGCGCCGTGTGCGCCGCGTCGCCCATCAGCACGATCGGCACGCGCTTGCCATTTATGGTTTCCTCATGCACCCAGCGCTCGCACACCACGCGCGGAAAGCGGATCCAGATCGCCGAGCCGCGCACATGCGCCGCGTTGTTCATCAAGGCGTTGCCATCGAGATACTTGGCGAACAGCCGCTCGCAAAAGGCGATGCCGTCCTGCTGGCTCATGTCATCGAGGCCGTGCGCCTGCCACACCGCTTCCGGGGTTTCGACGATAAAGGTCGAGGTCGCGCCATCGAACTGG
>CAXSGT010000309.1:0-2715 GCA_964236835.1 uncultured Polaromonas sp.
GAAAGATCTTGTCGAACTCGTAGCCCTGCAGCTGGTCGTAGCAGGTGCCGCAGCTCACCACGACGGTCTTGATGTCGAGGTAGTTGAGCGTGTTGGCGACGCGGTGGAACAGCACCCGGTTGTCGGTGATGATTTTCTCGGCGGCGTCGAACTCGCCGCTGCCGCGCTGCGGATAGCCGCAGCACAGGTACCCCGGCGGCAGCACCGTCTGCACGCCGGCATGCCAGAGCATCGCCTGCGTCGCCAGGCCGACCTGGCTGAAAAGCCGCTCGGAGCCGCAGCCGGGAAAATAAAATATTGCCTCGGTTTCGGCCGTGGTGCTTTTCGGATTGCGGATGATCGGAACGTAATTCTTGTCTTCGATATCCAGCAGCGCGCGAGCGGTCTTTTTCGGCAGTCCGCCGGGCATCTTCTTGTTGATGAAGTGGATGATCTGCTCCCTCGCCGGCGCCTTGCCGACGGTCGCGGGCGGCAGCGCCGTCTGCTTCCTGGCGAGCTTTCGCAGCAGGTCATTGGCCATGCGCTGCGCCTTGAAGCCGACACCCGCCATCGCGCCGCGCATGAGCTTGATGGTTTGCGGATTCGTCGCGTTGAGGAACAGCATCGCCGCCGCATTGCCCGGCCGGAACGATTTTTGCCCCATCTTGCGCAGCAAATTTCGCATGTTCATCGACACGTCGCCAAAATCGATATCGACCGGGCACGGGTTTAGGCACTTGTGGCAGACGGTGCAGTGGTCGGCCACGTCCTCGAACTCTTGCCAGTGCTTGAGGCTCACGCCGCGCCGGGTCTGCTCCTCGTACAAAAAGGCCTCGACCAGCAACGACGTCGCCAGAATCTTGTTGCGCGGGCTGTAAAGCAGGTTGGCGCGCGGCACGTGCGTCGCGCACACCGGCTTGCATTTGCCGCAGCGCAGGCAGTCCTTTATGCTGCCTGCGATCGCGCCGATGTCGCTTTGCTGCATGATCAGCGACTCATGCCCCATCAAACCGAAGCTCGGAGTATAAGCATTGGTCAAATCGGCCTGCATCGCTTGCCCAGCATGCGAAGTTTGCTCCTGATTTCGTAGCAACTTGCCTTTGTTGAAGCGCCCTTCCGGATCGACCCGCGCCTTGTACTCGGTGAAGGGCCGCAGCTCTTCGTCGGTCAAGAATTCGAGCTTGGTAATGCCGATGCCGTGCTCGCCCGAAATCACGCCGCCCAGCGAGCGCGCCAGCACCATGATCCGCGCCACCGCCTGGTGCGCGGTCTGCAGCATGTCGTAGTCGTCGCTGTTGACCGGCAGGTTGGTGTGCACATTGCCGTCGCCCGCATGCATGTGCAGCGCCGCCCAGACACGGCCCTTGAGCACGCGCTGGTGTATCGCATTGCATTCTTCCAGAACCGGCCTGAAGGCGGCGCCGTTGAAAATAGTTTGCAGCGGCGCGCGGATCTGGGTTTTCCAGCTGGCGCGCAGCGTGTGGTCCTGGAGTTCCGGGAAGTACATCGCCACGCCCTGCAGCCAGCCGGCCCAGAGCGCGCGCACGTCGGCAATCAGCGCCAGCGCCTGGCCGGCCCGGTCTTCGAGCAGTTCGGCCGACGCCACATCGCCGGTGTCGTCCGACTTGTCCAGCGGCAGGCTGCCTTTGCGGAAAAACGCTTCCAGCTCATCGCACAGCTCGATCTTGTTGCCCAGGCTCAGCTCGATATTGATTTGCTCGATGCCGTCGGTGTACTCGGCCATTCGCGGCAGTGGAATCACCACGTCCTCGTTGATCTTGAAGGCGTTGGTATGGCGCGAAATCGCCGCCGTTTTCTTGCGGTCGAGCCAGAATTTTTTCCGCGCCTCGGCGCTGATCGCGACAAAGCCCTCGCCGCTGCGCGAATTGGCGATGCGAACGACTTCGCTGGCAGCTCTAGCCACCACATCGGCGTCGTCGCCGGCAATGTCGCCGAGCAGCAGCATTTTCGGCAGGCCGCCGCGTTTCGATTTGGTCGCGTAGCCGACGGCGCGCAGGTAGCGGTCGTCCAGGTGCTCGAGCCCGGCGAGGATCGCACCGCCGCGTTTCTGCTCGGCGAACATAAAGTCCTTGATCTCGACGATGCTCGGCACCGCGTCTTTCGCATTGCCGAAAAACTCCATGCAGACGGTGCGGGTGTGCGCCGGCATGCGGTGCACGATCCAGCGCGCGCTGGTGATGAGGCCGTCGCAGCCTTCCTTCTGCACGCCCGGCAGGCCGCTTAAAAACTTGTCGGTCACGTCCTTGCCCAGGCCCTCCTTGCGAAAGGTCGAGCCGACGATATCGAGCCGCTCGCTGCGCACCAAGGTCTTGCCGTCGGCCTCGAAGTAGTCCAGATCGAAACTGGCCATTTCGGCGTCGTGAATCTTCCCCAGGTTGTGGCCGACGCGCGTCACTTCGAGCCACTGGGCGTCGGGCGTCACCATGCGCCACGACGCCAGGTTGTCGAGCGCGGTTCCCCAGAGCACGGCCTTCTTGCCGCCGGCATTCATCGCGACATTGCCGCCGACGCACGACGCCTCGGCCGACGTTGGATCGACCGCGAACACATAGCCCGCGCGCTCGGCCGCATCGGCGACGCGCTGCGTCACGACGCCGGCCTCGGTCCAGATCGTCGGCACCGGCTGCGCCAGCCCCGGCAGCGACACCAGTTCCACCTCGGTCATGGCTTCGAGCTTTTCGGTGTTGATCACCGCCGACTTCCAGGTCAGCGGAA
>CAXSGT010000310.1:0-2713 GCA_964236835.1 uncultured Polaromonas sp.
CCACCCGACTAATGCCTCAGGCTACTTGAAAATCGAGTTTCTCAGGGACGACTAATTAATAAGATTAATGAGGGGGTCCGGGTTTTTGTTGAACGAAAGCCTTGATATGCGTAATCAGCGCTTCCGGCTGGTCGCGGTGCGGCGAGTGGCCGCAGTTGGGCAGTTCCAGCAACTCGGCTTGCGGTAACCGGCGGGCAATGCCGCGGATTTGCGCCAGCGTGCCATATTCGTCGTCCAGTCCCTGAACGGCCAGCAGCGGGCAAGTGATAGCGCTAATTTCCTCCTCGATATTCCAATCCCTGAAACCAGAACTCAGCCAAATATCGTTCCAGCCCCAAAAGGCTGAATCGACATCGTCATGGTGGCGCGCCAGGCGTTGGCGCAAATCGGTCTGCGCAAAGGCGATGCGCGCTTGCTCAATACTGGCGACTGAATTGTCTTCGACAAAAATATGCGGCGCCAGCACGATGAGGCCGCTGACTTGCCGGGGAAAGGCCGCCGCGTAAAGCAGGGCGATGGAGCCGCCGTCGCTGTGGCCGAGCAGCCACGGCGGGTCCGCGGCCGCGTCGATGCCGAGCGCCAGCAGCAGTGTCGGCAGCACTTCGCGCGCCTGGTGGTGCATGAAATCCGGTTGCAGCGCTTCGCCCGCTCGGCGCGGCGTCGAGTGGCCATAACCCGGACGCGAATAGACCAGACCACGGCAACCGACGGCATGGCACAGGCGCTCGGGAAAATTCCGCCACATCGACACCGACCCGAGCCCTTCGTGCAGGAAAACGATCAGTGGCGATCGTCTTGGGCCGGCAATCCAGTGGTGCTCGATGCTGACCGTGCGGCCGGCCCAATCGATCTCGACAAACCGGGCTGCGCTTGTTGCCATCACGCCCCGGCCAGCTGGCGCAGCATGAAGCGCTGGATTTTGCCGGTGGCGGTTTTCGGCAGATCGTCCAGAAACTCGATGCTGCGCGGGTATTTATACGGCGCCAGGCGTTCCTTGACGAAGAACTTAAGTTCGTCCTCGCTTGCCTGGCCGCCGGCCTTCAATACGACATAGGCGCGGCATTTGGTCAGCCCTTGCGCATCCAGCACGCCGATGACTGCTGCCTCCAGAACAGCCGGATGCAGCGACAGCGTCGCCTCGACCTCGAACGGCGAGACATAGATGCCGCTGACCTTGAGCATGTCGTCGCCGCGCCCGCAGTAGGTGTAGCTGCCGTCGGCGTTGCATAGGTACTTGTCGCCGGTTTTGGTCCAGGCGCCCTGGAAGGTGTCGCGCGACTTCTCGCGGTTGCCCCAGTACAGCAGCGCCGCGCTCGGCCCTTTGACATAAAGGTCGCCGATGTCGCCGCCCGCTACCTGCCGGCCGTCGTCGCCGCGCAGCTCGATGTCATAGCCGGCAACGGGCCAGCCGGTCGTGCCGTAGCGCACTTTTCCGGGAATGTTCGACAGGTAGATGTGCAGCATTTCGGTCGAGCCGATGCCGTCGATGATCTCGATGCCGTAGTGCGCGCTAAAGCGCTCTCCCAAGTCGGCCGGCAGCGCCTCGCCGGCCGAAGACGCCAGCCGCAGCGCGACCTGCGATTTTTCAGGCAGGCCAGGCGCGGCCAGCATGCCGGCGAAACCGGTCGGCGCGCCGAAGAACACCGTCGGCTGGTGGTCTATCCAGCGCTTGAAGGTCGCAGCCGGCGTCGGCCGCTCGGCCATCAGAATCACGGTCGCGCCGACACTCAGCGGAAAGCTCAGTGAATTGCCCAGCCCATACGCGAAAAACAGCTTGGCGGCGGAAAAACAGACGTCACGCTCGGTCAGGCCGAGCACGGCTTTGCCATACAGCTCGGCGGTCCAGTAAAGATTGGCGTGGGTATGCAGCGTGCCCTTGGGCTGGCCGGTCGATCCCGACGAGTAAAGCCAGAAACCCGGGTCGTCGGCGCGGGTGCTTGCCGCCTGAGCCAGCGGCGCTTGCCCGTCGATCAAGGCATCGAACGCCAGTGCGCCTTCCGATACGGCGGCGTCGGGGCGCGACACAAAGACCGCCTTGACCTCGTGCGCGGATTGGGCTATGGCCTGCCGCAGTATCGGCAGCAGCGCATTCGACACCAGCACCGCCTGGGCGCGGCTGTGCTCGAGCATGAAGCCATAGTCGCCTGCCGTGAGCAGCGTGTTGACCGCCACCGGAACGATGCCGGCATACATCGCGCCGAGAAAGGCGACCGGCCAGTCGTTGCAGTCGTGCATCAGCAGCAGCACGCGCTCTTCGCGGCGCACGCCGGCGGCGAGCAGTCCGGCGGCCAGGCGGCGGATGCGCTCAGCCAGCTCGCCGTAGCGCAAGGACGCGATGTCGTCGATATACGCGATCTTGCCGGGCCGCGATGCGTTGCATTCGATCAGGTGCCGCGCAAAATTGAACTGCCTGCCAGACGACAAAA
Source organism: uncultured Polaromonas sp. (assembly GCA_964236835.1). Classification (GTDB taxonomy): domain Bacteria; phylum Pseudomonadota; class Gammaproteobacteria; order Burkholderiales; family Burkholderiaceae_C; genus Polaromonas. Next base: position 2,427 of record CAXSGT010000310.1, read on the forward strand.
AATCAGGCGCGCCTATCGATTCGGCCGTCATGCGGGTTTCCTTTTATGAATTTTTGCTTGCGCGCTTGTCAATTGAGCGAGGATGAATTATTGTGCAGTTACGAAAGATAAAGCCTGAGAAAATTTATGTCAAGCAACCTATTGCCCAAGTCCGACGCCGAGGTTGTATTGCCTGCCGGATTGCCGACCGGCCCTGCGGCGCCGGAGGAAAAAAACCCGTTTCTGGTTGCCTTGGGTGAGAAAGTGCGGGCGCTGCGGGCGCAGCGCGGCATGACGCGCAAGGCGGT
>CAXSGT010000311.1:0-2711 GCA_964236835.1 uncultured Polaromonas sp.
GCCGAGCGCAGCGTGTAGAAAAAATCAATCAGCATGATTCCAGCCTCCAGCGCTGGCGCTGTGGACGCAGCTAGCTATGAAAAATATAGCGAATGAAGCGGGGTTCATGGCGTTGCCCAGTCCTCCAGTTTCAAACCCTCGACCCGCGCAAACTCGCGCGTGTTGCGCGTCACCAGTATCATTTTGTTCGCCACTGCCTGGGCGGCAATCCAGAAATCGTTCATGCCGATGGGCGTGCCGTGCGACTGCAAAGTGTGTCGCAGTTGTCCGTAAACCCTGGCGGCTGCGGCATCGGTGCTCAAGGTGGGAAAGTGGTTCAGGAACTGCTCGACCTTGCGTCGGGTCGCCGCTGGATTGGTACTGTTTTCCCAGCCAAAGGCCAACTCGCCGGCAACGATGTCCGATAAATATACGTCGTCGAGCGGCAACGACTCCAGCTTTTTCCGCAATTCAGGGTGGCGGCCATTCATGGCGTAAATCCAAATGTTGCTGTCCAGCAGATAGCGCGTCACCGCATCTCGTCCATGCTGGGCGCCTCGCCTGGAAGCTGGTCGGCAATGTCGTCGGGCAGGCCATCGATGGGCGCCAGCTTGCCGATCACGTCCCTGACCATCAGCGGAGCTTCGCGCAGAATGATTTCGTCGCCTCGGCGTGAGATCGACACGCGCCTGGAGCGCAACTGAAACTCTTTCGGCAGGCGCACGGCCTGGCTGTTTCCCGACATGAATACGGCGGCTGTGGTCATTGGAAGCTCCTTCGTTTGCAATATACATAGTGTAGATTGCCAGCGCCCTTGTAAGCGTCAGTTCGTCTTATCCGACTTGTCCAGCAGGTAAAGCAGTTGCGCTTTCACGTCCAGCCACTCGCCGGCGCGCAGGCTGTACATCACGGTGTCGCGGATGGTGCCGTCGCGCCGCAGCGCATGGCCGCGAATCACGCCGTCCTTGCGGGCGCCCAGCCGTTCGATGGCGCGCTGCGATGCGAAATTGAAATTATCGGTGCGCCAGCCGACCACGTTGCAGCCCAGGGTTTCGAACGCATGCGTGAGCAGCAGCAGTTTGCACGTCGTGTTGACATGGGTTCGCTGCCAGCGCGCGGCATACCAGGTGTGGCCGATCTCGACGCGCCTGACCGCCGGCAGTATGTCGTGATAGCCGGTGCTGCCGAGCACAATGCCGCTTGCCTGGTCGAGCACCGCAAAGGCAAAACGGTGGCCTTCGCGCCTGGCTGCGAGCGCGGCTTCAATATAGCCGCGCGTCTGATCCGGCTCGGGGACGAAGGTAACGCGCAGCTTCCACAACTCGCCATCGGCAGCGGCGGCGCGCAGCCCGGCTTCGTGCCCGAGCGCCAGCGGGACCAGTTCGATGCCGCGTGCCGCCAAGGTGACCGGCTCGACGAAGTTCATGGGGTTTCGTTGCTCCTGTCGGCCCTGGCGCGGCGCCAGCGGCGCGCCAGCTGCAAGCCGACGCCGCCGCCCAGGCCGACCAGCACAATGCCGCCGATAGCGCTGTTGCCATAGCCGTCGGCGAAAATGTCCAGGCCCAGCAGGCGCCCGGCCCAAAAGCCGATCAGCGCGCCGGCCAAAAAGCCGATAGCGTCCGATACGCCTTCGAGCCACAACGGTTTTTGATCCACGCTGTTGTCTTTCGCCAGCTCTCAGCGGTTGTTGCGCTGCATGAAGACCAGCTTCTCGAACAGCGTCACGTCCTGTTCGTTCTTCAGCAGGGCGCCGACCAGCGGCGGCACCGCCACCTTCTGGTCGCCGCTTTGCAGCGCCTCGAGCGGAATGTCTTCAGCCACGAGCAGCTTGAGCCAGTCGAGCAGTTCGCTGGTCGAAGGCTTCTTTTTCAGCCCCGGCAGGTTGCGCACGTCGTAAAAAGTCTTCATCGCCGCCGCCAGCAACTCTTTCTTGAGGCCCGGAAAATGCACATCGACGATCCGCTTCATGGTGTCGGCGTCAGGAAACTTGATGTAGTGAAAAAAGCAGCGGCGCAAAAACGCGTCGGGCAGCTCTTTTTCATTGTTCGAGGTGATGAACACCAGCGGCCGGTGCTTGGCTTTAACCAGTTCGCGCGTCTCATAGACGTAGAACTCCATGCGGTCGATTTCGCGCAGCAGGTCGTTCGGAAACTCGATATCGGCCTTGTCGATTTCATCGATCAGGAGCGCCACCGGCTCGTCGGCCGTGAAAGCCTGCCAGAGCACGCCCTTCACGATGTAGTTGTGAATGTCCTTGACTTTCGCGTCGCCGAGCTGCGAGTCCCGCAGCCGCGAGACGGCGTCGTATTCGTACAGGCCCTGCTGCGCCTTGGTGGTCGATTTGATATGCCACTGCAGCAGCGGCAGGCCAAGGGCCTGCGCCACTTCCTCGGCGAGCATGGTCTTGCCGGTGCCGGGCTCGCCCTTGACCAGCAAGGGGCGTTTCAAAATCGAAGCGGCGTTGACCGCAAGCATCAGGTCGGGCGTGGCGACGTAGTTTTTCGAGCCTTGGAATTTCATGATCTTGCAAGCTTGAAGTGGAATGTAAAAATTTTGCGGCCAGCAAAGACGGATCGAACGCGATTTGGCCGGCCGCCCCTGCGTGGGCAGGCCCCCAGATATAATCGACCGATGCTTTATTCGATGACTTCTCACCTGATTGTGCGCGAAAAATGAACAAGCTGACCACTACCCTGTTCGCTCTGGGTGTCTCGTGCGCGGCGGCCGCCAGC
>CAXSGT010000312.1:0-2704 GCA_964236835.1 uncultured Polaromonas sp.
GTGCTGCAGGTGGTGCGCGGCGGGCGCTTTCCCGAGCTACGCACCCGGCCCACGCTCGAAGCGCTCGAGCGCGTTGCCCAGGCCGGACTGATGCCGCCGGACACCGCCGGCGCCATGGCGCGGGCCTACGATTTTTTGCGCCGCGTCGAGCACCGCATCCAGTACCTCGACGACCAGCAGACGCATGTCCTGCCGACGCGCGACGACGACCTCGGCTGGATCGCCGCAACGATGGGTTGCGCCAGCCGCGGCGATTTTTTGAAAGCGCTCGATGCGCACCGCGAGCGCGTCGCCGGCGAGTTCGACAACCTGCTCGGCGGCCAGCCCGAATGCGCGGGCGGCGACGGCAAGCCAGGCATCGCCGCGGCCTCGCGGCTCGACGAGCTGCTAACGCTGCCGCCGGACGAGTGGCCGGCGCGGTTTCGCGCCCGGCTGGCGTCGTGGCGCCAGCATCCGCGCATTCTGGCGCTGCGCGAAGACTCGCGGGTGCGGCTGGCCCGGCTGCTGCGGCTGACCGGGCAGTGGCTGCTCGAAGGCAAGGCAAGCGAAGAGGCGGCGCTGCGCCTTGTCGACTGGCTGGAGCCGCTGCTGCGGCGCGAAAGCTACCTGGCGCTGCTGCTGGAACGCCCGGCGGTGCACGCGCGGCTGCTGCGGCTGCTGGGCGCGGCGAAGTGGCCGGCGCGCTATCTGCTCAAGCATCCCGGCGTCATCGACGAGCTTGCCAGCGACGACATGCTGGGCCAGCGTTTCGACGCCGCCTTGTTCGGCGCCGAGCTGCGGCAGCGGCGGGCGGCGCTTGGGCGCACCGGCGAGGACGACGAGGAAGCGTGCCTGAACTTAATGCGGCGCGCGCACCATGCCGAGGTGTTCCGCACTTTGGCGCGCGATGTCGAGGGCGTGCTGAACGTCGAGCAGGTGGCCGACGACCTGAGTGCGCTGGCCGAGGCGATCCTGGGCATCGCCACCGACTGGTGCTGGCGGCACCTGAAGAGTCGGCACCGCGAAACGCCGCAGGTCGCCATCATCGCCTACGGCAAGCTCGGCGGCAGGGAGCTCGGCTACGGCAGCGACCTGGACATCGTGTTCGTCTATGACGACGACGAGGACGAGCGGGCGCCGGAGATTTATGCGGGTCTGGTTCGCAAGCTCATCAACTGGCTGACTTTGAAAACCGGCGAAGGCGACCTGTACGAGATCGACACCGCGCTGCGCCCGAACGGCAACTCGGGCCTGCTGGTCACGCCGTTCGCCGCCTATGCGCGCTACCAGCAGCAGCGCGGCAGCAACACCGCCTGGACCTGGGAGCACCAGGCGATCACCCGAGCACGGATGCTGGCCCCCACGCTTGTCGCTTCGCGTACTGCGCTGCCCCCCGAGGGGGCCGCTGCGCCTGCGGCCCGGCTTAGCCGGTTCCGCGGCCCTGGCTGGCCTGGCACTGTCGCCCCCACGCTTCTCGCTTCGCGTAGTGCGCTGCCCCCCGGGGGGGCTAGCCCCGCCTTGGGGCGGCCCGGCGGCGGGGCTGTAGCGTCCACGCCCGGCGCTTCCGTTCGTCCTGAGCCTGTCGAAGCATGCTCGCCCGAGGGGGGGCTTGCTCCTGCGTCTTCCCTGCGCCAGCGCTTCGACGCCGTTCGCGTGGCGGTGATTTCCGCGCCGCGCGATGTGCCGGCGCTGCGCGCCGAGATTGTTGCGATGCGAGACAAAGTCCGCCATGCGCATCCGGTCCGGGGCGGCAAATTCGATGTCAAGCACAGCGCCGGCGGCATGGTCGATGCCGAATTCGCGGTGCAGTTCCTGGTGCTGTCGCAGTCGGGCCGGCACCGGGAATTGATCGCCAACGTCGGCAACATCGCCTTGCTGCTGCGCGCCGAAGCCGCCGGGCTGCTGCCGCAAGGCGTCGGCCAGAAGGCCGCCGATGCGTACCGCGAACTGCGCCGGGCGCAGCACCGGGCGCGCCTCGACGAGGAGCCGACACAGGTGGCGCCGCCCGCGCTGCAAGCCGAGCGCGAGGCGATCCTGGCGCTCTGGGCCGTGGTGTTCGAGTCCACGCCTGTTTAAGGTCCGCGATTTTCTCCACCCGCGCCTTCACCCGCCAGATACCTGGGCAGATATGCATAATTTCCCAACGTTTTTGCCAGTTAAAAAATTTATCTTGATTCGTTTTCAACAAACCTCTCGCCGCCGGCGATGGCAGATCCTGGCCTTGCTGGCCACGCTGGCAACGACATTCCTGCTGAACGGAAACGCGATCCGCATGGGCTTTGGCCGGGATGATGGCGGAAATCTATTCAATGCCGTTCGCTTGAGTCCGCTGACTTATTTTCTGGATCCCGCGACCTTAAGCGCCATTGGCGGCGCTGCCCTGGCGCCGTGGAACCTCTTAATCTATGACATCAACCTGTCGCTGTTCGGGCTCGATCCGGCTTGGCATCACCTGCACTTGCTGGTCGTCGTCTGGGCCTGCGGCGTCGCCACCTTCTTTTTCCTGAAGCTGTGGCTTTCCGAGGGCCTGGCGCTCATGGGCGCGCTGCTCTTTCTTTCAGGAACACCCACGGCCTTCATCAGCCATGAGGAAATGTCTGTGCATTACCTGTATGGCCTGCTCTTCACGATTGCTTCGGCGTGGTGTTACGTGCTTGGACTGCGCAGCCAGCGCTGGCCGCTGGCGTTGCTGGCCGCCTTGTTTTATTTATTGGCCACAACATGC
>CAXSGT010000313.1:0-2697 GCA_964236835.1 uncultured Polaromonas sp.
CTGGTTTCACAAACCAATATGAACCACCTTGCGGCCGAGCTTGACAATTTGGCTTTCATACAATTGACGGCGCGGCTGGAGCAGGAAGCCAAGCTGTCCAGAAAGCCTGATGAAGCTGCCTGACACCAATGTCCTGGTCAATTCGGTCAACGAATTCAGCCCATTCAGAAGCCAAGCGGCGGTGTGGCTCGAAAAAGCCTTCGACGATGCGGCGGGCGTAGGTTTCGCCTGGCTGGCACTCATCGGATTCGTCCGCATTTCGACCCAGCGCGGCATTCTGCGCACGCCCCTCGAGGCTGGCGCCGCGCTGGGGTTGATGGACAGCTGGCTGTCGCACCCCCGCGCCCGAATTCTCCAGCCCACGGAGCGCCATGCCGATATCCTTGCCCGTCTGCTTTTGGCCGCGGGGACGGCGGGAACATTGACCAACGACGCCCACCTGGCGGCGCTGGCCATCGAACACAATGCCACGCTGGGAACCTTCGACAAGGATTTCAAGCGTTTTCCCAACATCCGGTTCGACTTGCTGACGCCCCAATCCGATATTTCCACCCCGTGATTCCACCGATTTCGAGCCATGACCACCCCCATTCCCAGCACCCCTTTCTCCGTCGCCGACATCCGCAAGACCTTCCTCGACTTTTTCGCGTCCAAGGGCCACACCATCGTGCCGTCGAGCTCGCTGGTGCCGGCCAACGACCCGACGCTGATGTTCACCAACTCGGGCATGGTGCAGTTCAAGGACGTGTTCCTGGGCACCGACAAGCGGCCGTATGTGCGCGCCGCGTCGGTGCAGGCGTGCCTGCGCGCCGGCGGCAAGCACAACGACCTGGAAAACGTCGGCTATACCGCGCGGCACCACACGTTTTTCGAGATGCTCGGCAACTGGAGCTTCGGCGACTATTTCAAGCGCGAATCGCTGAAATGGGCCTGGGAGCTGCTGACCGAGGTGTACAAGCTGCCGGCCGAGCGCCTGCTGGCGACGGTGTACGAGGAAGACGACGAGGCCTACGACATTTGGACGAAGGAAATCGGCCTGCCGCCCGAGCGCGTCATCCGCATCGGCGACAACAAGGGCGAGCGCTACAAGTCGGACAACTTCTGGATGATGGCCGACACCGGCCCGTGCGGGCCGTGTTCGGAAATTTTTTATGACCACGGCGAGCACATTCCTGGCGGCCCGCCCGGCAGCCCTGGTGAAGACGGCGACCGATTCATCGAAATCTGGAACAACGTGTTCATGCAGTTCAATATGGCCGGGGACGGCTCGTTCACGCCGCTGCCGGCGCCCTGCGTCGACACCGGCATGGGGCTGGAGCGCCTGGCCGCGATCCTGCAGCATGTGCACAGCAACTACGAAATCGACATTTTCGAGGCGCTTATCAAGGCCGCGTCGCGGGAAACCGGCGAGAAAGACCTAGGCCACAAGTCGCTGCGGGTGATCGCCGACCATATCCGCGCCAGCTCCTTTCTGGTCAGCGACGGCGTCGATCCGTCGAACGAGGGGCGCGGCTATGTGCAGCGCCGCATCATCCGCCGCGCGGTTCGCCACGGTTATTTGCTCGGCAAGCGGACGCCGTTTTTCCACAAGCTGGTGCCTGATCTGGTGGCGCTGATGGGCGACGCGTATCCGCGCCTGGCGAAAGATGAAAAGCGCATCAACGCCGTGTTGAAAGCCGAAGAAGAGCGTTTTTTCGAGACGCTGGAAACCGGGATGCAGATTCTCGAACGTGCATTCCACGAACTAGATGCGCAAATTTTTAAAAACGTCGAGGTTCAGCGAAAGGAAGATCCCAACAGGACACCACGAGTTAATTCATTTGCTTATCCACTGCCTGGAGATGTTGTCTTTAAATTGCATGACACTTTCGGATTTCCATTAGATTTAACGGCTGATATTTGTCGAGAGCGTGGTGTGCCGATTGACGAAGCCGGATTTAATGCCGCTATGGAGCACCAGAAAACCCAGGCTCGCGCCGCCGGCAAGTTCAGGATGGATAAGGCACTGGAATATGGCGGCGATAGCCATGCCTTCACCGGCTACGAAATGCTGGAAGAGCCGGCGGTGGTCGTGGCGCTTTATGCCGACGGCGTGGCCATACCGTCGCTGGCGGCCGGGCAAAGCGGCGTGGTCGTGTTAAACACTACACCCTTTTATGCCGAAAGCGGCGGCCAGGTCGGCGACCGGGGACGGCTTACCGCCCCGGGCACCAGCTTTAGGGTCGATGACACGCTGAAGATCAAAGCCGATGTGTTCGGCCACCATGGCACGCTCGAATCGGGCAGCCTGAAGCTCGGCGATGCCGTGATGGCGCGGGTCGATGCCGGCGTGCGCGCCGCGACCGTGCGCAACCACAGCGCGACGCATTTGATGCATCTGGCGCTGCGCGAAGTGCTGGGCGCCCATGTGCAGCAAAAGGGCAGCCTGGTCAACGCCGACCGCACCCGCTTCGACTTCGCACACAACGCGCCGCTGACCGATGCGCAGATTCGCGAGATCGAGGCGCGTGTCAATGCTGAAATTTTGGCCAACATCGCCACCGACGCGAGCGAGATGGACATGGAAGCGGCACAGCAGACCGGCGCGACGATGCTGTTCGGCGAGAAATACAGCGACAAGGTGCGCGTGCTCAGCATCGGCTCGAGCAAAGAGCTGTGCGGCGGCACGCATGTCAGCCGCACCGGCGACATCGGCCT
>CAXSGT010000314.1:0-2641 GCA_964236835.1 uncultured Polaromonas sp.
TGCTCGACGACGACCAGCGTGTTGCCGCGCTCGCTGAGTTTGCCTAAAGCGCCGAGCAAAATCTGGTTGTCGCGCGGATGCAGGCCGATGGTCGGTTCGTCGAGCACATAGCACACGCCCTGCAAATTCGAGCCGAGCTGCGCCGCCAGCCGGATGCGCTGCGCCTCGCCGCCCGAGAGCGTCGGCGCGCCTCGGTCGAGCGTCAAGTAGCCGAGGCCGACGTCTTCCAGGAATTCGAGCCGGCTTTTGATCTCGGGCACCAGGTCGCGCGCGATGCCGGCTTCGCGGCCGGTGAGCGCCAGCGCTTCGACCCAGGCGCGGATGGCGGTGATCGACAGCCGGGCAATGGCGGTGATGGGCCAGCCGGGGCTATTGCCGGCCGCGCCCGCGGCGCCGTCCAAAGGCCCCAATATATGGTCAAAACCGGCTCCAGCGCTTGCCTGATGCGCCTCGGCAGCTATCATTTTTGAAAAACTGGCGCCAAAGCGCACCGCCCGCGCCGTCGCGTTCAGGCGCGTGCCTTCGCAGCTCGGGCACACCGCGTCGAGCACGTCGTCGGTTTCGGGCTCGCCGAAGGTCTGCTCTCGGCCCTTGTTGTCTTCCGTGTTCAGCACCGAATCGTCGAACGCCTGGCGCTGGTCTTTCGTCAGCTTGACGCCGGTGCCGACGCACTCCGGGCACCAGCCGTGCTTGCTGTTGTAGCTGAAGAGGCGCGGATCGAGCTCAGGGTACGACGTGGAACACACCGGGCAGGCGCGGCGCGTCGAGAAAGCCTCGATCCTTCCCAGCGCCCGGGTGCTGGCGCCCGCGCGCATCGCATCGTGCAGGCCGTCGAGCGTTGCCAGCACATGCACCACGCCCTTGCCGTGCTCCAGCGCGCTTGCCAGCGCCGCGCGCAAGGCGGCCTCGTTCGCGGGGGTGACATGGATGTCGGCAATCGGCAGCTCGACCGTGTGCTCCTTGAAGCGGTCGATGCGCGGGAATTTGGTCGTCGGCAAAAATTCGCCATCGACGCGCAAATGCGTGTAGCCGCGCGGCTGCGCCCAGTCGGCCAGCTCGGTATAAACGCCCTTGCGGTTCAGCACCAGGGGGCTGAGCAGGCCGATGTGCCGGCCGCGATAGGTTTTGAGCAATTGCGCGGCGATGCTGTCGGCGCTTTGCGGCATGACGGCGGCGCCGTCCCTGGTGCAATGCTGGATGCCGAGCTTGACATACAGCAGGCGCAAAAAATGCCAGACCTCGGTGGTCGTGCCGACGGTCGATTTGCGCCCGCCGCGCGACAGCCGCTGCTCGATCGCCACCGTCGGCGGAATGCCGTAGACCGCATCGACCTCGGGCCGGCCGGCCGGCTGCACGATGCTGCGGGCGTATGCGTTGAGCGACTCCAGATAGCGGCGCTGGCCTTCGTGAAACAAGATGTCGAAAGCCAGCGTCGATTTGCCCGAGCCGCTGACGCCGGTGACGACGTTGAACTTGCCGCGCGGAATATCGACCGACAGGCTTTTGAGGTTGTTTTCTTTGGCGTTGACGATCTGGATCAGGTTGGAAAAAGCGGGCCGGGTTTTCCACGCCTTGGGGCGCTGCTCTTCGACCGTGTAAGTCTTGCTCATCGCCGCCTCGTACTCGCGCAGCGCCAGCCCAGTGTGCGACGCGGGGTGCTCGCGCACCAGCTCGGGCGGTCCTTCGGCGACCAGCAGGCCGCCGGCTTCGCCGCCTTCGGGGCCGAGGTCGATCAGCCAGTCGGCCGAACGGATCACGTCCAGGTTGTGCTCGATGATGATGAGCGAATGCCCGGCGTCGAGTAGTTTTCGTAGCGCCCGCATCAGCTTGGCGATGTCGTCGAAATGCAGGCCGGTGGTCGGCTCGTCGAATAAAAATAGCGTGCCGCGCCTCGGGTGTTTGAGCGTCAGCGCCTGTCCGCTGGCGCTTTTGCGCTGGGCGGCCGCTTTGCTGGCGCCAGCGAGGAAGCCCGCCAGCTTGAGCCGCTGCGCCTCGCCGCCCGAGAGCGTCGGCACCGGCTGGCCGAGCTTGACGTATTCCAGGCCGACATCGACGATGGGCTGCAGCGCGCGCATGACGTCGCGGTCCTGCGCGAACAGCTGCGCCGCCTCGCTGACGGTCAGGTCGAGCACATCGGCCACGTTCAGCAGCCTGGGCATCAGCTGGCCGATCGCCTTGCGCTCGATCGCCACTTCGAGGATTTCGGGCCGGTAGCGCTTGCCGTCGCAGTCGGGGCAGCGCAAATACACATCGCTCAGGAACTGCATTTCGACATGCTCGAAGCCCGAGCCGCCGCAGGTCGGGCAGCGGCCGTCGCCGTTGTTGAAGCTGAATTTCGACGAGGTGTAGCCGCGCTGCCGCGCCAGCGGCGCCTGCGCGAAGAGTTCGCGCATGGCGTCCCAGGCGCCGACATAGCTGGCCGGGTTCGAGCGCGCCGTCTTGCCGATCGGCGACTGGTCGACGAACACCACGTCGGTCAGGTGGTCGGCGCCCATCAGCCGGTCGTGCAGGCCAGGCGTTTCAGTCGCCTTGCCGAACTGGCGCAGCAGCGCCGGCGCGACGATGTCCTGCATCAGCGTCGATTTGCCCGAGCCGCTGACGCCGGTGACGCAGACCAGGCGCTGCAGCGGAAACTCGATCC
>CAXSGT010000315.1:0-2617 GCA_964236835.1 uncultured Polaromonas sp.
TGGCGGAGAGGGTGGGATTCGAACCCACGGTACCTTGCGGTACGCCTGATTTCGAGTCAGGTACATTCGGCCACTCTGCCACCTCTCCAGCGTCCGGGTCAAATTCTAGCAGCACGCCAAGGCCGGTTATCCGGCCGATGCGGACAGTTCCGCCAGGCCACCCATGTAGGGCTGGAGCACCGCCGGTATGCCGACACTGCCGTTGGGGCGCTGGTAATTTTCCAGCACCGCCACCAGTGTCCGCCCCACCGCCAGCCCGGAGCCATTGAGGGTGTGAACGAACTCGTTCTTGCCCTGCGCATTCTTGAAGCGCGCCTGCAGCCGGCGCGCCTGAAAGGCTTCGCAGTTCGACACTGAGCTGATCTCGCGATACGTGTTCTGCGCCGGCAGCCAGACCTCCAGGTCATACGTTTTACTGGCGCCGAAACCCATGTCGCCGGTGCACAGCAGCATGACCCGATAAGGCAGGCCGAGCTTTTGCAGGATGGCTTCGGCATGGCCGGTCATCGCTTCGAGCGCTTCATCGCTTTTTTCGGGATGGACGATCTGCACCATTTCCACCTTGTCGAACTGGTGCTGGCGGATCATGCCGCGCGTGTCGCGGCCGTAGCTGCCGGCTTCGGAGCGAAAGCACGGCGTGTGCGCGGTGAATCGCAAAGGCAGCTGCGACTCCGACAATATTTCGTCGCGGACGAAATTGGTCAGCGGCACTTCGGCCGTCGGGATCAGGTACAGCGCCGCGTTTTCCGCCTGGCCGTCCTGGCCGCCTTTCCTTGCCGCGAACAGGTCTTCCTCGAACTTCGGCAACTGGCCGGTGCCGCGCAGCGACTCGGCATTCACGATGTAGGGCACATAGCACTCGGTATAGCCATGCTCGGCGGTCTGCACGTCGAGCATGAACTGCGACAACGCCCGGTGCAGCCGCGCCAGTGGGCCTTTGAGCACGGTAAAGCGCGAGCCTGTCAGCTTCGTTCCCATCTCGAAATCCAGCCCCAGCGGTTCGCCGACATCGACATGGTCTTTCGGCTCGAACGCCAGCGCCGCCGGCGAGCCGCCCAGGCCTTCGGCCGGGCTCCACTTGCGCAGCTCGACATTGCCGGCCTCGCCCGTGCCGAGCGGCACGCTGGCATGCGGCAGGTTGGGCACGGCCAGCAGCAGCGCCTGCAACTCGGCCTGGATCTGCTCTAGCCGGCTGCTGGACGACTCCAGCTCGGTTTTGGACGCGGCGACCTGCGCCATGGCGGCGCTGGCGTCCTCGCCTTTGGACTTGAGCTGGCCGATTTGCCGCGACAGCGTGCCGCGCTGGCTCTGCAGCTCTTCGGTCCTGGTCTGCACGGCTTTGCGCTCGGCTTCCAGCGCCTGGAACGCGTTGACATCGAGAAAGGTTTGCGGGTTTTTGCGGGTTTCCAGCCGGGCGATGGCCGACGGCAGGTCTTTACGTAGCAGGTTGATGTCGAGCATGTTTGTTCTATTTTTGATGCGCTACGCGCGGCAGATCCGATTTCGGCCGAAATCTTGGTAAAAACGGCTATTTCGCATATCCCATATAGGTTTTTAGCTACTATTTTTATAGCATCGAGTGCCAGGCGTCACTTTGCCTCATGCGGCTCGCCGCCATCGGCCACAAGCGGCCGGCCCGGCGCATCGAGCCTCAGGCCCTTGGGCAGCGGAAATTTGATGGTTTCCTCGATGCCGTCCATCTTGCGCACCGACACGGCGCCCAGCGCCTTGATGCGGTCGATCACCTGCCTGACCAGAATCTCCGGCGCCGAGGCGCCCGCCGTCAGGCCGACCCGGCTTTTGCCGTCGAACCACGCTTCGCGCAGCTCGCTGGCGTCATCGACCATGTAGGCCTCGGTGCCGAGCTTGTCGGCGAGCTCGCGCAGCCGGTTGCTGTTCGAGCTCGTCGGACTGCCGACGACGATCAAAATATCGACCTGCGGGCTGAGGATTTTCACCGCGTCCTGGCGGTTCTGCGTGGCATAGCAGATGTCCTGCTGCTTGGGTTCGCGCACCTGCGGAAAACGCGCTTTGATCGCGGCGCTGATCTCGGCCGCGTCATCGACGCTCAGCGTGGTTTGCGTCACGACCGCGAGCCGTTCGGTTTGCAGCGGCGCAATGCGCGCCACGTCGGCGACGTCCTCGACCAGGTGTATGCCGCTGTCGAGCTGGCCCATCGTGCCTTCGACCTCCGGGTGGCCCTTGTGGCCGATCATGATGAATTCGTAGCCCTCCCGGTTGAGCTTGGCGACCTCGACATGCACCTTGGTGACCAGCGGACAGGTGGCGTCGAAAATCCGGAACCCGCGCGCCCGGGCTTCATCCTGCACCGCCCGGCTCACGCCGTGGGCGCTGAACACCAGCGTCGCGCCGGGCGGTACATCGGACAGTTCCTCGATGAAAATCGCGCCCCTGGTTTTAAGGTCGTTGACGACGTAGGTGTTGTGGACGATCTCATGGCGCACATAGATCGGCGCGCCGAACTTGGCCAGCGCCCGATCGACGATCTCGATCGCCCGATCGACGCCGGCGCAAAAGCCGCGGGGTTCGGCAAGCAGTATGACCCCCACGCTTGTCGCTTCGCGTACTGCGCTGCCCCCCGAGGGGGCCGCTGCGC
>CAXSGT010000316.1:0-2616 GCA_964236835.1 uncultured Polaromonas sp.
CCCGAGCTCGATTCGGTGATGCGCGGCGGCGGCCGGATGCGCGATGCCGGACACGACATCGAATGGGGGCCGGGGCGCCACGGGCCTGGGAACAACGCGTTCAACTACTTTCTGGACCCGTTCGGGGTCGTCATCGAATACACCGCCGATGTTCAGCAGATCGACGAGAACTACCGGGTGGGAGGCCCCGACGACTGGAAATGGCCTGCGGGCCGGGTTGACCACTGGGGCATTTCGCGGCCGCCAAGCGCCCGTCTGAAGCAGGCGCAGCGGGCGGTCTTTTTCACTCCCACAACGGCCTAGCTGTCGAAAGAGCTTCGAAGTGCAATGACCACGACCTTCGACGTCGCCATCGTCGGCTTCGGTCCCAGCGGGGCTGTCGCTGCCGCACTGCTTGGCCAGGCAGGACTTCGCACCTTCGTCTGCGATCGCGATCGACAACTCTACGACAAGCCGCGAGCCATCGTCGTCGATCACGAAATCCTGCGGGTGTTTCAGCAGATCGGCGTTGCCGAACGCGTCGCTGCGTTCATGGAGCCCTTCACCGATTCGTGCTTTTACGGCGTCGATGGCCAACTCATCAAGCAAATGTCCACCGCGGCGCAGCCTTATCCGCTGGCGCATCCACCGTCGATGGTGTTCACCCAGCCGCTGGTCGAGACGGCGCTTCGCCGGCGCGTGGCGGAATTGAGCAACGTTGAAGTGGCGCTCGGACTGTCATTGATCGAGCTAACACAAGACGCCGAATCAGTGACGCTCGAGTTGATCGGCGACGACGGATCCGCGCGCAGCGTCAAAGCACGCTTCTTGATTGGCTGCGATGGCGCATCGAGCACGGTTCGCCAGCAAGCCGGAATCTTGCTCGAGGATCTTGGTTTCGATGAGCCCTGGCTGGTCGTCGATGTCCTCGTCAATGAGCGCGGGTTGGCAAAGCTGCCGACGACCAGTGTGCAGTACTGCGAGCCGAAGCGTCCTTGCACCATGGTGATCGGGCCGAAGAATCACCGGCGCTGGGAGTTTTCCCTCAAGGAAAGCGAAGACCCTCGGCAAATGGCGACGCCGGAAGGCGCCTGGAGCGTACTCAAACGGTGGCTGACACCCGGCGACGCCCAGTTGTGGCGGCAGGCGAGCTACCGCTTTCACGCACTCGTCGCTGATCGCTGGCGCGTGGGGCGCGTTTTTGTGGCAGGCGACGCGGCGCATCAACAGCCGCCTTTTCTCGGCCAGGGCATGTGTCAAGGCGTCCGCGACGCGGCCAACCTCGCCTGGAAGCTTCGCGCTGTCATCGAAGGCCGCGCCAATGAAAAGCTGCTTGACACCTATGGCGCCGAACGCAAGGGCCACGTGGTCGAACTGACCAAGCGCATCAAGCACATCGGCGAGCTGGTCGGCGAGCGCGATATCGAACGCGCCCGCGCCCGCGATGCGCGTTTGCTCGCCGAATGCGGTGGCGTCGTGACACCCATGCCGCGCCAGGAAGTTCAACCGGCGCTCGGCAGCGGGCTGATCTCATCGCGCAAGCAATCTGCGGCTGGAACGCTGTTCCCGCAGCCTTGGCTGCTGGTTGACAACATCAAGTGCCGTCTCGACACCCTTGCCGGCAACGAATGGCGGCTAGTATTGAGCCGCGACGCGCCTTTGCCTGTGCGAATCCTCGATACCGGGCTGGCCAGGCGACTGCTGCTGCGGACGGTGCGCATCGACTCGGCGCCAGCGGCCGGCGTGCTGCGCGAAACCGAAGGCGTGACCGCGGCCTGGTTTCGCAAAAACCGGTGCAGCGCAGCGCTGGTCCGTCCCGACAACTATGTTTATGGCACCGCCGACAGCGCCGACGCGCTTGACGCGCTCTGGACCGAGCTCGAAGCCTCTATCAGCTAATTTTTTGATAGCTGCTCACGCATACCCAGCATGCGAAAACAGGCCTTTTTATCCTGAAACACCCGCTTGAAGCAGTTCCCGATGTCCGCACCCGATTTCAGCCCCTCGGCCGAGCGCAACAAGCAGCCGATTTTGGATGTGCTCAGCCGGCTGCTGCCCGAGCATGGCAGCGCGCTGGAGCTTGCCTCGGGCACCGGCCAGCATGCCGCCTGGTTTGCCGCCGGCCTGCCGCACTGGGTTTGGCAGCCCACCGAAGCACAGCCCGGCGCGCTCGAGACGATTGCCGGGCGAACGGCGCGGCAGCGCAATGTGCGCCCGCCGCTGCTGCTCGACGTCATGGCGCCGCGCTGGCTGGCCGACGACGCCAGGTTTGACCTTGTTTTCTGCGCCAACATGCTGCATATCGCGCCCTGGCCTACCTGCGCCGCCTTGATGCGCGGCAGCGCCGGGCAGCTGGCGCCGGGCGGCGCGCTCGTCACCTATGGGCCGTACCTGGAGGGCGGCGTCGCCACCTCGGCGGGCAACCTCGCGTTCGACCGAAGCCTGCGAGACGAAAACGCCGACTGGGGAATTCGCCGCCGGGAAGATGTCGAGATGCAGGCTCTGGATGCCGGGCTGCGGCTGTCGGCACGGTATGCCATGCCCGCCAGCAACCTGTTGCTGGTGTGGCGGCCTGTCCCGGCTTGACTAGGGCGTGTTAACACAATCGAAGCCCATCGATGATGAGTGCAAAGGTGA
>CAXSGT010000317.1:0-2559 GCA_964236835.1 uncultured Polaromonas sp.
CCCCGAAACGCTCGCCGTGACCTGGCGCGGCAAAAGCATCGGCGACGTGCTGAAGATGGAAGTCGATGAGGCGGTCGATTTTTTCGCCGCCATGCCCGCCATCGGCCATCCGCTGCAGCTGCTTAAAGACGTGGGCCTGGGCTACCTCACGCTTGGCCAGCCGTCGCCGACGCTGTCGGGCGGCGAGGCGCAGCGCATCAAGCTCGTGACTGAACTTTCAAAGGTGCGCGACGACATCACCCGGCGCGGCCAGAAAGCGCCGCACACGCTGTATGTGCTCGACGAGCCGACGGTGGGGCTGCACATGGCCGATGTGGAAAAGCTCATTCACGTGCTACACCGGCTGGTCAACGGCGGCCACAGCGTCATCGTCATCGAGCACGACCTGGACGTGATCGCCGAGGCCGACTGGGTAATCGACCTAGGGCCCGACGGCGGCAACGCCGGCGGCTGGGTCGTCGCGTCGGCGCCGCCGGAGGCGGTGGTGGCGCTGGGAACGGCGACCGGCAAGGCGCTGGCAAGCGTGCTGGCGCGAACGACCAAATCGGTTTTGCTATTAAATACATAGCTACAAAAGATTACAGGTAAAGCGCAAAACGCTTAAATTGTCTGCCTTGACTGGTTTTGCTGATATGCGTTCGACGCGTCACTTACAGCTTTTAAATACAGCTAGCGACACGTTTTTGGCATTGTGAAAAACACCATTGCCGACAGCGCCATAAAGCGGCTGCCGGGTTATTTTGCCAAGCAGCAATACCCCAAACCCGGAGCAGGTGCTTGCCGGCTAAGATATCAAAGTATCCAATCTTCAAGCTTCAAGCCAGGCACTTTGTCGAAATGCTTCGTGTTGTGGGTCACCAGAATCAGCGCTTCGGCGAGTGCGTGCGCGGCAATCTGAGTGTCCAACTCGCCGATGGGGGTGCCCGCGCGTTTGAATTTATCTTTCAGGCTGCCGTAAATATCGGCTGCCTGTGCGCTCCATTCAAGGCTTGGCAGGCGCAAAAAAAAGCTGTCTATCAAAGCGCGGCGTCGGTCTTCGGCAGCCATGCCGGTCTGACCGAAGCGCAGTTCGGCGTGTGTGATGACTGAAATCGCTGCGTTGTGCTGCTTGAGCGCTTCACCGAGCCCGACCTCCAACGCAGGCGAAGCACGGCGCAGGTAATAGCTGACGATATTGGTATCGAGCAAATAGCGCATCACGCACCCCAGTCCTCGAACGGACTGGGGCTGGGCGCATCGTCACGGGGCTGCAAGAATTCTTCTGAAGGCGGCATGGAGCGCAGCTCTGCCAAAAAAGCGGCCAAGTCGTCTGCGCTTGGCTTGGGTTGAATCGTCATGGCGCCGCTATTGCCTGATTTCGTGATCCAGACCTCTGACGTTTGGACCCGGAAAGCCTTTGGCAAACGAATGGCTTGGCTGTTACCAGTCATAAAAACTTTAGCTGTGGCAATCACAGGGATCTCCTATTTATAAAATTAAAGTATATACGAAAACGTAGATACTTTATCACCGGAGAGTTTATTTCTTGAAGTCTTTTGGCTTTTGACGCTCTTGCTGGCTCCATGAGCTTGTCACCGCGCCAGGTGTACCGGGCTGGCATTTTTACGACCTTCAATAAACCGGCTGACGCGCAACCGTTGGCGCTTCAGGTGTTGCCCTGATGCGCAAGGGCGCTTGTGCAACGCATGATGGCGTTTTGCAAACCGCATCACATTCATCCAGGAGACCTCTCATGCAACGCCGCCAAATACTGCAAACCGCCGCCGCCCTGGCCGCCCCCGCGCTCGCCACGCACGGCTTCGCGCAATCGCAAGGCTTTCCGTCGCGGCCGCTCAAGCTGCTCATCGCCTTTCCGGCGGGCGGGCCGACCGACATCACGATGCGGGTGCTGGCCGACAACGCGTCCAAAATCCTCGGCCAGCCGGTCGTGGTCGAAAACAAGCCCGGCGCCGGCGGCACGCTGCCGGCGCAGCAGCTGCAGACCTCGGCCGCCGACGGCTACACGCTGGCGCAGATTCCGCTGGGCGTGTTCCGCCTGCCTTACACGACGAAGATCAACTGGGACCCGGTCAAGGACATCGCCTATGTGCTGAACGTCACCGGCTACGCCTTCGGCCTGGTGGTGCCGAGCGATTCGCCGCTCAAGACCTGGACGCATTTCATCGCCTGGGCCAAGGCCAATCCCGGCAAGCTGAGCTACGGCTCGACCGGCACCATGACCAGCCCGCACCTAACGATGGAGCTGATCGCGCAAAAGCTCGGGCTGGAATTGCTGCACGTGCCGTACAAGGGCAGCGCCGACTTGATGCAGTCGATTCTGGGCGGCAACGTCATGGCGGCGGCCGACTCGACCGGCTTTGCGCCGCAGGTCGAGGCCGGCAAGCTGCGCGTGCTCAACACCTGGGGCGCCGAGCGGCTGGCCAAGTTCCCGGATGCGCCGACGCTCAAGGAGCTTGGGCTGGACCTGGTGCAGAACTCGCCGTTCGGCATCGGCGCGCCGAAGGGCACGCCGCCGGCGGTCGTCAAGCGGCTGCACGACGCCTTCAAGCAGGCGATGGA
>CAXSGT010000318.1:0-2401 GCA_964236835.1 uncultured Polaromonas sp.
GGCGCGATGGCCGAGCGCTTCGCCGCCGGCGCCACGCTCGTGCTCGACCGCGCCTATGAGCCTTTGCGCCTGACGGGCTCGCCCACGCTCGGTGAAGCGCAATTGCAGACGGTCTGGCAGCTCTGGACGCCCAACAAGGCGCTCGGCTTGACGGGCGTTCGCGGCGCCTATGCGATCGCGCCGGTCGGCGCGCATGCCGAAGTCGAGGCGTTCGACCAGCTCGGCGCGTCCTGGCCGATCGGCGCGCATGGCGTGGCGATGCTGCGGGCCTGGACCGATGCCGGCGTGCAAGCCTGGCTCGCCCGCAGCCTTAACACGCTGCGCGTCTGGAAGGCAAGGCAAATCAAGCTCTGCGTAGCCATGGGTTGGACTTGCCTGGCGGGCGACGCCAATTTCTTTTGCGCCCGGCCCAGCCTGCCGCAAGGCCTGAGCCTGGAGCGGGCGCTGGCGCGACTGCGCGGCCGCGGCGTCAAGCTGCGCGACACCGCCTCGTTCGGCCTGCCGGGCCATGTCCGGCTGGGCGTGCGGGGGCCGCTGGCGCAGGCGGCGCTGCTGGCGGGCTGGCGGGCCGGCTCAGGGCCGCATGAGCCGAATCGACGCGCGGTTGATGAGTGAAAGAATCCTGTGATGAAACCTAATTCACCGCCCAGACCTGTTGATTCTCCCGAACGCACGCAGGCGGACGAGGCGGCATGACCGCCAAAGCCGTGATGGTCTTGGGCACCACCAGCGGCGCCGGCAAAAGCTGGCTCGCCACCGCGCTGTGCCGCCACTACGCCCGCCAGGGCTTGAAGGTGGCGCCGTTCAAGGCGCAGAACATGAGCAACAACGCCCGAGTGGTGGCGTCCGAGAACAGCCAGGGCGAGATCGGCAGCGCGCAGTATTTCCAGGCGCTGGCGGCGAACGCGGTTCCCGACGTGCGCATGAACCCGCTGCTGCTCAAGCCCGAAAAGGACACGCAAAGCCAGGTGGTGCTGATGGGGCGCGTCGACGCCGAACTCTCGCGCATGGAATGGCGCGGCCGCAGCGCGTCGGTCTGGCCGGTGCTGGCGCGGGCGCTCGACGAGCTGCTCGCCGAAAACGACGTCGTCGTGATCGAGGGCGCCGGCTCGCCGGCCGAGATCAATCTGAAGTCGTCCGACATCGTCAACATGCGCGTCGCGCAGCATGCCGACGCGGCGTGTCTGCTGGTCACCGACATCGACCGCGGCGGCGCGTTCGCCCATCTCTACGGCACCTGGGCGCTGCTGGACCAGGATGAACGCCGGCTTCTCAAGGGCTTCGTGCTCAACAAGTTCCGCGGCGACGCCGGCCTGCTCGCACCGGGGCCGCGGATGTTGCAGCAGCTGACAGGCATTGCGACGGTCGCAACGCTGCCGATGTGGTGGCGCCACGGCCTGCCCGAGGAAGACGGCGTTTTCGACGACCGCGGCGCAGGGGCAGGCCCGGTAAGCCGCACCGTCGCCGTCGTCGCCTACCCGCGCATCAGCAATCTCGACGAATTCCAGCCGCTGAAGAATATTCCCGGCGTCCGCCTGACATGGGTGCGCAGCCCGGCGGAGCTGGCCGGGCTGCGCCGCGCCGACTGGCTCATTTTGCCCGGCTCCAAGGCGACCGCGAGCGACCTGCAATGGCTGCGGGCGCAGGGGCTCGACCAGGCGATCGCCGCGCACGCGGGCCGGGGCGGCGCGGTGCTGGGCGTCTGCGGCGGCTTGCAGATGCTCGGCGAGGCGCTCATCGATCCGCACGGCATCGACGGCAATGGCCCCGGGCTCGGGCTGCTGCCGGTCGTCACGGTGTTCGACGAGGCCAAGACGGTTCGGCATCGAAGCGTCGCGTTCGGCGCGCTGAAGGGACCCTGGGCGGCGCTGTCAGGCGTGCCACTGCAAGGCTACGAAATCCATCACGGCCAGACCGCGGCGCATCCGGCGATGGCCGCGGCCGGTGATGTGGCTGTCGCGGTTCTGCCCGAAGGCCTGGCGTGGCAAAACGCCGCGGGCAATGTGCTGGGCCTGTATCTGCACGGCCTGTTCGAGGACCCGCGCGCGCTGCGGGCGCTGTTCGGCGTCACGGCGCCGACGCTCGACTCGGTGTTCGACGGCCTGGCCGACTATATCGGCCGGCATTTCGATCCCGATTTCCTGGCGCGGCTGATCGGCCGGCGCTGATAAACGCTTTTTTAGGATTTATCAGCATCGGACTACAAAAATATTCAGTTACGTTGATAACAATTGTGAAGGTTTTATCCACATGTCCAGGAGATTATTCATGTCAGGTTTTGCGAAAAAGAAATTAGTTTGCGCGGCGGCCGTCGCCGGCGCACTTGCGGCGATGGTTGCCGTTCCAGCCCAGGCCTCGAGCCACCGGGAGGCGCCCTTCATAGCCGGCGAGCCCACGGTCG
>CAXSGT010000319.1:0-2400 GCA_964236835.1 uncultured Polaromonas sp.
CGCTCGCGCGGCACGCCGCGCATCGCCAACCGGCTGCTGCGCCGGGTGCGCGACTATGCCGACGTCAAGGGCGACGGCCGCATCACGCTCGACATCGCCAACCGCGCGCTGGCGATGCTCGATGTCGATCCGCTCGGTTTCGACGTGATGGACAGGAAATTGCTGGAGGCGCTGATCCACCGCTTCGACGGCGGCCCCGTCGGGCTGGACAACATCGCCGCGAGCATCGGCGAGGAGCCCGGAACGATCGAGGACGTGATCGAGCCGTATCTGATACAGC
Source organism: uncultured Polaromonas sp. (assembly GCA_964236835.1). Taxonomy (GTDB): domain Bacteria; phylum Pseudomonadota; class Gammaproteobacteria; order Burkholderiales; family Burkholderiaceae_C; genus Polaromonas. Next base: position 281 of record CAXSGT010000319.1, read on the forward strand.
AGGGATTTTTGCAGCGAACGCCGCGCGGGCGCATCGCGACGCTGGCGGCGTACCGGCATCTGGGCGTGGTGCCGCCGCGCGGCAATGGGGAAACTTTGTTCGACGAGTAACCGGTAGCTTGGCGCTTTATCCAGACAAGCCGCTGTCCTGAATTCCAGGGTCGGTGGCGCTAGATTTTTAATAGCTGAAAATGCCCGCCTGTTATCCCAAAAACCCCTAAAACACTGGATTTTTTCAGCTAAGCGCCCCGCGCGCATCGACCGGAAAGATTTCCTCCACGACGCCGTGGCGCAGGCCGCCGCCGACGCCGACCATCGCATCGTGCAGGTTGACGGTCGGGTCGCAGTGGCCGGGGATCAGCCACAGCATCTGGCCCACCGCGGGCAGCCGCGTGCCGCCTGCGACGGGCCGCAAGATGCCGTGCTCGTCGCCGCCGTTGGAATAGCTCAGGCGGCTGCGGCCCTCGAAGGCGTGAACGGTCGGCATGCCCGAATCGATGGCGTGGCTTTTATGCCCGGCGTCGCACACCGCGTATTCGCCGCACGCGCTAATGACTTGCGTCGCGACGAACAAGGCCTGCTCGAATTGCGGCTGCGCCTGGTCGCGCTCGTTTTGCGCATAGTCGGCGTCCATGAACATGAACGAGCCGGGCTGCAATTCGCCATACGCGCCGCTGGCCGCCTCGAGCGCGAAGCTGCCGGTTCCCGCGCCGGTCACCAGCTTCACCGGCAGGTCCTGCAGCTCGATCAGCTGGCGCGTCATCACCACGGCGTCCACCGCGCGGGCGATCGCCTGGCGGCGTTCCTGGGCGCCGCGCAGATGCTGCGCCTTGCCGTGATAGGCCTGCAAGCCGGCGAAGCGCAAACCCGGATGCCGGCTGATCTCCTGCGCCAGCGCCACCGCCGCGGTGCCGGGCGCGACGCCGCAGCGCTGCTGTCCGACATCGATTTCGACAAACACGTCGATGACCACCGCCGCCGTGCCCAAGGCGCCGCCGCTCCAGCCCTGGCCGCGGGCTTCGGCCATCGCCTGCGCCAGCCGGATCACGCCGACCAGGCTGTCGACCGCGATGGCGATCTGCCCGCCGTGGGCGTGCGTCGCCAGCGCGAGCGCGGCGACGCGGGCCAGCTTGGCCGGGGCGATGACTTCGTTGCTGATGTAGACGTTGTATATCCCGCCGGCGACCATGACCTCGGCCTCGGAGGTTTTTTGCACGCACACGCCGACGGCGCCGGCATTGATCTGCATCCCGGCGAGCAAAACGCTTTTGTGCAGCTTGGCGTGCGGGCGCCACAGCACACGGTGCTTCCTGGCGAATTCGGCCATGCGGGCGAGGTTGCGCCGCATCGCGTCCAGGTCGATGACCAGCGCGGGGGTGTCGATTTCCTGGACGGACTTGCCGACCAGCTCGCTCAGGCGGGTGGATAAGGTGCGCATGAAGTTGGATCGGAAGGACCGCGTGGGATGAAAAGGCCGGGAGCGATGACGGCGGCGTCGGCGTCGCGTGCGAGGTGGCCGAACACGCTGTCGTCGAGCGAGTCGTCGTCCAGGTGCTGGGTGTCGGCCCAACCCACCAGGCTGAAGCCTTCGGGCGTCCAGAGCAGCCGGTTGATGGCGGCGTTGCCCAGCGTCCAGGTGCGCGGCGCCTGGAGGTGCAGCCGCGTCGCGGCGCGGTACAGCACATCCATCACGCCGCCGTGGCCGACCAGCGCGATCAGCTCACCGGGGTGTTGCGCCGCCAGCCGCCCGGCGGCCTCGACGACGCGCTGGTTCAGCGCCGTCAGCGACTCGCCGCCGGCGGGGGCGAAGTGCGGGTCGCGCTTGCGCCAGCGCCGCGACTGCTCGGGCAGCAGCGCTTCGATTTCGGCGAAGGTCTTGCCCTCGAAGTCGCCGAAGCCGCGCTCGCGCAGGCCGGGCTCGGGCGTCACCTCCAGGCGGTGCGCAGCCCCAAGGTAGCGCGCTGTTTCCCAGGCGCGCGTCAAGTCGCTTGCGTACACGGCGGTGATCGGCTCGTCCTTGAGCGCCAGCGCCAGGCGCGCCGCCTGCCGCCGGCCGGTGGCGTTCAGCGGGATGTCCAGGCGCCCCTGGATGCGGGTATCGACATTCCAGGTGGTTTCGCC
>CAXSGT010000320.1:0-2396 GCA_964236835.1 uncultured Polaromonas sp.
CGGTCTCAAGGAGTTCCTGAGACGGGCTCAGCTCGTCATACGCCGGCGCCTTGCGGTGGATCGACGCCGTCAGCTCCTGGCCGACCGGGCCGCGCTCGTCGATCGGCGCGCCGAGCACGTCCATGATGCGGCCGAGCGTCGCCTTGCCGACCGGCACCATGATCGGCGCGCCGGTGTTGTACACCATGTTGCCGCGCCGCATGCCGTCCGAGCTGCCCAATGCAATGGTGCGCACGACGCCGTCGCCGAGCTGCTGCTGGACTTCGAGCGTCAGCGCCGAGCCTTCCATTTTCAGCGCGTCATAGACCTTGGGCATCTGGTTGCGGGCGAATTCCACGTCCACCACCGCGCCGATGCACTGGACAATCTTGCCCTGAACCGCTAAATCCGCTGAAGCACTGGTCATAATTGATCTCCGTTGTCTAAATTTGGGTCATTCCGTTGGAATGGAAGGGTCGATCACCGCAGCCACGCGGCGCGCGAACACCGCATACATCTGCTCATTGCGCTGCGCGGTGCCGATATTGCCGAGCGTTGCCAAACGGAACTTGACGTTCAGGTCGACGCTTTTTAAAACTTTGCCCGCCTGATCCTTGACGGACACGTCAGCCACCAGGTAATCCTCACCGGCGAAGGAACCGGCGAAAAAGACCGCCGCGCCATGCCGCACCCGCAAATCGGTCACAACGATGTCCAGCGTCTGCCGCGACGCGGGATTTATCAGGCGACGACTGGACAATTCATTGCGCAGCGCCGCCTCGAGCTGCGCCTGGCTAAAGCCCGGATTGTCATTGAAGCGCTGGCGCGCCGAATCGGACAATGCGATGCGCGCCGAACGGACTTCGGGCGCCACCACCGCATTGCTGACGAGCGTTCGCGTTTGCGAGCTGGTCCCGCAGCCGCCGAGCGTCAGCATCAGCGCCGTGAATCCCAGAAAATGCGTGAGTTTCATCATCAGACCGCCGCGGCGCCGGCAACGATTTCCGAAAGCTCTTTCGTGATCGCCGCCTGGCGCGTCTTGTTGTAAATCAGTTTGAGCTCGCCGATCACGCTGCCCGCGTTGTCGGTCGCCGACTTCATCGCGACCATGCGCGCCGACTGCTCGGACGCCATGTTCTCGGCGACCGCCTGGTAGACGAGTGCTTCAACGTAACGCACCAGCAAGTCGTCGATGACGGTCTGCGCATCGGGCTCGTAGATGTAGTCCCAGGCATGCTGATCCTTGTCGGCCTGCATGCGGTCGGCGGTCAGCGGCAGCAGCTGCTCGACCATCGGCTCCTGGCGCATGGTGTTGATGAAGCGGGTGTAGCACAGGTAAACGGCATCGATTCTGCCTTCGCTATAGGCGTCGAGCAGCACCTTGACCGGGCCGATCAGCTTGTCCAGATGCGGCTTGTCGCCCAGCTGCGTCACATGCGAGACCACCTGCGCGCCGATGCGGTTCAAAAAGCCCATGCCCTTGTTGCCGATGGCCACCGCCTGCACGCCCTTGCCGGCCGCCTGCGTTTCTTTGAGCTTGCCGGTGACGGCGCGCAGCACATTGGTGTTCAAGCCGCCGCACAGGCCCTTGTCGGTGCTGACAACGATAAAACCGGTGGCTTTGGCGTCGTTCGCCTTCATGAAGGGATGGACGTACTCCGGGTTGGCCCGGCTCAGGTTGACCGCGATGTTGCGGATCCTGTCGCTGTAGGGCCTGGCGGCGCGCATCCGCTCCTGCGCCTTGCGCATCTTGGAAGCCGCGACCATTTCCATGGCCTTGGTGATCTTCTTGGTGTTTTCGACCGATTTGATCTTGCCGCGTATTTCTTTGCCTGCTGCCATCTATTTAACCCCCACGCTTGTCGCTTCGCGTACTGCGCTGCCCCCCGAGGGGGCCGCTGCGCCTGCGGCCCGGCTTAGCCGGTTCCGCGGCCCCTGCTTGATGGGACCGGTCGCTGCGGTTTTCAGTGCGCTCATGGTTGATTTCGATTGGTTTATGCGAACGACTTCTTGAACTCGGCTACAGCCGTGTTCAATTCCGCTTCGGCGTCTTTGTCCATCGCCTTGTTCGCTTCGAGCTTGGCCATCAACGCCGCGTTCTTGTCCTTCAGCCAGGCATGCAGGCCATGCTCGAAAGCCAGAACCTTCTTCACATCGACATCGTCCATGAAGCCCTTGTTCACCGCGAACAGCGTCGCCGCCATGTTGGAGATGGTCAAGGGCGAATACTGCGACTGCTTGAGCAGTTCGGTCACTCGGGCGCCGCGGTCGAGCTGTTTGCGGGTCGCTTCGTCGAGGTCGGACGCAAACTGCGCAAACGCCGCCAGCTCGCGGTACTGCGCCAGGTCGGTGCGGATGCCGCCCGACAGGTTCTTGATAAGCTTGGTTTGCGCCGCGCCGCCGACGCGCGACACCGA
>CAXSGT010000321.1:0-2382 GCA_964236835.1 uncultured Polaromonas sp.
CGAGCACGCAGATGTCGAGGTGGCCGCCGCGCATCATCGCGAAGCTGTCGGCGTGGTGAAAATACGCGCCGCCGGGCAGCAGCGTCACGGGCTGCTTGCCGGCGTTGATGAGGTCGTAGTCCTCTTGTCCGGGCGCCGGCGCCGGCCCCATGCCGAGGATGCCGTTTTCGCTTTGCAAAATGACCTCGCGGCCGGGCGGGATATGGTTGGCGACCAGCGTCGGCATGCCGATGCCCAGGTTGACATAGGCGCCATCGTGGATGTCACGCGCCACGCGCTGGGCAAGTTGTTCCTTGCTCCGTTTTTGATAGCTGCTCATGCTTGTCTCCATTGCGTGTAAGGCCGTTCAGGCGCTGGTTTTGATGCCGCCGGCCTGGGTCGCGACGCGCTCGATCCGCACGACGCGGCTGACATGGATTCCCGGCGTCACGATGCATTCGGGATCGAGCGCGCCGAGCTCGACCACCTCATGAACCGTCGCCACCGTGTGTTTCGCAGCGGTGGCCATGACCGGGCCGAAATTGCGCGCCGACATGCGGTAGGTCAGGTTGCCCCAGCGGTCGCCGCGCTCGGCCTTGATCAGCGCCACATCGCCGTAAATCGGGTATTCGAGGACGTAGTTTTTGCCGTTGATCTCGCGGGTTTCTTTGCCTTGGGCAAGCTCGGTGCCGTACGCCGTCGGGCAGAAAAAAGCGCCGATGCCGGCGCCTCCAGCCCGCATGCGCTCGGCCAGATTGCCTTGCGGCACGAGTTCGAGCTCGAGCTTGCCACTCCGGTACAGGCCGTCGAAGACCTGGCTGTCGGCCTGGCGCGGGAAGCTGCAGATGATCTTGCGAACGCGCCCGGCCATGAGCAATGCGGCCAGCCCGGTTTCGCCATTGCCGGCATTGTTGTTGACGACGGTCAACTCCCTGGCGCCCTGCGCGATCAGCCCGTCGATCAGCTCGGTCGGGATGCCGGCGGTGCCGAAGCCACCGATCAGAATGGTCGAGCCGTCCTTCACGCCGGCCAGGGCGTCGGCGACCGAAAGGGCAATCTTGTTGATCATTTTCAGGTTTCCAAAAGGCGGGGTCATCGGCTGGATCAATGACCGCGCAAGGCACGCGTCATTTGCCTGCGATTAGAACAAATTTGCGGCGCCGCGGAATGCGCCGCAACGCATGGGCGCCAAGCCGGCGCAGCCATTTTGCGTGCTACGCTTGGAAGATGTTCACGCCCTCGCAAGCCGACGTTCGCCGGTTTTTTTGCTCTGTTCAGGAAAAGGCGCTTGCCAGGCAACCGCTTTCAGCTATAGAAACCATAGCAAGCCAATGGCTGGAAGAGCATCCGGAGTACCGCGCTGACTTTGGCGACGCCAATGCCGCGCTGGAAAAAACCTATGAGGTCGAAGGCAGCCGGACCAATCCGTTTTTGCATGTGTCGATGCACCTGACGCTGAGCGAACAGTGCTCGATCGACCAGCCGCGCGGTATTCGCCAGGCGGTCGAATTGCTGGCCGCCCGGCGCGGTTCGCTGCACGGCGCGCACCATGAAGCGATGGAATGCCTGGGCCGGATGGTCTGGGAAAGCCAGCGCTCTGGGCGTCCGCCCGATGGCGCGGCGTATGTCGATTGCGTGCAGCGCCGCGCCACGCGGGACTAAAAAACCGTCTCCCCGCCCGCCTTGCGGCGACAAAAAAGCCGCTGGAGCGCAGCGGCTTTTTGTTTGAGCCGCGTTTGGGCAGCCTAGCGGAAACGGCTTTCGGGCATGACTTTCAATTCGCCCTGCACCGACGCCAGGTAGTTGGCCATCGTCTTCAGCTCGGCATTGGTGTACTGCTTGGCCATGGCGCCCATGATCGGGTGCGCGCGGCCGACCATCGGGTTGTTGTCGGTCTTGTAGGCTTTGAGCGCCGCGAACAGGTAGTCGGCATGCTGGCCGGCGATTTTCGGGTAGGACGGGTCGATCGGCTTGTTGAAATTGGCGCCGTGGCACGATGCGCAATTGGCTTTGTTCAGCAGCGCCTGAACCGGCGCGCCGGGCTCCCTGGGCTTGGCGGGAAGCTCGGCGCCGGCAACCAGCCCGTTGGCGCTGTAATAAGCGGCCAGGTCGGCGATGTCCTGCTCGGTCAGCGACTGGGTGACGGCGCGCATGGTGGGGTGCTTGCGCTGGCCTTTTTGATATTCATGCAGCGCCGAGGCGATATAACCTACGCTTTGTCCCGAGATCATCGGCACCTTGTACACCTCGGGAAACGACGCTTGGTAGCCCTTGATGCCGTGGCAGCCGATGCACATGGCATTCTTGGTTCCGCCCGCCTTGGCGTCGCCTTTGATATCCTGCGCGACGCTGGCGGCCGCCGCGCACGAGACACCCAGAGCGAACAGGGTAGTGGTCAGCTTG
>CAXSGT010000322.1:0-2361 GCA_964236835.1 uncultured Polaromonas sp.
GCAGCACGGCGTCGGCGGCGTCTTTCGTGCTGAGCCGCCAGAGCAGCGATTCGAGCTTGAGGCGCGCGCCGCCGCAGGTCTCGCACGTCGTGTAGCTGCGGTACTTGGACAGCAGCACCCGGATGTGCATCTTGTAGGCTTTGCTTTCCAGATAAGCGAAAAAGCGCTTGATGCCGAACCAGTGTTTTTCCCATTTTCCGCTCCAGTGCGGCGAGCCGTCGATCACCCAGGCCTGCTGCGCGGGCGTGAGCTGGTACCAGGGCGTGTCGCGCGGAATGCCTTCGGCTTCGGCATGGCGCATCAAATCGTCCTGCGCTTCCTTCCAGGCCGGCGTCTGCATCACCTTGATGGCGCCGGCGCGCAAGGTGAGCTTGTCGTTCGGAATCACCAGGGCGTAATCGACGCCGATCACGCGGCCGAAACCTTTGCAGGTTTCGCACGCGCCCATGGCCGAGTTGAAGGAAAACAGCGACGGCGTCGGCTCGGTATAGCGCAGGTCGCTGTCGGGGCAGTGCATACCACTGGAGAATCTGGCCCCCACGCTTGTCACTGCGTGTACTGCGCTGCCCCCCGAGGGGGCCGCTGCGCCTGCGGGCTGGCGAAGCCAGTCCCGCGGCCCCTGCTGGGTGGAAAAGATTGTTCCGAGGCTATCTGCTTCTGCTGGATTGGCGCCTGTCGCGCTGGCCGCCGTGTCGTGCTGAATATAGACATTCAGGCGTCCGCCACGTTTTAGCGCGGTTTCGATCGCCTCGATGGCGCGAATTTTTTCGGTGATGTGCAGGCGAAAGCGGTCGGCGACGACATCGAGCAGCTTGTGCGGCCCCGCCGGCGTGCTGATCTCGCGCTCGGCATGGACGCGGGTAAAGCCGCTGGCCGACAGCCATTGCTCGACTTCGGCGGCGGAGGTGTTGCCCGGCAGCTCGACCGGGAACGTCATCACGACGCGCGGGTCTGTGCCCTGGGTGCGCGCCATCAATTCCGCATAAATCGACTCGGGCGTGTCGTGCCGCACGGCCTGCGCCGTCTGCCTGTCGAACAGCTGCGCCGCCCTGGCGTAGAGCAGTTTCAGGTGGTCGTTCAGCTCGGTCATGGTGCCGACGGTCGAGCGCGACGAACGCACCGGATTCGTCTGGTCGATGGCGATCGCCGGCGGCACGCCCTCGACCTTGTCCACCGCCGGCTTGTCCATGCGGTCGAGGAACTGCCGCGCGTAGGCCGAAAACGTCTCGACATAGCGGCGCTGGCCTTCGGCGAACAGCGTGTCGAACACCAGCGACGACTTGCCCGAGCCGCTCGGGCCGGTGACCACCGTCAGCTCGTTGGTGCGGATATCCAGGTCAAGGTTTTTGAGGTTGTGCTGACGCGCGCCGCGAATGCGGATGATTCCCTGAGACATCTAGTGAGTGCTTTCCTGAGGAGGTCAAGCATTTTAGGTAGTGCCTCGCGGGACGGCGGACGGGCGATTCAAAGCCCTTGACAACGCCCGATTCGATACGGCGTCGGCAAAGCGGTCAAGAATTCGATTTTGCAAGCGTTGGTCGCCGTCGCCGATGGCTTCGCAAAAGCCTGGCCTGGCACACGCCCGGGGGCCAGGCTTTTGAGCGACCGGACTGGCACGGCCCGCGCCGCCGCAACAGTCCGTACTGTCAATCAATCATTGGCGTAAATATCGACATCCTTGGTTTCCCTGATAAAGAGCGTGCCGACGACAAAAGTGACCGCGGCAATGATGATGGGATACCAGAGCCCGTTGTACATATTGCCGGTTTGCGCAACGATGGCGAACGCGGTAGTCGGCAACAGGCCGCCGAACCAGCCGTTGCCGATGTGGTAGGGCAAGCTCATCGACGTGTAGCGGATCCGGGTTGGGAACATTTCGACCAGCATGGCGGCGATCGGGCCATAAACCATCGTCACCAGCAGCACCAGGTAGAACAAGATGAGCGTTACCCTGAATTTGTCGATTTTGGCGGGGTCGGCCTTGGTCGGGTAGCCAGCGGCTTTGAGGTCGTCGGCAACCGCTTTCTTGAAATCGGCGTCTTTCTTCTTGGCTTCGTCAGCGCTCAGGCCCTTGGCGTTGTAGCTCGAAATGGCTGTTTGCCCGATCTTGATGGTGGCGGGCGTGCCGGCGGGAGCGACGGCGTTCTCATAGCTGACCGATGCGCCGGCCAAGACCTGCTTGGCGATATCGCAGGAGCTGGTGAACTTTGCGGTTCCCGTCGGGTTGAATTGGAACGAGCACTCGTTCGGGTCGGCCGTCACCACCACCTGGTTCTTGGCTTGCGCCGCCGCCAGGTCCGGATTGGCGGCCTTGGTCAGCGCGGTAAACACCGGAAAATACGTCAGCACCGCCAGCAGGCA
>CAXSGT010000323.1:0-2338 GCA_964236835.1 uncultured Polaromonas sp.
ATGGCTGGATTTTCCAGCCTGAACATGCAACTTGTCTAGTGTTAACAGGCCCTAGTTCAAGGCGACTCGTCCAGCACCAGGTAACGCCTGACCAGATCGAAAAAACGCTCGTAAAAAGCGTCGGAAGTGATGGTTTCGCTCGCCACCTTGACCATGGAATCGTTGCTCGAGGTGAACGGCAGCGAAACCGAGCCCAGCACCCCGACGCCCAGGCTCGCCGAATTGTTGCTTTTCTTCAGCGCATAGCGGTCCTGCACGGCGGCGGCAAACCCCAAGCTGATTTTTGCGTCGCCGCTGTCGGGAACGCAGACCACCCTGATTTCCATTTTCAGATGCGACTCCGGCTCGGGCTGGAAGTTTTTTCGGCCATCGACCCGGTCCGCGCTGGCGCTGTCGATGAGAAAACCTTGGCTTAGCAGCGCCCTTCTGGCGGCCTCGCAGGTTTGCGCCGGCGTGGCGTCGAACAGCCGGGAATAGGTCGCGGCCGAGTTGAATTCCTCCTGCGGCGCGAGCGCCTTGCCGGTGCTGGCGCAGCCGGTCGCCAGGCTTGCAAGACTCAGCCAGCCCGTCAGCAACAGCCAAGGCGGCGCGTTACGACGCGGCGAAGAATAACGCTTCAAAAATTCGGGCTCCATTAGGCAAAGGATTTTAGGCCTCGGCGCAATTGATAGGGCAACGGCGGGCTCGAAGATCGCATTGCTACTATTTTTATAGCTAATGGCGCCCGTGGCTATTGCGCAAAAACCGTATTTTATCGATATTTCCATTTTAGGGCCGCTTGAAACGCCGGGCGCTGGCCCAAATTAGCTTGAATGACCGACCTGCTTCACATCGTTTGCCCAAACTGCCAGACCACCAACCGCGTCCGCGCCGACCAGCTGGCGAGCGATCCGACCTGCGGCAACTGCAAGAAACCGCTCTTTACCGGGCATTCGGCGACGCTGGGCGATGAAGCGACATTCGACAAGCACATCGGCCGCAACCAGATTCCGGTGCTGGTCGATTTCTGGGCGCCCTGGTGCGGCCCGTGCCGCCAGATGGCGCCGGCCTACGAGCAGGCGGCGGCGCAGCTCGAGCCGAATTTTCGCCTGGCGAAAGCCGATACCGAAGCCATCCCGGCGCTGGGCGCGCGCTTCAATATTCGCAGTATTCCGACGCTCGCGCTGTTCAAGAACGGCCGCGAAGTGGCGCGCCAGCCGGGCGCCATGGGCGCCGCCGACATCGTGCGCTGGGTGCGGTCGCAGGCTGGCTGAGCACGCTTTCTTTCAAGCTCGCGCCGCCGATCAATAACCGCCGCGCCCGCGGCGGTCGTAGCGCATCATCCGTTCCAGGTCGTCCTGCAGCGCGCCGAGCTCGTCGCGCAGCTGCCGGCGCTCCTGCGGCGTCACGACGCCGTCGGACTTGAAGAACGCCTCATGGCGCTGGATCTCGCGCTCGCGCCAGCGCAGCCGCTCGGCCTGGCGCGGATCAATGCGCCCGGAGCGTACGCCGTCCTCAATGCGCTGGCTGATCTCGAACGCCCGGTTGTCGATGCCCGGCGTGCCGCCGCCATTGCCGCGATAGCCAGGGCCGCCAGGCTGGGCGACGACATCGGCGTTGCTCATCGCGCGCTCGACTTCGGCGCGCAGGCCGTCGAGCTCCATCCGCAGTTGCTGGCGCTCCTGCGGATTGGCGCTGCCATTGGCCTTGAACTGGTTTTCGCGCAGCTGGATTTCGCGCTCGCGCCGCAGCAGCACCTGCGCCTCCGAAGGAGTGATATGGCCGGACGCCATGCCTTGCTGGATGCGCGCGCTGATCTCCTGCTGCGCCTGGTCGATGCGCGGCGTGTTGACGCCCTGGGCCATGGCCGGCGCCAGTCCCAAACCGGCGAATAGCGCCGACGCCAGCACCGAGGTGGTCAAAAGTTTTAATTTCATGGAAGTCTCCTGTTCGTTGATGACGCGCTGAATCGTTTGCCCCGTCCGGATTGATGGCTGATTCAGCACGCTGATTGTGACCTTGCATTTGTTAACGCCAGGTAAGGCGAATAAACATTTACCCGCTGTTTACGTCGCAGGGGCATGGCGTGTCTGGATGTGCTTGCGGTCTCGCGGCGCCGCGAGACCGGGGCCTGGACGCAGGCGCGGCACAATCCCAAGGCGGCGCCGACGGAGCCGATTTTTTTGGAAAGCCCGACCTTGAACGACGATTCCTCAGCCCCCAGCGTTCCCGCTCCCGCCCGGCGTTCTTTCGCCGCGTTGCGCGTTCCAGGCTACCGCTGGCACTTCGTCACCTACATGCTGGCGATGATGGCCGACAACATCGAGCACGTCATCAGCTACTGGGTGATGTTCCAGAA
>CAXSGT010000324.1:0-2328 GCA_964236835.1 uncultured Polaromonas sp.
AGATAAATTTGCGTCCGGGAAAGATTTTGTTCATTTTTCATGATGTATGAATCGTGCATTACTGAAGGCGGAATGTCCGTCATGGACCACACCTATCCCTGGCGACTTCGAAGTCTTTGGGGAACTGGAGCGCAGCTTGTAAGCGGTGAGCCAGAGCTTGGCCTCGAAGCCGAGATGGGCGCTCGAATCGTTTTTCTTCGTCGGCGTTTTCGCCATCGGATAGCCTTTGGGATGAGGGGTTTCGTTAACGCTGGCGGCTGCCAGCCTCAGGTGCGCCCGGCCGATTGTGCAGTAGCCAGCCGCGTTTGAAAGCCGCGCGGCAGGGCCAATCCGGGACGTTTAGCGGGATGGGGGTCGAGCCGTCGTCTGCCTGCCATCTTTACGCTTTTTTTATGCCGCCAGCGCCGCATTCAACACCGTTTTTACGTCGCCAAACCTAAGCTTTCCCGATCGATTCAGCTGGAGAATTTTCATGGATATTGCGTATATTTTTGCGATGGCCGGGCTGTGGGGCGCGATGGCCTTGATGGTTTGGGGCTTCAAAAAGCTTGAAAAACCCGCGGGAGGCCGGCCATGATCAGCGTTGAAGTGCTCTATGGCTTTGGCGGCATGTGCGCTGTACTGCTGCTGGCGTATCTGGTCTATGCGCTGATCCGCGCCGAGGAGTTTTAATGACACCCTCAAGCTGGGGCCTGCTCGCCCTTTACCTCGGCATTTTGCTGATCGCGTCGTGGCCGCTGGGCATCTGGCTGGCGCGCCTGGAGTCGGGCAGGCTGCCCGGCTGGATGCACAAGCTCGAAGCGCCGCTCTACCGGCTTGCCGGCACCTCCGCCGACAAGCCGATGAACTGGTCGCACTATGCGCTGGCGCTGCTGGCCTTCAATGCATTGGGCATGCTGGCGGTGTATGCGCTGCAGCGGCTGCAGGCGATGTTGCTGCTCAACCCCGCAAAAATGATCGCGGTGTCGCCCGATTCGGCGTTCAACACGGCGGTCAGTTTTGTCTCGAACACCAACTGGCAGGGCTACGCCGGCGAATCGACCATGAGCTACCTCACGCAGATGCTCGCGCTCGGGGTGCAGAACTTTTTTTCCGCCGCCACCGGAATCGCCGTGGTGTTCGCGCTAATCCGCGGCTTTGCGGCGCGCTCCACCGGCGCCATCGGCAACTTCTGGGTCGATCTGACGCGCATCACCACCTGGCTGCTGCTGCCGCTGTCGTTTGTCTTCGCGCTGTTCCTCGCCGGGCAGGGCGTGATCCAGAACTTCGACGCCTACAAAGACGTCGCCACGCTCGAAGTCAACAATTACCAGCAGCCGAAGAACGGCCCCGACGGGCAGCCGCTGAAGGACGCCAAGGGCAATCCCGTCATGGAAGACCTGAAGACCTCGACGCAGACGCTCGCCATGGGGCCGGTGGCGTCGCAGGAAGCGATAAAAATGCTCGGCACCAACGGCGGCGGTTTCTTCAACGCGAACTCGGCGCATCCGTATGAAAACCCGACCGCGCTGAGCAATTTCTTCCAGATGCTGTCGATCTTCCTGATACCGGCGGCGCTGTGCTTCGCGTTCGGCCGCGCCGTGGGCGACCCGCGCCAGGGCTGGGCCGTGCTGGCGGCGATGACGGTGATGTTCGTCATCGCCGTCGTCGCCATCATGCCGCCCGAGCATGCGGGCAATCCGCTGCTGGCACCGCTCGGCGTGGACCAGGCGGCAAGCGCGCTGCAGCCGGGCGGCAACATGGAAGGCAAGGAAACGCGTTTCGGCATCGACGCGTCGGCGCTGTTCGCGGTGATCACCACCGCCGCGTCGTGCGGCGCGGTCAACGCCATGCACGACTCCTTCACGCCGCTCGGCGGCATGGTGCCGCTGGTGATGATCCAGCTCGGCGAAGTGGTGTTCGGCGGCACCGGAACCGGCCTCTACAGCATGCTGGTATTCGCCATCCTGGCGGTGTTTATTTCCGGCTTGATGATCGGCCGCACGCCCGAGTACCTGGGCAAGAAAATCGAGTCGCACGAGATGAAGCTGACGTCGATCGCGATCCTGGTCACGCCCATCCTGGTGCTGGCCGGCACGGCCCTGGCCGTCCTGGCGGGCGCGGGCAAGGCGGGCATCGCCAACCCGGGCGCGCACGGCTTTTCCGAAATTCTCTATGCGCTTAGCTCGGCCGGCAACAACAACGGCAGCGCCTTTGCCGGCTTGTCGGCCAACACGCCGTTCTACAACGTGCTGCTAGGCCTCGTGATGTGGTTCGGGCGCTTCGGCGTGATCGTTCCGGTGCTGGCGATCGCCGGCGCGCTGGCCGCCAAAAAACGCCTGCCCGCCA
>CAXSGT010000325.1:0-2326 GCA_964236835.1 uncultured Polaromonas sp.
TAGGTCCAGTCGCGCTTGGGCGCGATTTCAGCCGGGCCCAGCTGGCCGTAATGCTTGAGCATGGCGGCAAACAGCACCGGCTTGTAGCTAACGCTGTAGCTCACACCCTCCAAGGCTTGCGGCAGCAGCTCGAACGCCAGGTAGGCATACGGCGAGATGAAATCGAAACAACACGCGATGTGCCTGATCCCGGCTTCCGCCGGCGGCGTCGGGTCGACGATAGTCATCGCCGCAGCGCGTCCATGCGTTGTTCGATCTTTTTCCAGATGCCGCGTTTTCTCTCATCGTCGGCGCTGCTCCAGCCTGCGATTTCGCCGAGCGTGCGAAAGCATCCTTCACAAAATCCCGTGCGTTCATTCATGCGGCAGATGGAAATGCACGGCGATGGAGTTTCGCCCGCCGCAGCCCCTGCCGGCGCGCGCATCCTGACCAGCCGGATCATATGCCGCAGCGTCATTTTTTCTTCATTTTCCTGGACCGCGTCGTCCATTAATTCATCCTCTGGTTCAGCAAGGCCGTGGCAACGCGGGAGTTCGGCTTGCGACCGAGAAAATCGCTGATGAATTTGCCCGCGTCGATCAGCTTGTCCAGGTCGATGCCGGTTTCGATCTCCAGGCCCCGCAGCAGGTAGACCACGTCTTCGGTCGCCACATTGCCGGTCGCGCCCTTGGCATAAGGACAGCCGCCCAGGCCGGCCGACGAAGTGTCGAACTGCCAGACTCCCATTTCCAGCGACGCCAGCGTGTTGGCCAGCGCCTGGCCATAGGTGTCGTGGAAATGGCCCGAGACATCGTTGAGCCCGTAATGTTCCAGCGCCGCTTCCAGCGCGCGCTGGACTTTGAGCGGCGTGCCGACGCCGATCGTGTCGGCAACGCCGATGTGCTGCACGCCGATATCCTTCATCAGCCGCGCCACCGTCTCAACCCGCTGCGGCGCGATCTCGCCCTCGTAAGGGCAGCCGAGCGCGCAGGAAATCGCGCCGCGCACATAAATGTTGCTGGCCCGCGCTTTGGCCACCACCGGCTGAAAACGTTCGATGCTTTCGGCGATCGAGCAGTTGATGTTGCGCTGGCTGAAGGCTTCGCTGGCGGCGCCGAAGACGACGATCTCGTCGGGCCACAGCGCGCGCGCCGGCGCCATGGCAGCTTCCAGCCCTTTGAGGTTCGGCGTCAGCGCCGAATAGCGCACGCCGGGCTTGCGCCAGATGCCGGCCATCACGGAGGCGGCGTCGGCCATCTGCGGCACCCATTTGGGCGAGACATAGCTGGTGACTTCGATTTCCGTGAGGCCCGCATCCTGCAGGCGATGCACCAGTTCGATCTTCACGGCGGCCGGAACCGGCGCCTGCTCGTTCTGCAGGCCGTCGCGGGGGCCGACATCGACGAGCTTGGCTCTGGAAGGTAAATTCATGGCTCAGTATCCTTTTTTCGAGTCAACCACGCCCGCAAGGCTGGCAATCGGCGCGGCGCTTTCAGACAGCGATTTTCAGCAGCTCCGACCCTTCAACCACCTGGTCGCCCGGCGCGTACAGCAGCTCTTCGACGACGCCGTCGGCGGGCGCGGCGATCGTATGCTCCATTTTCATCGCTTCCATCACCGCCAGCGGCTGGCCCTTCTTAACCGGGTCGCCTGCCTTGACCGAAAACGACAAAATCTTGCCCGGCATGGGCGCGGTCAGGCGGCCATCTTCGGTGTGGCTTTCACCGGCGTGGGCCAGAAGATCGATGGCGATGATTTGGGTCGCGCCTCGGGCGGTGAAGATATGGTCCACCTCGCCTTGCCTATAAACCGTAGCCGTCAGGCGCTGGCCTGCGTACACGATGTCGATGCCCTGGGCGCTTGACGAAAAAACGAGAGTGCCTGACATTTCCCCGACCGCCAGCCGCAAAGCGCCGTCGTGCAGATAGGTCAATGTCGCCTTTGCCGGTTCGCCCCGAAACTCGAATTCAAATGGCCGCTGCGTCACGCCATGGCTCTGCCAGCCATCGCGGCGGCTGAACGGGTCTGCGTCCTCGCTGGCTTTCTCGTCCAGCAGCGTTTGGGCAATCGCAGCGGCGGCCGCCAATGGCAGCCCGACCGGCTCCTGGTTGAACAGCACAGCCGCTTCGCGCGGAATCAGCGCCGTGTCCAGCCTGGCTTGGGCAAACGACGCGCTGCGCACCACATGGCGCAGAAACTGCACATTGGTGCTCAGCCCGACGATGCGGGTCTGCGCCAGCGCCTCGTCCATGCGGGCCAGCGCTTCTTCGCGCGTCCGGCCATGCACGATGAGCTTGGCGATCATCGAGTCGTAAAACGGCGAAATCGTGTCGCCCTGGCGAACGCC
>CAXSGT010000326.1:0-2316 GCA_964236835.1 uncultured Polaromonas sp.
CTGCAAAAGATCATTTTCGGCGTCGGCCTGACGAGCGACAGCGGCGCGCGCGCCTTGGTCGAGCACACGCAGCAGCGGCTGCCGATCATCGGCTGGCGCGCGGTGACGAAGTTGCAGCTCGAAAGAAAATCGCCCTTCGTCCAAAGCGAGTGGACGGCGATTCCCGATGAAGCTGGCTGGCGCTGGGGCGCGCTCGGCCGCGTCGAGCGGCTCAACGACAACGAACTCATTACCCAGGGCCAGCGCCTGCGCTTCGGCCGGTCGCAAGTTGGCGACGCCATCGACCGCAATATCTACCTGCAGTACGAGCGCGCCAGCGTCCAGGGCAATGGGCTGCCAGGCAACTCGGCCGCGCAGACCGGCGACGGCTCGGCCCTCACGGCCAACTTCATCTGGACCGGCCGCTATTTCGACAGCCTGCCCTTTCCGGGCAGCGGTGATGGCCTGGGCGTCGAGCTTGGCGGCGGCACCACGCTCGGCCAAGACCGGCAGCCTTTTACCCGCACGGTGGGGCGTTGGCTGGGCATCCGGCCGCTGGAACAAGGCCGGATTGCGATTCGCGCCGAAGCTGGCGCCGTGCTGGGCAAAGACACGGCGCGCATCCCCGGCATGCAGCTGTTTCGCACTGGCGGCGACACCACCGTGCGCGGCTACGGCTATCGCGAGATCGGCATCGCGCTGGCCAATGGCGTCATCGGTCCTGGCCGCTACTTGGCCGTCGGCAGCGTCGAGTGGCAGCGTCCCTTGCTGCGTGATGGCCGGCCGAGCGAGTTCGAGAACACATTTTTTGTCGACGCCGGCGCGGTGGCCGATCAATTCCAGCAATTGCGACCCTCCGTCGGCATTGGCACCGGACTGCGCTGGAAAAGCCCGATCGGCCCGTTGCAGATCGATTTGGCGTATGGCGTGAAGGTCAGGCATGCGCGCCTGCACGTCAGTGTGGGATTTGTTTTCTGATGACCCCGCCGAACACCGCCGAAAACCAGCCTGCGGCCGCGGCTGCGAAGCCGGCGCGCCGCTGGCTGAAAATCGCCGCGTCTGCGGGCGCAGGCCTGATTGCCCTGGCGTTGGCGCTGACGGCCGCGCTGTGGATTTGGGCGGGCACGGACGGCTCGCTGGCGACGGTGCTGCTGTGGATAAGCCGGTCGCAGCCGCTGACGGCCGGATACGCCACGGGCTCATTGCGCGCCGGCGGCCATATCGACCAGCTGCAGTGGCGGCGAAACGGCTTGACGGTCGATGCCCGCGATGTCAGCCTTGCCTGGCAGCCCTGGTCGCTGCTGCACGGCACACTCAAGCTCGATCGACTCGCCGCCGCCAGCGTGCGGGTCGCCGACCAGCGCGCACCGGCTGCCACGCCTTCGCCACCGCCTGAAACGCTGCGCCTTCCGCTGCCGGTCACGCTCGACGAATTTTCTGTAGGCCTGTTGCACTGGGCGGGAGCCGCGGCCTTCACAGCGTCCGATATTTCAGGGCGCTACGAGTACGCCGGCGCGCAGCATCGGCTCGATTTGAAAAGCGTTCAGGTCGCCAGCGGCCGCTACAGCGCACGCGCCGTCCTGACATCGGCCGCGCCCCTGACGCTCGACGCTTCGCTGGCAGGCGCATTGGGCGTCGATCTGCCCGGCGGCGGCAAGCCGGTGCCGCTGGCATTTCAGGCCACAGCCCACGGCCCGCTGACCGACTTGCGGATCAAGGCTGAACTGCAAATGGCGCAGGCGCGCGCGACCGACGCCGCAAAAGCCCCGCGGCAGCCGCATGCCAGCGTCACGGCGCGCGTAATGCCATGGGCCGCGCAGCCGCTGCCGCAGGCCGACGCGACGTTTCGTGATCTGGACATCGCCGCGTTGTGGCCAGACGCAGCGCAAACCTTGCTCACCGGCAGCGCGGCGGTACAGCCGCTCGACAAGCCCAACGCCGATGCCGCGGGCGCCTGGGCATTGCAGCTGCGGCTGACCAACGCCCTGCCTGGCCCGTGGGACCAGAAACGCCTGCCGATCGAGCAGCTTGACAGCCAAGGCGAATGGCGCAACGGCGCAGCCTTGGTGCGCAGCCTCAAGGCGCAACTCGGCAGTGGCGAACTATTGGCCAGCGGCGAGTGGGCGGGCAATTCCCCGGCCGGCCAGGCCGTGAAGACAGGCAAGCCAGCGCCCGCGCCAGCAGCGTGGAAAGTCACTGCCACGCTCAAGCACGTCAATCCGGCGCGGCTGCACAGCAAGCTGGCTCCCCTCCCACTGGACGGCCAGGCCGAGGTGCACGGTCAGGGCGCCAGCACGAGCTTTGACGCCAATGTGCAGACAGCACGTCACACCGGCG
>CAXSGT010000327.1:0-2304 GCA_964236835.1 uncultured Polaromonas sp.
GCCTGCTGCTGGCGCTGTCGTCGGTCGGCATCGACCTGACGGCGCTGTCGGTGCTGGGCGGCGCGATCGGCGTCGGCGTGGGGTTGGGCCTGCAAAAGCTCGTCGCCAATTACGTGAGCGGCTTCGTCATGCTGGCCGAGCGCAGCGTGCGCATCGGCGACAACGTGCGCGTCGATGGTTTTGAAGGCCGCGTGACCCATATCAATGCCCGCTATACCGTGGTGCTGGCGCTGTCGGGGCGCGAATCGATCATTCCGAATGAAATATTCGTCAGCACGCGCATCGAGAACCTGACGCTGACCGCGTCGCACGTGCTGCAGTCCACCGTGGTGTCGGTCGGCTACGACAGCGACGCGGAGCTGGTGACGCGCCTGCTGACCGGCGCCGCGGTGATTCAGGAGCGGGTTCTGCCCGATCCGCCGCCCAGCGCCAACCTGACCAATTTCGGCGCCGACGGGCTGGAGTTCACGCTCAATTACTGGATCAGCGACCCGGACAACGGCCTGCAAAACCTGCGCTCGCAAGTCAATCTGCAGATCCTGAAGTCGCTGCGCGAGCATCGCATCGACATTGCGTATCCGCAGCGCGTCGTTCACACCCGGGACGCGCGTGAAAAAGCCGATAGCGAAGCCAGCCGTCCCTGACTCGGGAATTTTTCCGACGCCCGTGGCAAGGCAGCCGCAATGTAAATCTACAGTTTGGTTATTTCAAAGAATTCACTCTATACTAGAAATAGCACGACCGTTCTTTTTTTTACTGCGCCATGCGTTGCAAGGCCTGTTTCAGGTGGCCGCACCGCCGCCAGCGTGGAAATAGCGCGGCATAGAATGGTTTCGTGTCGCATCACCGTCGATTGAGTCAATCACCATTGGAGCCCGCCATGAAAATCCTCGTTCCCGTCAAGCGCGTCGTCGATTACAACGTCAAGGTCCGCGTCAAGAGCGACGGCAGCGGCGTCTATATCGCCAACGTGAAGATTAGCATGAACCCGTTCGACGAGATCGCCATCGAGGAAGCCACGCGGTTGAAGGAAAAGGGCGTCGCAACGGAAGTCATCGCCGTCAGCTGCGGCGTATTGCAATGCCAGGAAACGCTGCGCACCGCCATGGCCATCGGCGCCGACCGCGCCATCCTGGTCGAAACCGGCGAGGAATTGCAGCCGCTGGCCGTCGCCAAGCTCTTGAAGGCGCTGGTTGACAAAGAGCAGCCGCAGCTGGTCATCCTGGGCAAGCAGGCGATCGACGACGACTGCAACCAGACCGGCCAGATGCTCGCCGCGCTGCTCGGCTGGCCGCAGGCGACGTTCGCGTCCAAAGTCGATATCGCGGACGGCAAGGCCAGCGTCATGCGCGAAGTCGATGGCGGCATGGAAACACTGTCTTTGACGTTGCCGGCCATCATCACCACCGACCTGCGCCTGAACGAGCCGCGCTATGTCACGCTGCCCAACATCATGAAGGCGAAGAAAAAGCAGCTTGACAACTTCAAGCCCGAGGCGCTCGGCGTCGATGTCAAGCCGCGCATCAAGACGCTTAAAGTCAGCGAGCCGCCCAAGCGCAGCGCCGGCGTCAAGGTCGCCGATGTCGCCGCGCTGGTGGACAAGCTCAAAAACGAAGCGAAGGTGATCTAAATGACCGCACTTGTAATTGCCGAACACGACAACGCCAGCATTCGCCCGGCCACGCTCAACACCGTTACCGCGGCCAGCCAATGCGGCGGCGAAGTGCACGTGCTGGTCGCGGGCCTGGGCGCCGAAGCGGCCGCCCAGGCCGCCTCAAAAATAGCCGGCGTCGCCAAGGTCATCCATGTCGAGGGCGAGCATTTCGCCCACGGCCTGGCCGAGAACATGGCGGCGCAGGTGATCGCGCTGGCTGGCGGCTATACGCACATCGTGTTTCCCGCCACCGCGTCGGGCAAGAACATCGCGCCGCGCGTCGCCGCGCTGCTTGACGTGGCGCAGATCTCGGACATCACGAAAGTCGATGCGCCCGACACCTTCGAGCGCCCGATCTACGCCGGCAACGCGATCGCCATCGTGCAAAGCCTGGACGCGGTCAAGGTCATCACCGTTCGCACGACCGGCTTCGACGCGGCGGCAAGCGGCGGCGGCGCGGCCGCCATCGAGCAGCCAGGCGGCGTCGCCGACAGCGGCAAGTCGAGCTTCGTCGGCTCCGAAATCGCCAAAAGCGACCGCCCGGAGCTGACGGCGGCCAAGGTCATCGTCTCGGGCGGCCGCGCCCTCGGCTCGAGCGACAAGTTCAACGAATTCCTCACGCCGCTGGCCGACAAGCTCGGCGCCGCGCT
>CAXSGT010000328.1:0-2280 GCA_964236835.1 uncultured Polaromonas sp.
GCAGGCGATTTTTAAGGTTCGGATTCTGGCGCTGGCAATCCGGCGAACAATATCGACCGCCGCAAGCGCCGATTCAGCGTTTACCCAGCCAGCCCAGTCGCGCAAAATGGCTCATTCGACGCCGTAGCCGTCCGCAAAGCCGAATGCCAGTGGCTTGAAACCCAAATCGAACACTGGATGCGCTGGCGCGGCAACCGCATAGCGCGCAGGCGCAAGACTCGATCAGCGAGCAGCGTAAGCAGGCAATTTTGTCTCTTACGCAAAATTAGCAATGATTTACGACTTTTTCGCTTATGGGCGTTGAATAGTTTGCTATCTATTCAAAAGCATTGTGATTCGGCAGCGATGGTGTCTGGAATCGCATCGCGCGGCGCGGCGCTGAGCAGATAGCGCTCGATATGCGCCGGAACCTGCTTGCGCGCGCACGCCTGCAGCGACAGTAGCAATTCATGCGTCGCCAGCGCAACGCCGTACCGCCGGCTCAAGTCGCGCTGGATCTGGCCGAGCAGCTCGCGCGCCATTTCGGCGTCGGCCAGCGCCCGGTGCGCTTCGCCGGTGCGCTGCAAGCCGTGGTAATCGACCAGCGAGCCGAGCCGGTGGTTCGGCGCCTGCGGATAAAGGCGCCGCGACAGTAGCAAGGTGCAGATGAAGCGCTGCGGCGCGGCCGCTCCGGCCAATCCGGCGAAGGCCAGCTCGGCCTGCCAGAACCTGCGGTCGAACGCGGCGTTGTGCGCCACCAGCGGCGCCGCGCCGACAAAGCGGCTGGCCTCCCGCATGACCTGCGCCGCGGCCGGCGCGGCGGCGACCATGGCGTTGCTGATGCCGGTGAGCTGGGTAATAAAGGCGGGAATGCGCACGCCGGCATTCATCAAACTCTGGAACCGGTCCACGACACTGCCGTTTTCGACGAGCACGATCGCCACCTCGGTCGCGCGGTCGCCGCAGGCCGGCGAGATGCCGGTGGTTTCGAAGTCGATGACGGCGGTGAGGCTCATGGCTTGCCGGAGAGCGCTTCAAGGTCAGCCAGATCCTGGTGGCGACCGACAGCCTTTTTATTGGTTTTAAAGTCATCGAGTCCAATAAAGCCCAGCTCGACGCCATCCACCAGAACCGTCATGCGACGGCGGTAGCATTCAGCGAACTCCACGCCATCGATGCTGGTGAGCAAGTCAATCCGCGCCGGCGGATAACCCAGCTGTATGACCTGATTCGGCGATGTCAGGTCTTCCTTGCGAATGCCAAGGCTGGCGAAGCCGAATTCCGCAAGTGCCGCGAGCACGCGGTCTGCGTTGTCCGCTTGCGTTCCAACCCAGAAATCCAGATCGCCCGTGTACCGTGGATGCCCGTAAGCGGCCAGCGCATAACCACCCACCACCATGTATTCAACCGCGTGTGAGTTGAGTAACGCGGCAAACTCTTTGAAGTCGGGTGTCAACATGTGGCGCGCCTTGATGATGCTGCCGGCGCAATGTTTCCAATGCGTCGATCCGGGCCTGAACCGGCTGCGCCAGCCAATACGCCAGGTCTGCCGCCTGTTGCGAAGCATGCAGGTGAATCCGGTTGACGGTGCGCTGCATGGAAGGCGCTTAAATATCGATATTTCCCGCCCGCAGCGCGTTCTGCTCGATGAACTCGCGCCTCGGCTCGACCTCGTCGCCCATCAGCATCGTGAACACCCGGTCGGCTTCGATCGCGTCGTCGATCTGCACCTTGAGCAGGCGGCGCACCGTCGGGTCCATCGTCGTTTCCCAGAGTTGCTGCGGGTTCATCTCGCCCAGGCCCTTGTAGCGCTGGCGCGCGGTGGCGTTTTCGGCCTGGGCGATGAGCCAGCGCATCGCCTGGCGGAAGTCGCCGACGCGTTCTTCCTTGCGCCGCTCGCCTTCGCCGCGCATGACTTTGGCGCCTTCGCCGATCAGGTCCTTGAACGTCGCCGCAGCTTCGGCCAGGGTGGCGTAGTCGGCGCCGTGGACGAAATCCTGCGTCAGCACGCTGCTTTTGACATTGCCATGATGGCGCCGGCTGATGCGCAGAATCGGCTTGTCGCTG
The DNA here is from genome assembly GCA_964236835.1 of uncultured Polaromonas sp. Taxonomy (GTDB): domain Bacteria; phylum Pseudomonadota; class Gammaproteobacteria; order Burkholderiales; family Burkholderiaceae_C; genus Polaromonas. The sequence goes on from CAXSGT010000328.1 coordinate 2,047, forward strand.
CGGACGTCGAACTCGCCCGCCACTTCGGCGGGAACGCCGCTGGTATTGAGCTCGCGCAGCTTGACCTGCAGCCGGGCGGCGGACGCTTCGGCGTCGGCGACGGTGTCCAGGTTCAGCGGCACGCCGTCGGCAATCGCGCGCAGCGCCTCGGCGTCCATGAAGCCGCGCAGGCGGTTGATGACCGATTCGGCCAGCTGGTGCTTGCGCGCCAGCTCGGCCAGCGTGTCGCCGGCG
>CAXSGT010000329.1:0-971 GCA_964236835.1 uncultured Polaromonas sp.
CTCGCGAACCACGCGAAGCGGGGAGCGTGGGGGCCTATGTCTTGATCGCCGGCAATGGCGACAGCATCTTCAAGCGCTTGATGGCTGTCATCGGCCGTGATGATCTCGGCGCCGAAGCGGCGCTTTCGGATAACGCCGGCCGTGTCATTCATGTGGACAGGATAGACGCCGCCATCGGCCAGTGGGTGGCGCGGCATACGGTGGACGAGGTGATGGCCGCGCTCGACCAGGCATCGGTGCCGGCCGGCCGCATCTACAGCATCGCCGACATCGCCGCCGACCCGCACTACCGGGCGCGCGGCATGCTGGACGAGTTGCGCATGGACGACGGCAGCACGCTGGCGGTGCCCGGCATCGTTCCCAAGCTGTCGCGCACGCCGGGCGGCCATCGCCGCAACGCGCCGCGGCTCGGGCAGGACACCGACGCCGTGCTGCGCGAGATGGGCCTGTCGCCCGAACAGATCCAGGCGCTCAAGGACCAGGGCATCGTTGCCGGAGGAATGACCGAATGAAAACCATCAAACAACGCATCTACTTCAATGAAGTCGCGACCCGCGACGGCTTTCAGATCGAGCCGGGCTTCATTCCGACCGACGACAAGGTCGCGCTCGTCGATGCGCTCGGCGAATGCGGCTACGCCAAGATCGAGGTCACGTCGTTCACCTCGCCCAAAGCCATTCCGATGCTGCGCGACGCCGAGGAAGTCATGGGCCGCATCCGGCGCGCGCCCGGCGTCGAATACACGGTGCTGGTGCCCAATTTGCGCGGCGCCGAGCGAGCGCTCGAATCGCGCGCCGACGAGCTGAACCTGGTGATGTCGGTGTCCGAGACGCACAACCTGGCGAACCTGCGCATGCCGCGCGAAAAGAGTTTTGCCGCACTGTCGGACGTGATTCGCTATGCCCAGGGCCGCACGACGGTCAATGTGTCGCTGTCGTGCGCCTTTGGCTGCCCGATGGAGGGCGACGTGG
>CAXSGT010000329.1:981-2236 GCA_964236835.1 uncultured Polaromonas sp.
GGCACAGGACGACGTGCTGCGCTGGGGCGAGCGCTTTGCCAGCCTGGGCGTTCGCGGTTTGACGATCTGCGACACCACCGGCATGGCGCATCCGGCGCAGGTCGGCCGCATGGCCGATGCGCTGTTGCGGCGTTTTTCCGGCCTACAGCTGACGCTGCATTTCCACAACACCCGCGGCATGGGCCTGGCGAATGTGCTGGCCGCGGTGCAAGCAGGCATCGAGCGTTTCGACGGCTCGCTCGGCGGACTGGGCGGCTGCCCGTATGCGCCCGGCGCGAGCGGCAATGTCGCCAGCGAGGACGCCATTCACATGCTGGGCGCGATGGGATACGACACCGGCATCGATCTTGCAAAGCTGCTCGCCGTCGCCCGGCGGCTGCCGGAAATCGTCGGCCATGACGTGCCGGGCCAGGTCGCCCGCGCCGGACTTGCGTCGCAGCTGCATCCGGCGCCGGATTTCGTCGCCGCGCTACGGCAGCAGTTCGCCTGAGCGCGCTGCTTCCAGCGCTGGCTTCTTGCCCAGGCAGCTAGGATTCGGAAAACTACAAAATTAATAGTTTCTTATGCCCGTCCTTCATGCGCAAAAGGCTTATTTCATCAAAACGATCAAAGCCTAGTGGGTCACTTGGCAACTGGATAGTGATTTCTGCAGCGCCGACGGCCGATGTCGTAGCGGCCGGCATATGCAGGCGCCAGAGTCGGCCGGGGCATGCTGTCGTGCCTGCTATATAAACGGTGCGCATGGCGCTTGCCACCCCAATGAAAAAGCCTCGGGTCCTGGTTCCAGCCTTTGAGGTCGCTTCCCAGGTATCGATGAGCGGTTTCGGTGTCTGCATATACTGTCCAGGCAAGGCGCGCTGGCTGATGATGCACTTGACGCGACTCGGCCATTTTCAGCCACGAGCCGCCCAGCGGCGTGTACAACGGCATCACGCCGCAGTTGCACAGCCACAACACCACAATGTTGGCGTCAAATGCCCTTTGAGGTTGTTCCGCACCAGCAGCAGGCGCAAATGCGGTAAGAGAACAGGTCAGGATGAAACGATTTTGCAGCCCATGCTGCCACCCTTCCCAGGCGGGCATGGTTGCGTACGGTATCCACACAGGCACTACCGGTACCAACTGCTTGAGCACCACTGGCCCGTTTCACAGTAGCTGCGCGGCCAGCCAGCGATAGCCTAGAGCGGATTTCAAGTTAGGTAGTCGTCCCTGAGAAACTCGATTTTCAAGTAGCCTGAGGCATTAGTCGGGTGGT
>CAXSGT010000330.1:0-2220 GCA_964236835.1 uncultured Polaromonas sp.
TTGCAGCGTTTCTTTTCACATACGATTTTTTCTCGATGTCCAGATATTTCGTTCGTCCCGCCGCCGCTATCGATGCCAAGGCCATCGCCGAGATTCACGTGGCGACCTGGGAAGCCGCCTACCGGGGCGTGATGCCCGACGACTTCCTCGACAAGATGACGCTGGAAAAGCGCCATGCTTACTGGAAGGAGGCGATCGAGTACAGCGAGCCGCAACTGCTGGTGGCGATGGCCGGCGACAAATTGGTCGGTTTCGTCGGCTACGACCGCTCGCGCGATCCGAAAACCCGCTCGACGGTGGGCGAAATCTGGGCGATTTACGTCTTGCCTGCGCATTGGCAAAAAGGCGCCGGCCTGGCGCTGTGGGACGGCGCGCGCAACGGCCTGCAAGAAGAAGGCTGCACCCAGGTCACGATCTGGGTGCTGCTGCGCAATGAGCGCGCGCTGCGGTTTTGCGAGCAGGCGGCCGGCTTTAAGCGGGAAATGCCGTCGCTCAGGACGGTGGCGTTCGGCGCCGCCAAGCTAGACGAGATACGCCTCAAGCGCACAGTGGACTAGGGCCGCGCCGCATGACGTTCACCGCGTTGTCGTTTCCCAGGCCCGCAAGGCTCTCAGGCTGGTATCGTTACCTTGCCGTCTTCATCGGGAATCAGCGGGGTGCCCTGGTCGGGATTCACCGGCAACTCGAGTTCCTGGCCGTCCTCGCCAGCTTCCTCGCCGGGATGGGTATGCGCCCGCAAGCCGGCATGGCCGATGTGCGGAGCGGATTTTGCAAGTGGGCGCATGGTCAATTTCCTTTCGCGGTTTTAAAGTCGCGCCTCGCGCGGTTGCGGCTGTCGAGCGGCGCGACAAGCCTTGATTATTCCCGCTCTGGCCGATGGGCGCTGCTCCGCAGTTGATTGTTCTTGTTGTCCTACAACTTTTTAATACGCCGGCGCACAGGGCCGGCCAGCGACGCCTCGTACATTGATTTTTTGCTGCCAGATGAGAGCGGCTTGTCTTGCGTTTATTAATTTTTTTGAAGGAATAGATAATGGAAAACCCGAATCAAAAGCCCGTAAATGGTATTCCGGACAACAAAGACAATGCCGTCCGCCCGGCCACGCCGGCTACCCCGGTCAGCCCGGCGTTGCAGACCAAGATCGACATGGTCGCCGATCCCGTCCGCAATACGGTGGACAAGGTGTCGTCCGTGGCGCACCAGACCGTTGACAAGCTCGCCGACCAGGCCGCCAGCGTCGCCGAGCGCTTTTCCGGCCAGAGCCAGTGGCTCAGCGAGGCGCCGAACCGTACGCTCGAATCCTCGAAAGCCTGGATCAAGGAAAAGCCCCTGGAAGCCGTTGGCATGGCGCTGGCTTTCGGCTATATCTGGGGTCGCATGAAATCCAATTGAACCTTGCGTGATACTTGCGCGCGAAGTCGATAAACCGCCCTCGGGCGGTTTTTTTGTTGCCTGCAAGGCATAAAATTTTTTTGACGAAGCAATTTTTTCGGCATTCTGTTGACAGGTTGAGCGCTGTCAATCTCAACGGCACCTGAAACCGCGTCCAACCCCTCAGACCTGCAAAGCAGCCGTGTGGCTTCGCGGGAGCGCTGCTCAAGGACTTTACGGTTATCGCCACTGGCGAAGGAGCCTGCCATGCAAAATTTCAATGCCGTTGTCGCCACGATTGATTTTTCGGCTGCTTCCGAACGAGTGGCGCGCCAGTTGATCGGCATGCGCTTCTTGGTTCAAGGCGTCGGCGGCATCATTGTCGAAACCGAAGCCTACGACCGGGAAGACCCCGCGTCGCACAGCTATAGCGGCCCCAGCCCGCGCAATGCCGCGATGTTCGGCCCGCCGGGGCGCGTCTATGTGTACCGCTCGTACGGCATTCACTGGTGCCTCAATTTCGTTTGCCGCGAAGCCGGCCACGGCGCGGGGGTATTGCTGCGCGCCTTGGAGCCGACGGACGGACTCGAGGCGATGCGCAGCCGCCGCGGGCTGGACGATATACGCCTGCTGTGCGCCGGACCAGGCCGGGTCGGTCAGGCCCTGGCAATAGACCGCAGCCACAACGGCATGCGACTCGACCGGCCGCCTTTCGAGCTGTTTGCGCCAGAGACGGCGCTGACCGGTGCGATCGTGGTGGGCCCGCGCATCGGTATTTCGAAGGCTGTTGACCAGCCCTGGCGTTTCGGGCTCGCGCAGTCGCGCTTCCTGAGCCGGCCGTTTCGCTAG
>CAXSGT010000331.1:0-2211 GCA_964236835.1 uncultured Polaromonas sp.
ATGTACCCAGCACCATGCAAAATCTATGCAACGTATTTCTGCGACAGAACACTAGCTTCTACTTTTCGCACTGGCTTCGGCCGCGGCGGCGGGCTGGTGTGAATCAGCATCGTCGCTTTCTCCATCTCGCCGGCGAGCAGCTCGGGCACTGCCTTGATGGTGCGGTCAATGGTCTCGTAGATCGCGGCGCGGTGTGCGGCCGCAGGCTTTTTTAGCACCCAGTTGAGAACCTCGGCCTTCACCCCGGGATGGCCGATGCCGATGCGCAGCCGCCAATAGTCGCCAGTGCCGAGCTGCGCGTGAATGTCGCGCAGGCCGTTGTGGCCGGCGTGGCTGCCGCCGAACTTGAGCTTGGCCTGGCCGGGAGCGATGTCGAGCTCGTCGTGCGCGACCAGGATTTCATCGGGCGCGATCTTAAAAAAACGGGCCAGCGCGGCGACCGATTTGCCCGACAGGTTCATGAACGTCAACGGCTTGAGCAACCACACGGTCTGGCCGTTGACCGCGGTGCGGGCGACCTGGCCGTGGTAATTTTTATCCAAGCCGAGCGGCGCTTTCAATTCGTGAGAAAGCTCGTCAAGCCACCAGAAGCCGGCATTGTGGCGGGTCGCTTCGTATTCGGCGCCGGGGTTGCCCAGGCCGACAAACAGTTTGATCATGCGATGTGAATGAGGCGAAGAGAGATTCGGGACTTGGCGCGGCGGCAATCCTATAGAAAAAAGCCCTTGTCCCGGTTAAAGGACAAGGGCCGCTTGCCTGAAAATCGAGCCATTCAGGCTGCCACCGCAAACCAAGAATTACTTCTTGGCAGCCGTCTTGGCGGCGGGTTTCGCCTCCGCGGCCGTCTTGGCGGCCGCAGGGGCGGGCTTGCCGCCTTTTGCGCCGGCCTTGGCGTCTTTCGGATCGACCGGCGCCTCTGCCGCTTCGGCCGGCGCGTCCTCGACTTCCTCGACAATCGGCGTCACCGACGCCATCACCGGATTGACCTGGCCTTTGGCGACGGCTTTCACGCCCCTTGGCAGAACGATGTCCTTGACATGCAGCGAGCTGCCTTTGGTCAAGCCGCTCAGATCGACAGCGATGAATTCAGGAATGTCGGCGGGAAAGCACGACACGGTCAGCTCGGTCAGCACATGGCTGATCAGGCAGTTTTCGGTCTTGACGGCGGGCGACTCTTCCTCGCCGCTGTAGTGCACCGGCACCTTGACGGTCATGCGGGTGCGGGCTTCGACACGCTGGAAATCGATGTGCAGCACCTGCTGCTTGAACGGGTGCATCTGCAAATCGCGCAGCAGCACCTTGTGTTCTTGGCCGCCGAGCTCCATTTCCAGAATCGAGCCGTGAAAGGCTTCCTTCTTGATGGCGTGCCACAAGGCGTTGTGATCAACTTCGATCAATGCCGGCTCGCCCGTGCCACCATAAACGATACCGGGCGTGCGACCGGTGATGCGGAGACGGCGGCTCGCACCCGTGCCCTGCTTTGCGCGCTCAAAAGCGACGAATTTCATGATTTTTTCTCCAAAAGGGAGTGGACCGCGACCAGTTCACCCCGACATAAAAAGGCCGCTCGGGCTTCATGCCCGCTCGGCCGGCTTTTTGCTTCAGATCAGATCGGGTTGATCCTGATCCGAAAACAAACTCATGACCGAGTCCCCGTTGGCGATGCGCTGGATTGTCTCGGCGATCAGCGGCGCCACGGAGAGCTGGCGGATTTTTGTGCAACCCAAGGCGCTCGGGTTCAGCGCAATGGTGTTGGTCACGACCACTTCATCGAGCGCGTCGCCATGGGAGATCCGGCCGATGGCCGGCCCCGAAAAAATCGGGTGCGTGCAATAGGCATAGACTTTTTTCGCGCCGCGCTCTTTGAGCACCTCGGCGGCTTTGACCAGCGTGCCGGCGGTGTCAATCATGTCATCCATGACGACGCAGTTGCGCCCGTCAATGTCGCCGATCACATGCATCACTTCCGACACATTCGCTTTCGGGCGGCGCTTGTCGATGATCGCCAGGTCGCAGCCGAGCTGCTTGGCCAGCGCACGGGCGCGCACCACGCCGCCGACGTCGGGCGACACGACCATCAGGTCGGTGTAGTTTTGCTGGCGCAAGTCGCCCAGCAGCACCGGCGAGGCATAGATGTTGTCGACTGGAATGTCGAAAAACCCCTGGATCTGGTCGGCATGCAGGTCCATCGTCAGCACGCGCGTGACACCG
>CAXSGT010000332.1:0-2202 GCA_964236835.1 uncultured Polaromonas sp.
CCAGGCGTCGAGCATCTCAGCCCGCGCTTGCATATCCCACAGCATGCGCAGCGAGTTCATGCGCCTGACCATGCCTGGCTCCTTGCAGTGCTGGTTCACCAGTTCCAGGTACGACGGAGGCATCACATGGTTATAGATGTCGATTTTTGTTTGTTTCACAATGGGGCTCGATTCTTTGACTAGGTGATGGCTTTAGCTCATGGCAAGGCGTGGAATCAGGCGCAGGGCGTTGCCGCGTTCGATGGCGTGCAGATCGGCGGCAGAAAAGCCGTACTCCTCCACCCCTTTGACGGTGTCGAAGCCGGTGCGGTAGGGGTAGTCCGAGCCCAGCAGGATCTGGCTGCTATCGACCAGCCGCGTCAGCGACGCCAGCGCCACCGGACGCATGGCCCAGGCGGTGTCATAGTAAAAACGCTTGAGCTCGGTCAGCACGCCGCGCGGCACGCGGGGGGCGAGTTTCGGGTCGAGCACAGGCGCCATAACAAGGCGCTCGGTCAAAAACGGCAAGGTGCCGCCGGCATGCGAAAAGATGAATTTCACTTCGGTGCAGCGCGCCGCCGTCCCTGAAAACACGACATCGATGATGGTGCGGGTGGTGTCGGTGCCGAACTCGACGACGGTGTCGGGTATTCCGGGCTGCAGATTGACGCAGCAGCTGGCCGACCTGGGATGGGTGTACAAAATCGCCTTGCGCCGGTTCAGCTCGTCCATGACCGGAGCGAAGGACGGATGCCCCAGCCACTTGGCGCCATAGTTCGTAGGCAGGTAGATGCCGTCGGCCTTGAGCACATCGAGCGCGTACTCGATTTCGCGCAGCGCGCCGTCGGTGTCTTGCATCGGCAAAGCGGCGAACAGGCCGAACCGGCCGGGTTTTTCTTGCCTGAGGCGCGTTGCCCACTCGTTGGACTCGCGCGCCGCTTCACGCGCCTCGGCGTTGGGCAGCGAGCCGGTATACGCCGTCGACGAAAGGATCGCTGTGGCAACGCCGGCTTTGTCCATGTCGTCGAGCGTTCGCGCCACCGACCAGCTGCGCATAATCGGCGTCGCCTCGCCGACTTTCTCAGCCGCTGCCACTTGCGTCGGCGACCAGAAATGATGGTGCGTGTCAATGCGGCCTATGCCGGCCACGCCACCGCTGGCAGGTGTGCCGCAACCCGGCAGGAGGGCGCCGGCGCCCGCCGCGAGCAAGCCGGCGAGAAAACCGCGGCGGGGGGTGTGGCAGGCACAGCCGGCAATTCCCCGGCCTGCGCGCTCCTGCTGAGTTGTTGTCGATTGAGTATTCATTTTATTGGTCCGGTAGTAACAAGGTTTGAAAAACGAAAAGCGTATTTTCCTGTTCATTCGGCCTTGATGCCGGCGCTGCGCAGGAATTTCGCCCATTTTTCCGATTCAGCCTTGACGAAGCGCTCGGTTTCTTTCGGCGCCATCGACATGGGCCGTATGCCGGACGTTTCCATTCGTTTGAGTGCCTCCGGAGTCCTCATGGCCTTCGCCACGGCGGCTTGCAGCTTTTCAATCACCGGCTGCGGCGTATGCGCCGGCGCGAAAAGACCGATCCAGCTCTCCAGCGCCAGCCCTGGCAGGCCCGCCTCCCGGCCGTCGGGCACCTGCGGCAGCAATGGGTCGCGCCCGGCGTTCGACGTCACGATGGGCTTGGCCCGGCCGGTTTCCACGAACGGGCGCGCGGTCGCGGTGTTGTCGAAAAACAGATCGACACGGCCGCCGAAAAGATCGATGTAGGCAGGCTGCGCACCCTTGTAGGGAACTTCGAGAATGTCGATCTTCGCAAGGCTTTTTAGCAGCGCCGCCGCGACGTGCTGCCCGGTGCCGTTGCCGGCGGTCGCGATCGTCAGCTTGCCTGGATTCGCTTTGGCGAAATCGATGACTTCGCGCAAGGTCGATTGCGCCAGATCCTTGCTTCCCACCAAGGTGTAGGAAAAGGTGCCGACCAGCGCAACCGGCACGAAGTCGGAGGTTTTGTAGGACAGTTTGTCGTAGAGGCCGGGGTTGAGCGCCATGTTGGCCAAGCCCCCGATCAAAAGGGTATAGCCGTCCGGGGCCGCCTGCGCCGCCATCTGGTTGCCGATCACGTTCGGCCGGTTTTCAACGACAAACGGCTGGCCAAGCTCGGGCGCCAGCTTGTCGGCCAACAGCCGGCCGACAGTGTCGTAGCCGCCGCCGGGGGCGGTTGCCACGATCACC
>CAXSGT010000333.1:0-2198 GCA_964236835.1 uncultured Polaromonas sp.
GCGGCCGACGCGGCCGCGCAGCTGGTGCAGCTGCGCCAGGCCGAACTTGTCGGCGCGGCTAATGAGAATGGTGTTCGCGCTCGGCACGTCGATGCCGGTTTCGATAATGGTCGAGCACAGCAAAATGTTGTGGCGCTGGGCGACGAACTCCTTCATCACCCGCTCCAGCTCGCGCTCGGGCATCTGGCCGTGGGCGACGGCGATGCGCGCCTCGGGCAGCAGTACTTCGAGCTTCTGGCGCCGATTTTCGATCGTTTCGACTTCGTTGTGCAGAAAATAAACCTGGCCGCCGCGCTTCAATTCGCGCAGCACGGCTTCGCGGATCACGCCGTTGCCTTCGCTGCGAACGAACGTTTTGATGGCAAGCCGACGCTGCGGCGCGGTGGCGATGACGCTCAAATCGCGCAGCCCTTCGAGCGCCATGCCGAGCGTGCGGGGAATCGGCGTCGCCGTCAGCGTCAGCACATCGACCTCGGCGCGCATCGCCTTCATCACTTCCTTGTGGCGCACGCCGAAGCGGTGTTCCTCGTCGATGATCAAAAGGCCCAGGTCCTTGAATTTGGTCGTCTCACTCAGCAGCTTGTGCGTGCCGACGACGATATCGACGCTGCCGTCGGCCAGGCCGCGGGTGGCGGCGCCGATTTCCTTGGCCGAGCGAAACCGGCTCATCTCGGCGACCTTCACCGGCCAGCGGGCGAAGCGATCGACCAGCGTCTGGTAGTGCTGCTCGGCCAACAGCGTCGTCGGCGCGAGCAGGGCGACCTGCTTGCCGCCGGTGATCGCGATAAAGGCGGCGCGCAGCGCGACTTCGGTCTTGCCGAAACCGACGTCGCCGCAGACCAGCCGGTCCATGGGGCGTGGGCTGATCATGTCCTGCACCACCGCATGAATGGCGGCGCGCTGGTCGGCGGTTTCATCGAAGCCGAAGTCGTTGGCGAAGATTTCATAGTCGGCCGGCGAATAGCGGAAGGCATGGCCTTCGCGCGCTGCGCGTCGGGCATAGATGTTGAGCAGCTCGGCGGCGGAATCGCGAATCTGCTCGGCCGCCTTGCGCTTGGCTTTTTCCCACTGGCCGCTGCCGAGGCGGTGCAGCGGCGCTTCGTCGGCGCTGACGCCGGTGTAGCGGCTGATCTGGTGCAGCTGGCTGACCGGCACGTAGAGCGTCGCCTTGTCGGCGTATTCCAGATGCAAAAACTCCTGCGCGGCGGGCGAGCCATCGGCGTTTTTTTCGCCCAGGTCGAGATTTACCAATCCCCGGTAGCGGCCAATGCCGTGGGCGCTGTGCACCACCGGATCGCCGACGTTCAGCTCGGACAGGTCCTTGATCAGCGCTTCGACGTCGCTGACGGCTTCCTGGCGCTTGTTGCGCCGGCGTGTGGTGGGGCCGGCGGCGAAGAGCTCGGTTTCGGTGACGAAATCGATGCTTTCCTCGACCCAGCTGAAACCGGTGTTCAGCGCCGCCGTGGCGATGCCGATTTTCTCGCTGCTGGTCTGGAAGTGTTCGAGCGACTCGAAAGCCGGCGGGCTGACGCCGCTGGCGCGCAGGAAGTCGAGCAGGCTTTCGCGCCGGCCGTCGCTTTCGGCGAGCAGCAGAACCCGGTGCGGCGTGCCATTGATGTGGCGCTTGAGGTGGGCCAGCGGGTCTTCGGCGCCGCGCACCACCGACAGCGGCGGGAGGGCGCCGAACTCGGCGTACGACGAAACCTCGGCCCCGGCACCGCCCGCAACGGAAGAAGGCGCTGCCGGGGGGGCAGCCGCAGCCCCCGCTTTCAACGCCAGCTGGGCGTAGCCGTTGGCTTTGGCGTAAAACTGCTCGCTGCTCAAAAACAGCGACTCCGGCGGCAGCGCCGGCCGCTCCGGCACACCCCGCACCAGTCGAAAGCGGTCCTTCGTGTCCTGCCAGAAGCGCTGAAACGCCGGCTCCAGGTCGCCGTGCAGCACGATCGTCGCGTGCGTGCCCAGGTAGTCGAACACGGTCGCGGTGTCGTCGAAAAACAGCGGCAGGTAGTACTCGATGCCGGCCGTCGCGACGCCGTTGCCCATGTCCTTGTAGATGCGGCTTTTGGTCGGGTCGCCTTCGAGCAGCTCGCGCCAGCGGCTGCGAAAGCGCGCGCGCGCATCGTCGTCCATCGGAAACTCGCGTCCCGGCAGCAGCCGCACTTCGGGCACCGGGTACAGGCTGCGCTGGCTGTCGGGGT
>CAXSGT010000334.1:0-2190 GCA_964236835.1 uncultured Polaromonas sp.
GCAGCACCGTGTACATGTCGGCGACCTTGCCCTGGATCAGCTGGAACTCGCCGATGCTGCTGCCGAACTGCTTGCGGTCGTGGATATACGGCAGCACGCTGTCCATGACCGACTGCATGATGCCGAGCGGCCCGCCGGTGAGCACGGCGCGTTCATAGTCCAAGCCGCTCATCAGCACCTTGGCGCCGCTGTTCAGGCCACCCAGAATGTTCTCCGCCGGCACTTCGACATTCTCGAACACCAGCTCGCCGGTGTGGCTGCCGCGCATGCCGAGCTTGTCGAGCTTTTGTGCAACGGAAAAGCCCGGCATGCTTTTTTCGATCAGAAAAGCGGTCACGCCGCGTGCGCCGAATTCGGGTTCAGTCTTGGCATAGACGACCAGCGTGTCGGCGTCGGGGCCGTTGGTGATCCACATCTTGCCGCCGTTTAACAGGTAAAAGCCGCCTTTGTCTTCGGCCTTGAGCTTCATCGAAATCACGTCGCTGCCGGCGCCCGGCTCGCTCATCGCGAGCGCGCCGACATGCTCGCCGGAAATCAGTTGGGGCAGGTATCTCCGGCGCTGCGCCGCGCTGCCGTTGCGCCTGATCTGGTTGACGCAGAGGTTGCTGTGCGCGCCGTACGACAGCCCTACCGAAGCGCTGGCGCGGCTGATTTCCTCCATCGCGACCATGTGCGCGAGGTAGCCCATCGCGGCGCCGCCATATTCTTCGCCAACGGTGATGCCAAGCACCCCCAAGTCGCCCATCTTGCGCCACAGGTCCATTGGAAACTGGTCATCGCGGTCAAGCTCGGCGGCGCGCGGCGCGATTTCGGCCTGGGCAAAGTCACGCACCGTGTCGCGCAGCGCGTCGATGTCTTCGCCGAGCTGGAAATCGAGTCCTGGCATGGAATTCATGGTCGGGTCCTTCTTTTTGGGCTGCGGCAGTGCGGCTCTCGATTATTGCCCAGCCGTTTGTCCAACCCTGGCCGGCAGCGAATGGCGCGGCTGCTTATCTACAATCGAGGCCGCCTGACGCTTGCGGCCAAGCGCCGCACACCACGCGAAAATTTTTTCCAGCGCATGAATCCACTCGAACAGCAACTCGACTATCCCTTTGGCGACACCCTTGCCCCGGCCGCAGGCGCGCTCGACGTGGCGCCCGGCGTCAAATGGATCCGTATGGCGCTGCCGTTCGCGCTGGACCATATCAACTTGTGGCTGCTGCGCGATGAAATCGACGACCCGGGCCGGCCGGGCGGCACCCTCCAGGGCTGGAGCGTGGTCGACTGCTGCGTCAGCCGGGACGAGTCGAAGGCGCAATGGGAAAACATTTTCGCGACCGAGCTGCAGGGGCTGCCGATCCTGCGCGTCATCGTCACGCACATGCATCCCGACCATATCGGCCTGGCCGACTGGCTTTGCCGGCGCTGGACGACCGCGGCGCACGAGTGCCGGCTGTGGATCAGCGCGACCGACCACCACGCCGCGCGGCTGGCGTCGCTGCCGGGCGGGGGTTTCGGCGGCGACGGCGCGGCGCGGTTTTTCGCCCTGCACGGGCTCCTCGACGCCGAGACGCTGGAAAACATCAGGGGCCGAACCGGCTACTACCAGCATCTGGTGCCGGGCGTGCCGGATCGCTATCGCCGCCTGATGGACGGCATGGTGCTTCGCATCGGCCGCAAGAACTGGCGCTGCGTCAGCGGTTATGGCCACGCGCCCGAACACATGGCGCTGCATTGCGAAGAGGCGGGCGTTCTCATCAGCGGCGACATGGTGCTGCCGCGCATTTCCACCAATGTGAGTGTCGATGGCATGGAGCCCGAGGCGAACCCGCTGACGCTGTTTCTCGAGTCCATCGACAAGTTCCTGCCGCTCGACGCACGGACGCTGGTGCTGCCTTCGCATGGAAAACCCTTTCGCGGGCTGCAAACGCGTATCGGGCAATTGCAGGAGCACCATCGCGACCGGCTAGCCGAAGTGCTGCAAGCTTGCACCGAGCGCCCGCGCAGCGCGGCGGACATTCTGCCGGTCATGTTCAAACGCAGGCTGGACGCGCATCAAACCACTTTTGCGCTGGGTGAGGCCCTCGCCCACTTGCATGCGCTGTGGTTCGAGTCCCAACTCACCCGGCGTTTGGAGCGCGACGGCGTTTATCGGTTCAGCGTGGCCTGAGCGCGCCGGACCGAACGCTCCGGGCGTAGCGAAAAAGT
>CAXSGT010000335.1:0-2155 GCA_964236835.1 uncultured Polaromonas sp.
GCGCCGGCCGGACCCCGGCGTACAGCATCGCCACATTGCCGCCCATGCTGTGGCCCGCCAGATCGACCGCCTGGCCGGGCGCGCACTGGTCTAGCAGAAAGTCGAGGTCGGCCAGGTAGTCGGGAAACCAGTAGCTGTCGGCGGGGTGGTCGGCTTGCACGGAAGCGGTCTGGCCGAAGCCGCGCCAGTCGGGGGCGATGACGGTGCGGCCCGACATGAACGCAGCCGAAAAAGCATCGACCATGAACTGCCAGGACGCTGCCACATCCATCCAGCCGTGCAGCAACACCAACGGCGGCAGCGCAGCCCCAGCCGCGCCGGCCCAGATCTGGACGTGATACGAGAGTCCGCGCATAGGGACAAACTCGCTGCGAAAGAGTCGTTTTTCTTTGTACATTGGACGCCATCATAAGGAGACGCGCCTTGAAAAGCAGTCAACGCAGCGACATCCCCGCAGACCGTTATAAGGAACTGCACAGCACCTTTAGCTGGCGGGTTGACGAATACTTCAATATCGCCGAGGTCTGTTGCAGCCGCTGGGCCAGGAATGAAGGAAATCGGCATGTCGCTACTAAAAGAATAGCTATCCAGACATACCAGTCGGGCGCAAACCCCATATTTCATAGCTTTTTTGACCTCAAGCAGGCGACCGACGCGCTCAGCCATGCACTGACCCGGCTGGGCGTGCGGCGCGGCGACCGCGTCGCGATCGTCATGCCGCAGCGCTTCGAGACCGCCGTCGCCTATATGGCGATCTTCCAGATGGGCGCTGTCGCCATGCCGCTGTCGATGCTGTTCGGCCCGGAGGCGCTGGCGTTTCGCCTGCGGGACAGCGAAGCGGTCGTGGCGATTTGCGACGAAAGCAGCGTCGCCAGCGTGCAGTCGCTCCGATCGCAATGCCCGGCGCTGCGCTGCGTGGTCGCCGCAGGCGACGCGGCGGGCCAGGGCGATGTGGGCTACCTTGCCGCCACCCAGGCGCGGCGGCGCAACTTCACCGCTGTGAAAACGAAGGCCGGCGACGCGGCCATCCTGATCTACACCAGCGGAACGACCGGCCCGCCCAAGGGCGCGTTGATTCCGCACCGCGCGCTCATCGGCAACCTGCCCGGCTTTGTCTGCAGCCAGAACTGGTTCGGCTTTGACGGCAGGAACAACGACACATCGAATGCGATTTTCTGGAGCCCTGCCGACTGGGCCTGGACCGGCGGCCTGATGGACGCGCTGCTGCCGACGCTGTATTTCGGCCGGCCGATCGTCGCCTTCAACGGCCGCTTCAGTCCGGAGTCGGCGTTCAGCCTGATGGCGCAACGGGGCGTGACGCACACGTTTTTGTTCCCGACCGCGCTGAAAGCGATGATGAAGGCTTATCCGCGGCCGCGCGAAGTTTTCAAGCTGAAATTGCAAGGGATCATGAGCGCCGGCGAGGCGGTCGGCGACGCCGTGTTCGTCTATTGCCGCGACCAGCTCGGCGTCGTGGTCAACGAGATGTTCGGCCAGACCGAAATGAATTACGTCGTCGGCAATTGTTCAAAATTTTGGCCCGCCAAACCCGGCAGCATGGGCAAGTCGTATCCGGGCCACCGCGTCGCGCTGCTGGGAGACGACGGCAAGGAATGCGCCGTCGGCGTGCCGGGCGACGTGGCCGTCAACCGCTTCGACATCCACGGCGACGCGGACCCGATCTTTTTCCTCGGCTACTGGAAAAACGACGCCGCAACCCGCGCAAAGTTCACCGGCGACTGGTGCCGCACCGGCGACCTGGCGCGGCGCGACGCCGACGGCTACCTCTGGTACGACGGCCGCGCCGACGATCTCTTCAAGGCCGCCGGCTACCGCATCGGCCCCGGCGAAATCGAGAACTGCCTGGTCAAGCATCCGGCCGTCGCGAACGCCGCCGTCGTTCCCAAGCCCGACCGCGAGCGCGGCGCCGTCGTCAAGGCGTATGTCGTGCTTACTCCTGATTTAATAGCTGAAAGACCAAGCACAACAAGCGCAAAGGCCGATTTTGACCAGAAAATCGTGGCGCAATTGCAGGCGCATGTCAAAACGCTGCTGGCGCCTTACGAATACCCCAAGGAAATCGAATTCATCGACGCGCTGCCGATGACGACGACCGGCAAGGTGCAGCGCCGGCTGCTGCGGCTGCGCGAAGAAG
>CAXSGT010000336.1:0-2148 GCA_964236835.1 uncultured Polaromonas sp.
TTTCAGCCGCCGATCTGCGCGCGATCGAACGCGGCAATGCGCTGCGCCTGATGCCGCGTCTGGCCATGGGTTAACGCAATTACTTAAACAAAAGAATCGAGCCGAATTGTGAAAGAAGCAAAAATCGACATCTACAACCATGTGATGCCGCCGCCCTATCTGGCGCTGGTGAACCAGCACGGCAAGGAGCCGGGCATGGTCAGGCGAATGAACTCGTTGCGCATGCTGTGGGACATGGAGGCGCGGGCGGCAATGCTCGACGCCTGGCCGGAAGTCCAGCAGGTCATCACGCTGGCCGTTCCGTCGCCGGAGATGCTTGGCGGCCCTGACGAATCGCCAGGCTACGCGCGCATCGCCAACGAGGGCATGGCGCAAATCTGCCGCGACCGGCCTGACAAATTTCCGGCGTTCGTCGCGTCGCTGCCGATGAACAATCCGGCCGCGGCGCTGGAGGAAATGGACTATGCGATTGAAAAACTGGGCGCCAGGGGCGTTCAGATTCTCACCAGCGTCAATGGCCGCCCGCTCGACGAGCCGGAAATCTTCCAGATTTTCGAGCGCGTCACCTACAAGCACAAAATGCCGGTGTGGATGCACCCGACGCGGCCTGCGACCAAGCCCGATTACGCTGGCGAAGACAAATCCAAGTACGAGATCTGGCAGGTCTTGGGCTGGCCGGTCGAAACCAGTGTCGCGATGTCGCGCATGGTGTTCTCCGGCCTCCTGGAGCGCCTGCCCGAGCTGCGCCTGATCACCCACCATTGCGGTGGCATGCTGCCTTATTTCGCGGGCCGCGCGGAAACGCTGTGGGCGCAAATGGGCAGCCGCGGCGACGGCTCGGAAGCCGGCGTGCTCAAGACGTTGTCGAAGCCGCCGATCGAATACTTCAAGATGTTCTACGGCGACACCGTGCTGGGCGGCTCGAGCTCGGCATTGCGCTGCGGCCTGGACTTTTTCGGCGCCGACAAGGTGGTGTTCGCCAGCGACTGCCCGTTCGACCCGGAAGAAGGCCCGATGTTCATCCGCGAGGGCATCCGGTCGATCGAAGATCTCGATCTCGAGGAGGACGACGCGCGCAAGCTTTACTTCGGCAATGCGTTCAAGCTGCTGGGCTGGTCGCAGCATTCCTGAAGCGGTTTACGAAAAGTCAGGCGAAGTTAGCCCGGCTGGTTTCCCCTGTGCAGGCTGGCCCGGCGCACCATGTCGCAGAAGTACTCGGCGGCCGGCGTCAGCGGCAGCCCGGTGCGCCGCACGATGCGGATCGACGGCGCCTTCAGCGGCTCGGCGACGTCGATGCGCTGGAGCGCCCGGCTGAACGCGGGCACCTGCGCCCATTGCACCGGAAGCATCGCCAGCAGGTCCGAGCTGGCGATTGTGAAGAAATAGGTCAGCGTCGAATTGGCCTGGATCACCAGCTTCGGCGGCGGCAGCCCGTGGCCGGCGAACAACGGCGACAGCTCGTCTTCCGAGTTCTGCGTGATCGTGGTCGTCACCCATTCGGCGCCGCTCAGCTCGCCGAGCGAGGTCGCACCAGCGAGCGGATGCCCGCTGCGGCAGACGATGATTCGCTGGTTGTCAAACAACTTTTCAGAACTCAATTCGCCCGAAAGCCTGCCATGCACCGGGCCGATGTACAGATCGATCGTGCCGTCCTTGAGCTCTTTGTCCACGCGCGGCAGCACCGCGTCGATGATTTCGAGCGTGACGTCGGGGAAACGCTGGCGGAACGGCCCCAGGGCATTGGGCAGCAGCGCCATGTGCGCCGCGCTGGACAGGCACATGCGGATGTGGCCGTGCGCCTTGCCACGCAACTGGTCGAGCTCGTCCCGGGCGCGGCGAAATTCGCTGCGGACCGCCTTGGCGCGGCGCAGGAACACTTCGCCCAGCGGCGTCAGCGCCACGCCCTGGGCGCGCCGCTCGAACAGCACGACGCCGAGTTCTTTTTCCAGCTCGTGGATGCTGCGCGTCATCGACGGCTGGGACACATTCAAGTGGCGCGCCGCGGCGCGCAGGCTGCCGCGTTCGGCCACCGCAAGAAAATCGCGCAGGGTATTGGTTTTCATGGGCTGCAAGCGGCGGACGGCTGGTTTTGGCGCGTGATACAGGTTTCCATCAAGTTACTATAATTTTAATAGCTAACAATGCCCT
>CAXSGT010000337.1:0-2138 GCA_964236835.1 uncultured Polaromonas sp.
CGCGGCAGGACTACGAGATGCTGTACGAGGCGGGCGTGAAGGGCATTTATGGCCCCGGCACGCCGATTCCTGCAAGCGCCAAGGATGTTCTGGAGCAGATCAGGAAGGCGCTGGCTGTTAAAGACAAAGTGTTGTGATACAGTATTCTTGTAATACAACAGGCAGGAATTTGCCATGACCGTCTCGGTACGCATGAACCCGTTATTGGAGAAAGAGCTGGAGCTGGCAGCGAAACGCCAAGGCGTGACGAAATCGCAATTTATCGTCGATGCGGTGGAGCGCGCCCTGGGTCGCAAGGACCCGTATCAGCTGCTCCAGCAGGTGCGCGAGGAATTTGCCGAGTACCGCGTGGCAGCGGGGTCAGCGGAAGGTAGTGCCGCAAGCGATGCCAAGAGCCTGAGCACTTCCGAACGCCTGCGCAGCAAGCTCAAGTCCCGGCACGACGACGACACCCACGACTGGCAACTTCATCAGGAAAAGCGGCGAGCAGGGCAGGCTGAAAAACCGGACAGTGCCGCTTCATGAAAATTGCCTTGATCGACGCCGGGCCGCTGATTGCGCTGTTCGACCCGGGCGAGCCTGCGCATGGCCATTACGAAAGGCTGCTGGCCGACGCCGGCTCGCCGTACCGGCTCTACACCACCTGGCCCTGCATCGTCGAAGCGAGCCATTTGCTGGGTGCGGTGGCGCGCCTGGAAATGCTGAGGTGGGTTAGCCTGGGCGGCGTGCAGGTCTATCCATTCGATCCTGAGGACGTTTTGCAGATGACGCAGTGGATGCTCGGCTACACCCAACCGCCCAGAACCGAGATGGACTTTGCCGATGCGTCGCTCTACTGGCTGGCGCATGAAACCAGCGTCACGACCATCCTGACCATCGATATCAAGGATTTCACCCGCTACCGCCTGCCGGATGGGCGGCCGTTCGACATTGTTTGAGCAGCATGGACGCCACCGCCGCCCGGGTCGAATCGATTTTGTGCACGCAGGCCAGCGCCCAGCGCCGCGCCATCGCCAAGGCCATCACCCTGCTCGAATCGACCCGCGCCGACCACCGCGCGCAGGCCGATGACTTGCTGACGGCATTGCTTCCCCACACCGGCAACGCCTTCAGGCTGGGCATCAGCGGCGTTCCCGGCGTCGGCAAATCGACTTTTATCGAAGTCCTCGGCCTGGACCTGCTCCACCGGGGCCACCGGGTGGCGGTGCTGACCATCGACCCGTCGTCGACGGTATCGGGCGGCTCGATCCTGGGCGACAAGACGCGGATGGAACGGCTGTCGGTCAATGAGAAAGCCTATATCCGCCCCAGCCCGTCGAGCGGCACACTCGGCGGCGTCGCCGAGAAAACGCGTGAAGCCATGCTGGTCTGCGAGGCCGCCGGCTACGACGTGGTGATCGTCGAAACCGTCGGCGTCGGCCAGTCCGAGACCGCCGTCGCCGGCATGACCGACATGTTCATCGTCATGCAATTGCCCAACGCCGGCGACGACTTGCAGGCGATCAAGAAAGGCGTGATGGAGCTGGCCGACCTGGTCGTCATCAACAAGGCCGACATCGACGCCGACGCCGCGATGCGCGCCGAAGCGCAGATCAAGTCGGCGATGCGGCTGTTCGGCCTGGTCAACAACGCCATGGGGAAAGCTCAGGCGGCCGATTTCGACAAGCAGTGGCATCCGCAGGTGATGCAGCTCAGCGCGCTGCACAACCAGGGCGTCGATGCTTTTTGGCAGGCGGTGATGCGGTTCAAAAGCCTGCAAACCGCCAACGGCCTACTCGCAAGCCGGCGCCGGCAGCAGGCGCTGGCCTGGATGTGGGAACGCATCGACGCGGGACTGAAGCAGGCGTTCCGGCATGACCCGGCCGTCAGCGCATTGCTGCCGGCCATGACCGCTGAGGTCGAGAGCGGCCGGCTGCCCGCCTCGACTGCGGCACGAAATATGCTGTCCGCGCATATGCAGCGGGTCTAAGCAGCTATTAAATAAGTAGCGCCTTAAAAAACTGAAAGAAATCTCTCCATGCAGGAAATCCTCGAACAACTTGAGAAAAAACGCGCCGCGGCCCGCCTCGGCGGCGGTGAGAAGCGCATCGCCGCGCAGCACGGCAAAGGCAAGCTGACGGCGCGCGAGCGGCTCGAAG
>CAXSGT010000338.1:0-2122 GCA_964236835.1 uncultured Polaromonas sp.
CGCGCCTTGCTTTGCGGGTCCGACCAGAAGTTCGGGAAATTCCAGAATGGATGGTAGAGGAAAGCGGTCACGACACAGAACCCCGCCAGGACGAAAGCGGCCAAACGGTCATGCCAGCCGAGCACGATGCACACCGGCGTGAGCGCTTCGATGAAAATCGCCAGCACGACAAGCACAGGGCCTCCCGGAACCCAGCTCGAACTCGCCTGGGCGACGGCGACGCGCCAATCAAAGACCTTTTCCAGCGCGCTTAGCGGAAACATGGCTACCAGACAGATCCGTGCGACAAGGAGCGCTGCAAAACCCGCAAATGTCATTGTGTCTTCCTAGGACACTGCATACTATACGAAAACGGCAACGATCTTCACCAGCCAGGCGCTGCTGCCTGGAAGCAGCCACGGAGACTGTCTCTATGACCAACGATCGCTACGACGTCATCATTATCGGTTCGGGCGCGGGGGGCGGCACCCTGGCGCTGCGGCTGGCCCGGACTGGCAAGCGCATTTTGCTGCTTGAGCGGGGTGGCTATTTAAAGCGCGAATATGACAATTGGAGCGCCGAGCAGGTTTTCGCCAAAGGCAAATACCAGGCAAAGGAGACTTGGTATGGCGCCGACGGCCAGAGTTTTCATCCAGGCCTGCACTATTTCGTCGGAGGAAATACGAAGGTCTACGGCGGCGCCTTGTTTCGTCTGCGCGAAAGGGATTTTGAAGCGGTCGCGCATTACGACGGCATGTCACCCGCGTGGCCGATCGGCTATGACGCCTTTGAGCCCTATTACACCCAGGCCGAAGAGCTTTTTCAGGTTCATGGCCTGCGCGGGGCCGATCCCACCGAGCCGCCAGCGAGCAAGCCTTACCCATATCCGCCGGTTTCCAATGAGCCTCGTATCCAGGCGCTTTGCGACGCGCTGGTGCGGCAGGGGTACCATCCCTTTCCCCAGCCGCTGGCCATTCTCCTAAAAGAAGAAAACGGCAGTCCCACCTTCGACAGCGCCTGCGTACGGTGCAAGGCCTACGATGGCTTTCCGTGCCTTACCAATGGCAAGGGCGACGCGCAAATTATTTGCGTCGATCCGGCCTTGCAATTCCCCAACGTGACCTTGCTGACCGACGCCTACGTGGATCGGCTCGAGACGGATGCGCAGGGACGCACGATCACAGGCGTTCACGTCACGCGCGGCGGCAAGCATGAGGTCTATGCGGCCGACATCGTTGTCGCCGCGTGCGGCGCGCTGTCTTCGGCGCTGCTGATGCTGCGCTCGGCCAGCGCGGCTCATCCGACGGGTCTTGCCAATGGCTCGGATCAAGTGGGGCGCAACTACATGCGCCACAACAACTCGGCCTTCATGGCCGTGTCCCGCCATCCCAACGACACCGTTTTTCAAAAGACCCTGGCGCTCAATGACTTCTATTTTGGCGCCGACGACTGGGAGTACCCGCTGGGCTGCATACAGCTGCTTGGCAAGTCGCACGGCGAGCAGGTGCGCGCCGAAGCGCTGCCCGCAATGTTCGACTGGCTTCCCGACATGCCGTTCGACGAAATCGCACGCCACTCGATTGACTTTTGGCTTATGTCCGAGGATCTTCCCCATCCCGACAATCGCATCACGATCGCGCCGGACGGGCGAGTCGTGTTGGACATCAAGGTCAGCAGTCTTGAGGCCCATGGCCGACTTCGAAAGAAGCTCGAAGGCCTTCTAAGCGCCATTGACATACATCCGCATCTGATCAACAGGTCGCTTTATCTGGGCAAGGACATCCCCATTGGCGGCACCGCGCATCAGGCCGGAACGATGAGGTTCGGCGTCGATCCGCAAACCTCGGTTCTCGACTTGAACTGCAAGGCCCATCAACTTGACAATCTCTATGTCGCCGACGCCAGTTTTTTCGTCTCGATCGGCGCGGTCAATCCAACCTTGACGATCATCGCCAACGCGCTGCGCATGGGTGACCACCTCGAAGAGCGGATGAAGTGATGCCTCGTTGTTCCGCGCCGCGTCGCATCGAACAAGCTTTCTCACCCGCCAGCGACCTTGTCGATGCTGGATTCATGGTCAAAAAGCCGTTTTCGGCTTGCAGGCTATGGGTTGGCAGCTATTGATTTGATAACTATCATCTAG
>CAXSGT010000339.1:0-2118 GCA_964236835.1 uncultured Polaromonas sp.
GCTTGGCGATCATCGAGTCGTAAAACGGCGAAATCGTGTCGCCCTGGCGAACGCCGTCATCGACCCGGACCGTGCCGCGTTCAAATGCGGTGCAAACCGGCTTGTCATAAACCCGCAGCGTGCCGGTGGTGGGCAAAAAATTGTTGTCCGGGTTTTCGGCGCAGATACGCGCCTCGATGGCGTGGCCGCTGATATGCAATTGCGCTTGCGCCAGCGGCAAGGGCTCGCCAAATGCGATGCGCAATTGCCACTCGACCAGATCCAGGCCTGTAATCGCTTCCGTGACAGGATGCTCGACCTGAAGCCGCGTATTCATCTCCATAAAGAAAAAATTCATACCGCCGTCGTCGCGCTGCTCGACGATGAATTCGACCGTGCCGGCGCCGACATAATTCACTGCCCGCGCCGCGGCGACGGCCGCTTCGCCCATTCGCCGGCGCGTGTCTTGGGTCATGCCGGGGGCGGGCGCTTCTTCCAGCACCTTCTGATGCCGGCGCTGCACCGAGCAGTCGCGCTCGAACAGATAGACGTAGTTGCCGTGCGTGTCGCCGAACACCTGAATCTCGATATGGCGCGGGCGCTGCACATATTTTTCGACCAGCACCGCATCGTCGCCAAAGCTGTTGCTCGCTTCGCGCTTGCACGACGCCAGCGCGGCCTGGAAATCTTCGGCTTTATCGACTGCCCGCATGCCCTTGCCGCCGCCGCCGGCGCTGGCTTTTATCAGCACCGGGTAGCCGATGCGGTCGGCTTCGCGCCGCAGCAGTGCCGGGTCCTGCTCTGCGCCGTGGTAGCCGGGCACCAGCGGAACGCCGGCTTGTTCCATCAGCCGCTTGGACTCGGACTTCAAGCCCATCGCCTTGATGGCGGGCGCCGGCGGGCCGATAAACACCAGCCCGGCATTCAGGCAGGCCTGTGCGAATTCCTCGTTTTCGCTCAGAAACACGTAGCCGGGATGAATCGCCTCGGCGCCCGTCGTTTTTGCCGCTTCGATAATGCGTTCCCAGCGCAGGTAGCTGTCTTTCGGCGCGCTGCCGCCGATGTGGACGGCTTCATCGCAAAACCCGACATGCTTGGCGCCGGCGTCGGCGTCCGAATACACCGCCACCGTCTTGATCGCCATCCGCCGGGCCGTCGCGGCCACGCGGCACGCGATCTCCCCCCGGTTGGCAATCAGAATCTTTTTAAACATGCGGCGTGTTTTTTGAAAAGGGCGACTTCAGGACAAAGGCGGGCTTCAACTCCGAATCGCTCCTGCCGCTGAAAATACGCGCCACGCGGGCAAACAGCTGCCGCAAAAAACGCCAGCAAACGCGTATCAGCCAGACGCTGAGCACCAGCACCACCAGCAGCAAAGGGATAAAGACCAGCGGATGGGCAATGGCCAGCCACAGGCTTGCCGGCACCAGGCTGTCTTCGACCAGCGAGGTGCCGATGTTGGTGAACGGCTCGGGCGAGGTGTTGATCGCCGCGCGGCTGGTCGCCTTGGCCGCGTGGCTGGTCGCGGCCAGCGTGCCGCCGATCAACGCCGCCGCCAGGCCCATCGCGCCGCTGTCGGCGCCGAAAACGCCCGCGGCGAGCGCCGCGCCGGCCGGAATGCGGATCACCGTGTGCACCACGTCCCAGAGCGAATCGAGGCCCGGAATCTTGTCGGCGAAAAACTCGACAAACACCATAAAGCCGCTGGCGGCCAGCACCACCGGATTGGCCAGTAGATGCAGGCCTTGCGGCAGCGGCATCCATCCCAGGTACCCTGCCAGCCCGGTAAGCAGGATCACCAGATAGAGCCGGATGCCGCTGGCCCAGCCCAGGGCGCCTGCCAGGGCGACGAGTTGCGCGGTATCGAGAATTTGCATGATGAAAAAACCTTTGCTTGTTAAACCGGGTCACGACAGCCAGGATGGCTTGCGCTTTTGCAGGAACGACTGAACACCCTCTTTGCCTTCTTCGCTCGACCGGATGTCGGCAATGCCTTGCACGGTGCGGGCGATCAGCGTCGCCGAAATCTCGCAGCCGGCGACGTCCCGCACCAGCTGCTTGCACGCCCTGACCGCCGCCGGGCTCGCATTCACCAGCGCCTGCGTCATTTCAGCGACTTTCGCGTCCAGCGCGTCGGCG
>CAXSGT010000340.1:0-2070 GCA_964236835.1 uncultured Polaromonas sp.
GCCCTGGGAGCTGGGGCTCGCCGAGACGCAGCAGACGCTGGTGCTCAACGGCCTGCGCGGGCGCATCCGCGTGCAGGCCGACGGCCAGATGAAGACCGGCCGCGACGTCGTCGTCGGCGCCCTGCTCGGCGCCGACGAGTTCGGCTTCGCCACCGCGCCGCTGGTGGTCGAGGGCTGCATCATGATGCGCAAGTGCCACCTCAACACCTGCCCGGTCGGCGTCGCGACGCAGGACCCGGTGCTGCGCCGCAAGTTCAGCGGCAAGCCCGAGCATGTCGTCAATTATTTCTTTTTTGTCGCCGAGGAGGCGCGCCAGCTGATGGCGCAGCTCGGCATCGCCAAATTCGACGACCTCATTGGCCGGCCCGACCTGCTCGACACGCAAAAAGGCATCGCGCACTGGAAGGCCAGCGGCCTGGACTTCAGCCGGCTGTTCTACCAGCCCAATGTGCCGGCCGACGTGCCGCGGCTGCATGTCGAAAACCAGGACCACGGCCTGGACAAGGCGCTCGACATGCGGTTGATCGAGAAGTCGAAGGCGGCGCTGGAAAAGGGCGAGCGCGTCCAGTTCATGGAGGTCGTTCGCAACGTCAATCGCACCGTCGGCGCGATGCTGTCGGGCGAGCTCACGCGGCTGCGTCCCGAAGGCCTGCCAGACGATACGCTGCGCATCCAGTTGGAGGGCACCGGCGGGCAGTCGTTCGGCGCGTTCCTCGCCAAAGGCATCACGCTCTACCTGATCGGCGACGCCAACGACTACACCGGCAAGGGGCTGTCGGGCGGGCGCATCGTCGTGCGGCCGAGTCTCGATTTTCGCGGCGAAGCGGTCGGCAACACCATTGTCGGCAACACCGTGCTGTACGGCGCGACGACCGGCGAGGCGTTTTTCAGCGGCGTCGCTGGTGAGCGTTTCGCCGTGCGGCTGTCGGGCGCGACGGCGGTTGTCGAAGGCACCGGCGACCACGGCTGCGAATACATGACCGGCGGCACGGTGGCCGTGCTGGGCAGGACCGGGCGCAATTTCGCCGCCGGCATGAGCGGCGGCGTCGCCTATGTCTATGACGAGGACGGCCGCTTCGCCTCGCGCTGCAACACCTCGATGGTGTCGCTCGACCGCGTCGTCACCAGCGTCGAGCAGCACACGCATGACGAAGCCGACTGGCACGAGGGCGCGAGCGACGAGGAAATCGTCAAACGCCTGCTGCAGGACCACAACCGCTGGACCGGCAGCAAGCGCGCGCGCGAACTGCTCGACAGCTGGAGCGCCTCGCGGCTGAAGTTCGTGAAAGTGTTTCCGAACGAGTACAAGCGCGCGCTGATGGAGCGCAAGGGGCGGCGCGTGCTGGCCGCGACCGAAACCACGCGGGCGCAGGTGACCACTAACCTGCCGGAGCCGGCGCCCGCCAAATAGGCCGGAAATGCCTTTCGTGCCTATTGCTATTGAAGCTATTGAATTAATAGCTGCTAAAGCACGCCAGTAAAGCGCAAATGGCCTAAAACACTAGAAATATCGCACAGGACTGACTCATCATGGGAAAAATCACCGGCTTCATGGAATACGAGCGCATCGAGGAGGGCTACAAGCCCGTTCCCGAGCGGCTGAAGAACTACCGGGAATTCGTCATCGGCCTGGACGACGCGCAGGCCGGCACGCAGGCGGCGCGCTGCATGGACTGCGGCACGCCGTTTTGCAACAGCGGCTGCCCGGTGAACAACATCATTCCCGATTTCAACGACATGGTGTTTCGCGCCGACTGGAAAAACGCCTTCGACACGCTCGACAGCACCAACAATTTCCCCGAGTTCACCGGCCGCATCTGCCCGGCGCCGTGCGAGGCCGCCTGCGTGCTGAACGTCAACGACGACCCGGTCGGCATCAAGTCGATCGAGCACGCGATCATCGACCGCGCCTGGGCCGAAGGCTGGGTCGCGCCGCAGGTCGCCCGGCACAAGACCGGCAAGAAGGTTGCGGTGGTCGGCTCCGGCCCGGCCGGAATGGCCGCCGCGCAGCAGCTGGCGCGCGCCGGCCACGACGTCCATGTCTATGAGAAGTTCAAGAAGGCCGGCGGT
>CAXSGT010000341.1:0-2047 GCA_964236835.1 uncultured Polaromonas sp.
CGTCCGACGCCTTTTTCTCCACCATCAAACGCAGAATTTTTTCCATCGTGCTCATCGCTTCGCTCCTTTTGTTGCCCCCACGGTCGCTCGCTTCGCGTAGCTCCCTGCCCCCCGAGGGGGCCGCTGCGCCTGCAGTCCGGCAAAGCCGGTTCTGCGGCCCCTGCTTGAAAACGGCATTGCCGTCGTAGTTGTCTCGAGAGTGGGCTGGTTCACGTGAACGCTCAATCTCTCAGTAAATCATTGAGGCTGGTGGTCGCCCGCGTTTTGGCATCGACGCGCTTGACAATCACCGCGCAGTACAGGCTGTACTTGCCGCCGGCCTTCGGCAGGTTGCCCGACACCACGACCGAGCCGGCCGGAATGCGGCCGTAGCTCACGGTGTCGAGCTCGCGGTCGTAGATCGGCGTGCTCTGGCCGATGTACACGCCCATCGAGATCACCGAGTTTTCTTCGACGATGACGCCTTCGACCACTTCCGAGCGCGCGCCGATGAAGCAGTTGTCCTCGATGATAGTGGGGCTCGCCTGCAGCGGCTCGAGCACGCCGCCCAGGCCGACGCCGCCGGACAGGTGCACGTGGTTGCCGACCTGCGCGCAGCTGCCGACGGTCGCCCAGGTGTCGACCATGGTGCCTTCGCCGACCCAGGCGCCGATGTTGACGTAGCTCGGCATCAAGATCGCGCCGCGGGCGATGAAGCTGCCGCGGCGCGCCACCGCCGGCGGCACGATGCGAACGCCGGTTTCGCGCAGCTCTGCCTCGCTCAGGTGGGCGAACTTGGTCGGCACCTTGTCGAAAAATCCCAGGTCGCCGGCGCGCATCTGCTCGTTGTCTTTCAGCCTGAAGCTCAGCAGCACGGCTTTCTTGATCCACTGGTGCGTCGTCCACTTTCCGACGCCTTCGCGCGTGGCGACGCGCAGCGTGCCGTTGTTCAGCTCGGCGATGGTGTGCTCGACGGCGTCGAGCACCTCTTGCGGCGCCGCCGCGGGCGACAGGCCGGCGCGGTGTTCCCAGGCGGCGTCGATCGTGGCTTGAAGGTTGTCTGGTGTCATTTTTTTTTCGATATTTCAGCGAGCTTTGGAATGAATGAATTTGACGATGCGCCGGGCCGCTTCGACGCATTCGGCGGTTTCGGCCACCAGCGCCATGCGGACCCGACCGGCGCCCGGGTTGCTTCCCCGGACGTCTCGCGCCAGGTAGCTGCCGGGCAATACGACGACATTGTAAAAGCCAAGCAGTTCCGATGAGAACGCGGTGTCGGAGCCGTTGAACACGCCGGGAATGCCGGCCCACAGGTAAAAGCCGGCGTCGGGCAGGGCGACGTCCATCACATCGGCCAGCATGGGCGTGACCTGGGCGAACTTTTCGCGATACAGGGCGCGGTTGTCGATGACATGCCGCTCGTCGCCCCAGGCGGCGATGCTGGCGGCCTGGACGATCGGGCTCATCGCGCTGCCGTGATAGGTGCGGTAGAGCAAAAATGATTTGATGATGGACGCGTCGCCGGCCACGAAACCGCTGCGCAGGCCGGGCACGTTGCTGCGCTTGGACAGGCTGGTCAGCGAGATCAGGTTCTTGAAATCGGCGCGGCCGAGTTGCGCGGCCGCTTGCAGCCCGCCCAGGGGAGGTTCGTCACGAAAGTAGATTTCGCTGTAGCACTCGTCCGAGGCGATCACGAAGCCATAGCGGTCGCTCAAGCTGAACAGCAGCTCCCATTCGTCGATCCCCATGACCGCGCCGGTCGGATTGCCCGGCGAGCAGACGAACACCAGCTGGGTGGCGCCCCACACCGCGTCGGGAACGCCGGCCCAATCGACGGCGAAATTGCGCGCCGCGTCGCTGGGCGCGAACCACGGCTGCGCGCCGGCCAACAGCGCCGCGCCTTCGTAGATTTGATAAAACGGATTGGGGCAAACCACGGTCGCGCCCGGCCGGCTCGCGTCGAGCACGGTTTGCGCCAGTGAAAAAAGAGCCTCGCGCGAGCCGTTGACCGGCAGGATCTGCGCCTTCGCATCGAATTGCAAGCCGCCGTAGCGCCGGGCCAGCCAAT
>CAXSGT010000342.1:0-2024 GCA_964236835.1 uncultured Polaromonas sp.
GGCTACACGCTGCTCGAAGCGCCCAGCCCGAAGCAAAAGCTGGCGCATATCCACGCCAGCGCCGAGGAGCTGAACCGGGTGTACCAGGCCGATCTGGCGATCAACGCGACGATGAACGCGGCGGCGCATGCGCTCGAAGCGCTGGCCGCGCCGTCGGCGGTTCGCTGGGAAGCCTGGAGCAGGTCGGCGAACGCGGACTACCTGGAAAATTTGCTGCCGCAATCGCTGCCTGGTGACATCGACATGCCGGCCATCGTCGGCCTGCTGCAAAAACACCTGCCGCCGGATGCGGTGCTGAGCAACGGCGCAGGAAATTTCGCCAGCTGGATGCATCGGTTTTTCAAGCACCATGGGCTCGCCAAGGGCTTCAAGACGCAGCTGGCGCCGACCGTCGGCGCGATGGGCTATGGCGTTCCGGCGGGCATCGCGGCGGCCATCACTACGGGGCGCGTGGTGTTCACCATCGCTGGCGACGGCGACTTTCTGATGAACGGCCAGGAACTGGCGACGGCCGTGCAGCATGGCGCGAAAAGCATTGTCTTGCTGCTCAACAACGGCATGTACGGCACGATTCGCATGCACCAGGAAAGGCAGTATCCGCGGCATGAAAGCGGTTCCAGCCTGCGGAACCCGGACTTTGCCGCGCTGGCCCGCGCCTACGGCTATGCCGGCGTTCGCATCAGCCGCACCGGCGAATTCGAGGCCGAGCTGCTGGCCGCGCTGGCGCGACCCGAAGGCACGCTGATCGAGGTGACGCTCGATCCGGAAATCATCACAACGCGCGCAACGCTGTCGTCGATCACGCAAGGCGCGTTGGACCGGATGCTATATAAGTAATAGCAAACTATGCTTTCTGCACAGGCGCAAACAAGCTTTTCAACGATTAGAGGCGGCGTGAGGATGAGTCTGACTGGTATTGCTTCAGGCTCAAACACCTAGCTGGTTAGCTGACAAGGCTGGCAAATTCGCTGTGGCCGCTGATGTAGTCGCGGATGAACTCGCACGCGGGTATCACGCTTTTACCCTGCGCCCGGCTGTCTTCCAGCACGTACCTCGCAAGGGCCGACCCAACGCCTTGCCCTTCGAATTCCGGGCTGACCGCCGTGTGGGTGAAAGTCACTGTGGAGCCGTCGATGACATAGTCGCAGACGCCGGCCAGGCGCCCATCGACAAAGGCCTCGTAGCAATGCTTGGGTTCGTTGCGCTTAATTTCAGGCATATGTGTTCCTCGCGGTGATGATGAAGGTGTCGGTCTGGTGAACCGGCTCAGGTCATGGTACGCGAGGAATCATGGCCCGGTGCAGCGAAAGTTTTGCATTTCAAAAGGCTTATCCCAGCTTTTTGACCAGCACCTGGCTCTTGCGGCTCCAATTGTATTTGCGCTTGCGTGCCTCGGGCAGCCAGTCCGGGTCCATCTGCACGAAGCCGCGCTTGATAAACCAGTGCATGGTGCGCGTCGTCAGCACGAAGATGCTTTGCAGGCCCGCGGCGCGGGCGCGCTGCTCGACGCGTTTCAAGATATTTTCGCCGTCGCCCTGGCCCTGGCTTTGCGGCGACACCGTCAGCGCCGCCATTTCGCCCGTCCTTTCTTCCGGAAAAGGATACAGCGCCGCGCAGGCGAAGATCACGCCGTCGTGCTCGATGATCGTGTAATGGTCGGCGTCGCGTTCGATCTCGGTGCGGCTGCGCTTGACGAGCGTGCCGTCGCGCTCGAACGGCTCGATCAGCTGCAAAATGCCGCCGACGTCATCGGCCGTGGCTTCGCGCAGCTCTTCGAGCTTTTCATCGACCACCATGGTGCCGATGCCGTCGTGGACATAAATTTCCAGCAGCAGCGAGCCGTCGATGGCGAAAGGGATGATATGGCTGCGCTCGACGCCGGCCTTGCAGGCCTTCACGCAGTGCTGCAGGTAAAACGCCGTGTCGCTCGGGCTTTGGCCGGCGGGGGCCTGCGCCAGCATGCTTTCGGCGGCGGCCAGCGGCAGCTCGGTATCGACCGGATTGTCGTCGCCGGCGGGCTCGCC